>NZ_JBEZJQ010000008.1:0-333034 GCF_040653135.1 Actinomadura sp. NPDC048021
TGGGTTCTTCTTGGTCGATGAACCATCTACCGGAGACCTCACTGCGTCCGGCTCACAACACGCCGATGCTCACCCCACTTCGAAACACGCCCTAGCGGGCGATCTCCATCTCCTTCGAGAGGTCGCGCCGACCGGCGAACAAGTGATGCTTGACCGAGCCCGACGAAATCCCAAGGGCGTGAGCCGCCTCGGCGGTCGTGAAGTTCAGAAGGTAGTGCAGCACGACTCGGTCCTGCTTCGCCTGCCAGGAGGCTCGATCGTCGACCAATGGGCGCCATGTTGATCATTGATTCCTGGGCGACGTCCGTGGCGAGCCCGAGATCACTACTCAGGGGCGGTGTCGTGGCTGGTCGCGCAGGTCGGCCAGCGCGGCACCGGTCGTTGGAAGGGAGCCCAGCGGCCGCTCGGCCTTCGTGACGCCGTCCAGCCCGGCAACCACGCAGGCCGGATGCTCGCCCAGCGCCTTGATAAGAGAAGATCGAATGCTTCTGATCTCGGTTTTTTTTTCACGGAAATCGGGGTGCTGAGCGCCGAACGCGGCCGGCCTCATGCCGACGCCCCGGCCCGGTTTCACGGGGGCGGCGAGACGGCGAAGCGCCGCCCCCGCGCACTCGGCGGGCGGGTGCTCCGGCCGCGACTTCGGAGGAAGACGTCTGCAGGCCACGTCCGACCGGCGCGTTGCACCCGCGCATTTCAGGCAGCTTGGGGTTTTGGGCTTGGGGGCGTCACGTGTGTTCCTGCTGACCCCGGGAAGAAGCCCGGATGAAGCCCGCCTCCATCCGGCCTTCACGGGGCGTATGCCGAGTGGCGGGCGGCGGTCGCTCAGACGGGTGGCATCAGATCGCTCTCGCTGATGGTGTAGGTCAGCAGGGGGTAGACGAAGTCCGTTTCGCTGTTCTCACGGCGCCGCAGCCGGTAGAACTCGCGCCTCTGCTCCTCGTCGACCGTCGTGAGGCGCGCTCCCTGCGGGAGATAGACGTGTCCGTCGCGAAACCGGACGACGGTCTTCGACGTCCGGAAGGTCACACCCAGCCATGGGTTGTCCGTCGGCGGGGCGGACGCGTCCAGCACGATCCTGTGCTTGAATCGCCGATTCGAGTCGACGGAGAACGCGACGACACTGTTCTCGACGAGGGGCATCTCGAACGTTCCGCCACCGGAGACCTTCGATTCGAAGATCAGCTTCCTGCGCGGGTTCCCTTCGGGACGCTCGTAGCAGGAGAAGACGGCGATGAACGAACCGTCGGCCAGATCGAGGGCCTGGTCGGAGTGGCCGCCCATCGTCTTGTAGGCGTTCGTGTAGCTCTCGATGAGAGCGTTGTTGAAGGCGACCGGAAGCGCCGCACACTGCTGGATCCGCTGCGCCAGCCGTTCGTGCACCGCCCGGAAACGCTGAGCCGGACTGCTGTAGCGAGTGGTGGTGCGCACGAGAGGCACGCCGCCCGCCTCGTCGATCCTGGTGAGTGTGGCGCCGCGCCGCCCTTTTCCCACGTCCTCGAGGCGAGCCGACGCGGACAGTTCTGCGAAGAGATCCGTTTCGGCCGGCAAGGTGCACGAGAAGATTTCATCGGAGATGTCAGATGCGGGGGGCAACGTAGTCTCCCTTGTTCATGCTGAAAAGGAACTCGTCGCCGTAGTCGACGAAGGACGTGGTCCTGTTCTCCTCGGCGTACAGCCCGCGCAGCTCGTTCATGCCCTCCGCCGTCGGCGGTTCCAGCCTCACCAGCCCCTCGTCCAGCTTGAGGAACGTCTGGCCTTCTTTGTGGACGGCCTCGGCGCTGGAGCAGCGCACAACGTAGCCCAGGCGGGTCGGAAGCAGCCCGGCGTCCAACGCCGAGGGTCGGATCTCGTGCGTGTAGAGGCGGTTGGTGGACAGAGGCATGAAGAACACGGAGCCGGGGTGGAGAGTGAGGGTGAACTGCTGGGGGAGCGCGACCCCGTCGCGTTCCCCGGTCGGCTCCTTGAGGCGAAAGTGGAGCCTGGTCAGCCCGCTGGTGCCCTTCACGCCGTAATCGAAGGTGTCTTCGGCGAGAGGGCGCAATCGGTCGAGCCGGTCATAGAAGGTGCAGAAGGCCATGATGCCGTTGACGGGCATGTCCTTGGTCTTGTCGGCATGAGCCGAGATCTTGGCCTTGGACTGCTTGCGCTCGGTCGCGGCGGGAGTGTTGTGGTAGATCTGGGCGAGGACGTGATTCAGCGGCGCCTGGTTCCGGAAGACGGCGGCGGCCTCGCCGTTCAGGGCCTCGACGATGCTCGTGTCGGTAGGCCGGAAGCCCTCGGTCGGCCCCGAGAGGTTCGTGGAACAGCGGAGCAGGCGGAAATGCAGTCCGTCGCTTCTTTGGGTGACGGGCGTCAGATAGATTCCGCTGCGATGAGCTGTTCCAGGTTTCGTGGACTCCGTCAAAGACTGGAACTCGTGCTCCGCGCGGATCCGGTCGAAGTAATCGCCGTCGAGGTCGAAGAAACGGCGGTAGTACACACCGGCGCCGTGGACACGGAGGGGAAGCCTGCCGAGGCCGACGGGGACCCAAGGTCCGTCGGCACCCTCGCGGTAACCGTGTGACAGCTCCCGGACGACGAACACCCGTGCCGCCGCGTACAGCCGGGGGCCGCTGATCCCGGAGACGTCGCCGCACAGGTAGACGGTCTTCTGCGCAAGGTCGAGCGAACCCGAGGCAAGGTCCTCCGGCGTGATCGTTGAACCGAAGAAGCCTCTGATCGAGTCATCGTCGTGCAACGCCGCAGGTGCGACCAGGACGTTCCCCGCGTCCTCGATGCGGGCTTCCGTCGGCTCCTTTGCGTGCATTAACTCTGACCTACCATTCGCACCCTGCGCCACGAACCCGCAGAGCCGACCGGATGCCCGCCGGTCCGTGCGCCCATTCCATGAACTTCCGGACAGTAGAGCAGGCAAGGTTATCACCCTAAAGCCGACCCTGCCCTGGTCGTAGGGCGTCCACATCCTCGAGGTCTTTTCCTCCTACGAAGTCATCTCATTTGGCAAGTCGGTGGTGGCAGATGAGGGTTGCGGCGATGGCGACGAAGTGCTCGGGCTTGGGTTCGTAGCGGCGGTGCAGTCGGCGGCAGCCGCTCAGCCAGGACACCGTCCGCTCCACCACCCAGCGGTAGCGCCCGAGCCGGTCGGAGGACTCGATGCCACGGCGCGCGATGCGCGGGGTGATGCCCCGCCTGCGTAGCCAGCGCCGCAGGTCGGCGTAGTCGTAGCCCTTGTCGCCGTGCAGCGTCGGAGCGGGCGGAGGCCATCCATAGGCCCCCGGGCGAGGGAGCTACGGGGCGCACGACCCCTTGCTGTCGGCGACCCGCAGCCTCAGTGTCGTGCCGTAGTGCTGGCGCATGCTCTGGCCGGCGGGCGGGTCCTGGGTGCAGACGGTACGTTCCAGATGCGAGCTGTCGTCGTATCCCTCGGTCACGATGGGCTCACTGCTGACGAGCGGGAAGCCGAGCCGCAGGGCGGCTTGCTTTGCGTCAGTGCCGGTCTTGCCGACGAAGTTGGGCACGACGGGCCAGGTGGTCACGCGGCCGTCGGGTGGGCAGGACACCTGCGGGGGCAGGAAGCCCAGTTCCACCTTCTTCCCTTGGGGGTCCTCGACCTGCGTGCAGACGACCCAGGTACCGGAATAGGACTCGCCGTCGAACAGGTGACCGTCGGGCAGGGCTCTGAACGCGCTGGTGTAGGCGGGCCAGGAACGCTGCAACTCGCCGCTGACGGCGTCGAGCGTCTTTCCCCTGAAGGAGGGCAGTACAGGTGAGGGACGCTGCGATTCTGCGCCGCTCCCCGCGCTTCCTGCGGCGGAATTGCTGTCGCCGCCCGAGCAGGCCGCAAGGCCGAGCACGGGCACCATCAGCAGACCGAAAGCCAAGGGCCGGATCCCCACCATGCGCCGCTCCCGAACATGATCAGACATGAACGCGGTGATCGTAGCCGTCTCCCCGCCGCCGCGCAGACTCTCCGGCACTCGCCCGATGGATGTCGAGACTGCTGAGGCTCGGCGTAGTTGTGGGGGTGCCCTGGGTGGTGCCTAGAGCCCGCCGTCATCGAAACCGTTTTCAACCCGGTCCGCTACGCGAGGCGGCCAGCGGTGCCCAGCGCCGGGCTGGCCGCGTGGTGGCCTGGGTCGGGCGAGCCAGGGAGCTCCGCAGAACCCACGGAACCCACAGAAGGCCCAGCAGCCGGGTCGGTGGACGGCGGGGAGGTTGGGTCCTCCCCGCCGCAAATGCGGAGTCAGCCAGGTCACTTCCTGTGCTGACTGATCGCAGCGCCGACGCCGGCGGCCGTGACCATGGAAATGCCGATCCAGGACGCCCAGTTCAGCTGTTGACCTGCGATCAGTCCCAGGATGGCACCGCACGCAGGTTCGGTGGGATTCAACAAGGCCACGGCGAAGGGGCGGATTCCCCGCTGCCATGCCACGTTGGATAACACCGTCGACAGGAAGGTCAGCGCCCCTGCCGCCAGGAAGATCAATAGATCATTCCTGCCTAGACCGAAGACCGCGTCTGACCCCTCCCATAGTGAAGCCAACACGAACATAAGGAGAATATTAGGGATTCTTGCCAAAGTCGTGCAGGTGGTGATGTCGCTTTTCTTGATGCTGGACATCATTTTCATGCCGACCAAGAAATTCGCCGCCAAAACCGCAACGACAGCGAATCCCCAGTAGTTGATCTCGCCCTCCCAGGAGGGTGTGAGCACGACGACACCAGAGAAACCCGCCGCCGGCCACGCCAGGTCCCGCCACCGGCGGGACCTCAGGATCTCGATGGTGACGAGCAGCATCGGGCCTCCGACATAGAAGGCCGCCAGCGCGATCCCGAGGGGCAGCATGCGGATGGAATACTGGAATGAGACGAACCCCACGCTAAGGCAGAGCCCCAGAATCAGCGCCGATCGCCAGATCGGCCAACCCGCCCGCAAAGACGGCCTGTACGTGATCAACAATGGTGCGATGCCGACTATCGCGACCCAGAGAGCAGCCGTGAACGGGCCGACTCTGCCAACCAGTCCCAAGGCGATCTGAACGGTGCCCGCCGTCACGCCCAGGGCAATTGAAAAAATCAACGCAAAAACTGCAATATTAGAATTCCTTGGGAGTTCTGCTGCACACATGCACCTCTCCCCCTTCTTGTTTGAGTTGCCCCCGCATCCTTTGGATGCAGGCATAGAAGACCGTCCGTGTTCACCACGGAACGGCAAGTGGATACGCCGTCTCGGTGCCTGCTCTACCGGACGGGTCGCACCGTGCGCCTGCCGGCCCCGTGTTTCCAGGGCCGGCAGGTTCGCGGTCCAATTTCATTCCGCCCGGAGCGGAGTGCCTACGGATTCGCGGTCGTCCGAACCACGGAAGGCGATGGACCTTTCCGCTGGTCGGGAGCCGGAATCAGATTTTTGGCAGTGTGAGGGCCGAATGGGCTTGGGGGACCTCCGAAGTGATCCGGGCCCGACTGCCTGACGGCGGTTCCTCGATGAGCGCGGGGAAGATCCGGTCCATGGCCGTCGCGCCCTCGTCCATCGCGGGCCTGGTCTGCTGCCGGTAGACCTTCTCGGTGACGGTCGTGCTCTTGTGTCCGACCGGGGGGAGATGTGCTCGATCGGCACGCCGCGGTCCGATTCCTGCGGCGTCCGCTGCTCGGCATAGAGGCCGACCTGGGCGATGACGCGCCGGAACTCTCGCCGGACGTCCCCAGCGTTGAGCTGCGCGCCGGCTCGGGGCGCGAACGCTAGGCCATCGCGTGCTGACCCGCTTGGCCTTGCGGCTTCCGCTGCGACGGTCGACCGTGCCGAGATGCAGCCAAAGTAGGCTACAGATTGTGACGATTCAGAGACGTGCTGTCCTTGTGGGTGTCGCTGGCCTTGTCGGCGCGGGGGTCTGCGCGTCGGCTACCGCGGCTGCCTGTCCTCTGACGTGGAATTGCTGGACTTCGCCGATCTGGGCATGTCGGCCATCATTCGTTAAGTTCTCGGTGAGGCACGCGGCGGGTCGGTGGTGAGCATGCACCCCGGCCACACTGGAACGGTCGAGGCGTTGGCGGCGGTTCTGGACGGCCTGCGTCGGCGTGGGCTTCGGGCGGTGACCGTCGCTGAGCTGGTCCGAACATGAAGCGCCGATGGGCACCGGCTGTGACCGCCGGGCTGCTGGTCGCAGGGTGCTCTTCAGCTGGCCAGCCGGGCGGTGCTGATTCGCGGAAGCTCACGAGTCACGCTGTTGCCGGCCCGCTGACGTCGCCGACGGACCTCTACGAGCACGACCGGCCGGGCATGCTCAGCCCACAGGTGCGGGACCTGCCGGCGCGTGTGTATGTGCCGAATTCACAGAGCGACGACGTGATCGTGCTAGATCAGAAGACGTTCACACGGGTGGGGCGGTTTCGGGTCGGCCGTAAGCCGCAGCATGTCGTCCCGTCCTGGGACATGCGGACGCTGTGGGTCAACGACAACGACTCCAACGACCTTGTCCCGATCGACCCGCGCACCGGCCGCCCGGGCAAGCCGGTCTCGGTCGACGACCCCTACAACATGTACTTCACGGCGGACGGCCGGTTCGCGATCATCATGGCGGAGCGGCTGCAGCGCATCGACTTCCGGGACGCCCACTCGATGCGGCTGCGCAAGCACGTGGACGTGCCGTGCCGCGGCCCCAACCATGCCGACTTCTCGGCTTCGGGAGACTTCTTCCTCACCGCGTGTGAGTTCTCCGGCGAAGTGCTGCGCGTCGACACCCGTGGGCAGAGGGTCACCGGCGTGCTCAAGTTGGCGAAGGGCGCGATGCCGCAGGACGTGAAGACCTCTCCCGACGGCCGGACGTTCTACATCGCTGACATGGCCTCCAACGGCGTCTGGACGATCGACGCGTCGACGTTCCGCGTGACCGGCTTCATCCGTACCGGCAAGGGCGCACATGGGCTGTATGTGAGCCGTGACTCGACCACCCTGTACGTCACCAACCGGGCTGAAGGCTCTATCTCCCTGATCTCGTTCAAGACGGGGCGGGTAGCGCGGCGATGGCGGCTGCCCGGTGGCGGCTCGCCCGACATGGGCGGGGTGTCGGCCGACGGGCAGGTGCTGTGGCTGTCGGGTCGCTACCACAGCGAGGTGTACGCGATCTCTACGGTCACAGGCCGGTTGATTCGCCGCATCCGTGTCGGTGACGGCCCGCACGGTCTGTGCGTGTTTCCGCAGCCTGGCCGCTACTCCCTTGGCCACACCGGCGTTTTCCGCTGAACATGGACGTCCGCCCTGGCCGAGCTCGTCCTCGGCTTTGCGGCCTACGCGGATATCACCTACGGAGAGGCATGAGCGTAGCCGCGTTCGCGAGGTCCTAGCCGTCAGGGGCTGGCGATCCGGCGGAGGGCGTCGGCGTATCGGCGGACTGCCTGCGCCGGGAGCCGCCCGGCGGGGAGCTCGACCACGAACGCGCTACTGCGGACGACGGTGTTCTCCCAGCCGGTGACACTGCCTGGAAAGTGGGTGAGCGAGCGCAGCGGGAGCCCGACGTCGCGGGCGAAGCGCCGCTCGACGTCCTTGGGTCCTTCGGAGTCATCGACGACGGCCAAGTGCTGGTGGAACCAGATGCCGATGGTCGGGCGGATCCGCCGGATGAGGTCGGCGGCGTACCGCGATTCCGGCTCTGAGAGTGGCCGGGGGCCGGAGTAGGTGACTGAGCCGCGCGAGTCGATCGGTCGCCACCCAGCTGGGAAGTTGCGGTTGAGGTCGACGCCGTGCGCGTTTCCCCGCGTCCGGGCCGCCATCCCGTCCGGGTTGAACGTTGGGACAACCCACAAGTTCGTGTCCGTCGGCCCGGTTCTGGCGGCCAGTGCATGTGCCACCGGCACGCCGGCCGGCTCGTCTCCGTGCAGGCAGCCGACGACCAGCACTCGTCGAGCCGCTCGCGGGTTCCCCAGTTCGACGGCGACGATCGGGCGTCCCTGGACGGATCTGCCCAGTAACACCGTCCTGCGGGCCCCATATGTCGCCGCCGACCGACCGGCTTTCCCGGGCCTGCTGCACGCTGCCGAGAAGATCAGAGTGTTGAGGAGGGCAAGTCCAACGGCGAGCAAGATCGTCGGCCGCCGACCCGTCATGAAGTGTCCCCCCCAGACATGTGCCTCGACTGATCTGGGGGACGCAATACCAGATACCCAAGTCACGAATAGTGACACTTTGAATGCATGTAGTCGCCTAAGTGGCATGACGCTGTGCCAACCGCCTCGTGCCCGTGGGCAGGATGGGCGACGGGAGCCCTCGTTTGTTCGATCGGGCTGAAACCGCGTAAGAGCCGACGCGCCACGGCGCCCGCCGGCGCCCGTGCTCGCCTTACTCGCGTTCGGATGCGCTACGGCGTTGACGGCCCTCACCGTGGATGTCGCGGCCGGTGAGGCGGGTCGGTGGGAAGCGCCGGTCCACGCCTGGTTCCTCGGGCACCGTCTCGGGCCGGTGACCGTGTTGATGGAGACGGTGGCCTGGCTAGATTCGAGGATGCTTTTGGGGCGTCGCGCGCTGGCTTGGCAGATCGTCCGGACAAGGCGCACCGGCGCCGTCCGCCGATACGGCGGAAGCGCCGGACTCTGGGTGGTGCCGGGGGAGTGGTCTCGGTGGCACGCTGACCGGGGGCAGGGTGGCGTGGGCCACGGCAAGCGCAACGAGCTCAGCTCACCGGGCGCGGACGTCAGCTTCCGGCTGTGCGGCGGATGTACAGGGTGAGCCGGATGCTCCCGAACCGCCTTGAGCTGGTCGCTCGGAGACCTTTGTCGTTCTTGAGGATCGCGAGATCGCGCGGAGACGCTGCGCTGCGGTACCGGTGATCGTGGGGGAGTATCTGGACGAGCCAGATCCGGGACTCGGCTGCCAGAGCCGACCGGAAAGAGCCGGGCTGCAGGTTCGTCTCGTGGTGTTGCAGGGTCGTCGTGTTCAACCGGGCGAAGGCGTCGGCGTAGGCGGTCGCGAAAGCCTGCCGATCCGCGGGCAGGTACAGGACCGCGTCCCCCGGGTGCGAGTGCCGCCGCAGGGCGGCGGCCAGGGAGCGCAGGTCGTCCGGACGGCTCCGCGGTTCACGCTCAGCGAGTTGGGCGGGGAGCGTCACCAGCGCCAGGACCGCCAGCACGGTGACCGCGGCCGCTACGGGGAACCAGGATCGGCCAACAGGCAGCCGCCCGACCACGGTGTCCAGCGCTACCCCGCCCAGCAGCGCGAGAGCGCAGACGGAGTAGAGGATGTATCGGGGGTGATAGACGGGATGGACCTGGGACACGCTCCACGCCAGGACGAACGGTAAGCACATCCACGGGACGGTCAGCGCGGCGGCGTTGCGATGATCGCGAACGAGCAGTCGTGCCGTCCCCACCACGACGGCCGCCACCAGCACGAGCAGGAGGACGCGTCCGCCGCCGGTGACCCACAGGCCGAGGCTGTAAAGCGCCCTGGTTCCGGGGCGCTCCAACCAGGACACCTGGGCGGCCTCTTGGCCGCGCGCGACCACTGCGAGCGGTGACACCAGGAGTACCGCAGCCAGGGCGGCCAGCCCCCAGCTCGCGCGGTGGCGGCGCCGCCACCGGGGATGCCTCCACATGCCGACGGTCGCGGCGTGGGCGGGTAGGAGGAACAGCGCGTAAAGGTGAAGCCAGCCCACCAGGCCCATTGTCGCCGCGTATGCGGCGTACCATCTGATCTGGGGACGCGAATCCTGCAACGCCCGGACCAGGAAGTAGGTGGCCAGGACGGCGCCCGCGCTGACCATCGCGTACTGGCGAGCCTCCTGCCCGTACCGGCTGGTGATCGGCAGCAGGCCGTACAGCAGCCCGCCGTAGAGGCCCGCCTTGGCCGAGTACAGCCGCCCGCCGATGGCGGCGATCCCCATGGCCGTCACGCCGGAGGCCACCGCCGAGGGCGTGCGGGTGATCACCTCGCTCGTTCCCAGCCTGGTCACCAGGTGCATCAGCAGGTAGTACAGGCCGTGGACCGCGTCGATGCGGGAGATGAAGCTCGTCAGCGCGCCGAGCCCGCCGCGCCCGACGGTCACGCTGACCGACTCGTCCCGCCAGTACGAGGGCACGCTGATCCGCCACATGCACATGCCGAGCGTGACCACCCCTGGAATCACCAGGTACGGCCACGTCGCGGCACGATGCCCCGCAGTGTCGGACAGCGCGGTGGTCGTGCTCTGAGTGCCGGTCGGCGCCATGTCTCACCCCCCGTCGACCGAGTCGAGGACGTCAGGAAGGTCTTCACCATTTGTCACGACCCCTAACCGAAGGTCGCCGCCAAGGGTCCCAGGGCGACGTTCAGGGCGCGCCCACTCGCGGGGTGCCGGGATTCCGTGCCCACGAAGAACCGCGGGCTGAAACCTGATGAATTGACCAGAGTCGACAACCATCGAGCAGGCCCTCGGAGGCGGGTTCCCTGGTGGTCGACCTTCTCGACGGCGAGGGGCCGGTGCAAAGCGCAGGCTCGTCGGGATCGTCGCCGCCTGCGCCGCCCGCGAAGATCGCCTCAAGGCCCAGGACTGCTTCAACTGATCGGCCCAGGCATCGCGTCGTGCGACGCCTAGGCCGATCTCGCCGTCGCTCAAGGCCGTTCCGGCCGTGGGTTCCGAGGGCCGACCACATCATTTGCCTTCGGCTGTCTCCGTGGAGTCCGTGACGCGGTCGAGCCGGGCGACCAGATCGCGCAGGGCGGCCAACTCCTCTGCCAGCGCACGTGACCCCTTCGGGGTCAAACTGAGCCAGGTCCGGGGACGGCGTCCGTGGTAGCCCTTGTGGATCTCGACATAGCCGGCCTCGTCCAGCGTCCGTAGATGGCGGGACAGATTGCCGTCGGTGAGGTTCAGGGTGTCGCGCAGATACCCGAATTCGGCACGGTCGATCTCGTGCAGCACCGTCATAATGCCGAGACGGGTGCGATGGTGGACGGTGTCGTTGAGGCCTTGCGTGGGGTGCGGTGCCCCTGGCTGCCCGCTGGTCTCCCTCATGCCTGGACTGGGGCCGCTGCGGTGACCGAACGCAGTCGCGCCCACGCCCGCAACTGGACGACCAGCGCGCCGACCAGCAGGACGGCGGCCAGCAGGATCAGGTTCTGTGCCGGGTTGAGCATTCCATCGATCATGCCGCCGGACGGGGGCACGAGCCAAGCAGGGATTTGGCCGAGGCCGTAGCCGTTCATGATGACGCACAGCCCCCCGTACACGAGAGCGCAGACCGCGACCCCCAGGCTCCGCTCCACCTTGGCCAGGACCAGCAACCCGAGCGCGATCGCTAGCAAAGGACTGACCACGGCACTCGCCACGAAACTTTCTCCCAGGGGCGGAGGCGCCTTCTGGGCGCCGTGGTTCTGTGCGAATACGGCGAGCAAGAACACGGCGAACAGCGCCGTGCCCACGTACGCCCAGGGCTGCCACCGCGCGGTGAGGCCGACGCGGGCGGCCCGTCGCTGGTACCACAAGGCGCATGCCAGGTAGCTCAGCGGCCCTGTGATCAGCCAGAACGCGATCGAGAGGGCCCCCGATCGGTCGAACCCGTCCAGCCCCGCGTAGCCGCTGGTCGAACCGGGTCTGCTCACGCTGCCGCCGTCCGGCAGGGTCTGCATCGCGTGGAAGGGGTGGGAGTACAGGGGGATCGAGGCCAGCGTCAGCAGGCCGAAGATCATCAGCGGGACCGCCGCCCCACGCGCACGGGCACGGGTGAGCCGCCGCAGCCTGGCCACCTCGTCGAGCATCTGGTCGGGGGACTGTGAATCCACGATGCCTCCATCGTCTTGCGCTTGCGAAGTACTTTGCAACAGCGAGTACTTTCAAGTCAAGAGTGCGAGCGACGCTCCCGGAGCAGGAGGACGGTCAGGGCGGTAGGTCGCTCGCGCCGCCGCCCACGGAACCGCGCAGGTCAGCCCCAGCCAACGCCGGTCGTTCGGGAACTCGCTCCAGGCGCGGTTGTCGAACCCGATGACGAACAGGTCGAGGTTGCCGGGGGCGCGGGCCGGAACCGCCGGCTCGACCATGTCCGCGCGGGTGTTACAGGCCCGCGAACGGGAGCCGGACGTCCGGCCTGGGGGCCTGTTGCCGGTGACCGGCACCAGGCGCTCTGCATCGCCCTCCGCCAGGCGTCTTGACCAGCGTCCCGCAGGTCTTTCCCCTGATGCGATCGGGAGCATCGGAGCTGTATTTGCTCAGACCTGCGCAAAACCTGTCCATAGACAGGTGGGTAGCTCTCGGAGCGATATAGGGGTTTTCCCCCTCCCGGTTTCTCGGGTCCGCTGAGCATGCTGGAGAGGAGCCGGTTCCTATGGCGGAGCCAGGCGTCTTGTTCTAGATCTTTGGAGCGGTTCGATGAGTTTCGGAAGGGACGACTTCCCCCTGTGGGGTTCCTTGGCCACCGTGATGGTCGAGAGGCCCGAGTGCCTCGATGCGGCCCGGCGCGCTGTCGACTCGGTGGTCGCCGACTTCGATGCCGCGTTCGTCCAGGAGGGGTCGGATCTTGCGCGCGTCAACGCCGCCAGTGGCGCTCCAGTGCGGGTCAGCGCCACTTTCCTGGCCGTGCTCTGGACGGCGCTCCACGCGTTCGACCTGACGGAAGGGCTCGTCGATCCCGTCGTTGGCGATTCTCCCGCCGGAAACCGGAGTGTCGTGATCGACGAACCGCCCGGCACGGTGATGACGCCCCCGGGGACGACTCTCGACCTGTGGGGGATCGCGCAGGCGTTCGCCGCCGACAGGGCAGCCGAATCCGCGGCCGGACTGGCTGGATGCGGAGTCTGCGTCTGCCTTCCGGGCAGCTTCGCGACCGCGGGACCGGTGCCCGTCTCGGGCTGGCCGGTGCAGGTGACCAACGGTCGCCGTGAGCAGGACGACGGAGCTTTCCGTGGCATGAGCCTCGTGCTGCGGACGCCTGGCGGACTGGCCACCTCCGTCCTGGCGGCGCAGGCTCGCGAGCCCGGACAGGCACCGGCGCGGTCGCTGCCGGCCAGTGATCAGTCCTGGCATGCGGTGTCGGTCTTCGGTCTTCGCTGCGTCGCCGCCAAGACCGCCAGCATCGCCGCCCTCTCCTTGGGAGACGCTGCCATCACCTGGTTGGAGGCCCGGGAGTTGCGTGCCCGCATGGTGCACACGAACGGCACGGTGACCAACGTCGGATGCTGACCCAGGCGTACTCAGCCGCCAGGGCTCGCCTCGTCTCCCCGCCCTTGCCTCCAGACCCAGGACGCGATCTGCACGCGGGAGTTGAAGCCGAGTTTGTTCATGATGTGCTCTATGTGCCCTTCGACGGTGCGCGTCGAGATCACCAACCAGGCGGCGATCTCCTTGTTGCTCGCTCCCTCCGCCACCAGGCCGGCGATCTGCGCCTCCCGTGGGGTCAGCGGCGAGGACGTGCTGGGATCAGTGCTCTCGGTGCCAGCGGCCGAGGACTCGCCCAGGGCATAGGCGACCCCTTCCTCGAAGGGCATCTCCAGCCCGCGGTGCAACTCCTTGAGGAATTTCGAAGGGCCGAGTGCGCGCCGGACTTCTTCCTCGCAGGCGTCGTGGTATCGCACCAGGTGCCCGTACCCGGAGAGGGGAGCGCCGAGTGCGTTCCACAGGGCTTGGGCGATTCCCAAGAAGCTCGCCGCTCGCGCATGCCGCCCCTCGGTGGCGTCCACCCAGGCCAAGACCTCCAAGTTGAGGCCCATACCGAAAGGGTCCTCCAGGGAGCGGTTGGCGCGCAGGCTGTCCTGCTCCAGCGCGGTTGCGCGGGCCATGTCGCCTTCCAGCCATCTCTCGACCCCAAGGGCCATCATCGTGTACGACCGATGCCAGGTCTCCCCGTGGGCGTCACAAATGGCGAGCCCCTCTTCACCAAGCGAGACGGCGGCCGCCGTCTGGCCCAGATAGGAATAGGCGAGTGAGAGGCGAACCAGGGCGAGCACGTGGCCGACCGGGTCGCCCGTAAGGGTGTGCCGGTCGATGCCCTCCTGGTACAGGACGATCGCCGTCTTCACGTCCTGACGACCCATGGCGACCATTCCGGAGAACACGGCCACATATCCGAGCACGTGCTCGAGATCGAGTCGCTCTCCGATCGCCTTGCTCTCCTCCAGCATCGCGGCCGCGGTCTCGAGGTCGCTCTGGATGATCGCCAGCCAGCTGGCGCACCACAAGGCCCGGGCGCGAGGCTCGTCGGCAGCGGGGGCGCGATCCAGGGCCCGGTCGATCCAGTGTCGCCCTTCGGTCAGGTAGTAGCTTGTGATCCAGTGGTAGAGCAGGTCGGCGACCATGCCGAGTGCTGCGCGGCCGCCGGAGCGGTCGGACAGGTAGTGTTCCAGGGCGGCGCGCAGGTTGCTGTGCTCCACTTGGAGTTTGCTCAGCCATGCGATCTGGTCAGGGCCGAACAGGCTGGCATCCGCCTTGGCCGCCAGCTTCCGGTAGTAGTCGCGATGGCGGCGTCTCAGCTCGGCATCTCGCCCGGATTCGGCCAGTCGTTCTCGGCCGTACTGCCGGAGCGTCTCCAGCAGCCGATACCGGACCCTGCCCGCCTGCTCCTCACGGCTGACAATCGACTTCTCCACCAGCGCGGCGACCACGTCGACGACGTCCGCTCGCTCGACCCCCTCGCCCGAACACACCTCCTCGACGGCCTCCAGATCACAACCCCCGCTGAAGACCGACATTCCCGCCCACACGCTGCGTTCTTGCTGGTCGCAGAGTTGGTGGCTCCAATCCATCAGCGCCTGCAGCGTCTGGTGCCGCGGCAGTTCCGCCCGCGATCCTCGGGTGAGCAGCCGGAAGCGGTCGTCGAGTCGTTCCAGCACCTGCTCCACCGAGAGCCCGCGCAGGCGTGCCGCCGCCATCTCAATGGCCAGCGGCAACCCGTCCAGGCGCCGGCAGATCAACTCCACCGCCTCCTGGTTGGCCTCGGTGAGCGTGAACTCGGGCAGCACTGCCCGTGCGCGGTCGGCGAACAACTCGGCCGCCTCCGTGGCGCGCGGCGCGGCGGCGTTCCGATGTGAAGTCCGCTGGTCCAGCGGCAGTGGCGGGACGGGCAGGGTCTGTTCCCCGGCGATCCCCAGAACCTGCTGGCTGGTGGCGAGAATTCGCAACCCTGAGGCCGAGCGCAGCAAGTTCTCGGCCAGAAACGCACACGCGTTGTGAAGGTGCTCGCAATTGTCCAGCACCACCAGCATGTGCTTGTCGCGCAGATTCTCGATCAGCGCTTCCAAGGGCGGCCGGCCGGACCAATCCCTGATCTTGAGCACCTCCATGACCGTGGTGGTCAGCAGCTCGGGCTCATCGAGGTTGGCGAGTTCGACCATCCACACCCCGTCGGGGAACTCCCGCTCCAAGCTCGTGGCCATCCGACCGGCCAACCTGGTCTTGCCGACTCCACCCGCGCCCGTCAACGTCACCAATCGGGACGCGGACAGCAGACGCTTGACCTCGGCCGACTCTCGGCTTCGCCCAACGAAGCTCGTCGACTCCGCGGGGGGCTTGGACAGCTGCCATCTGGTCGCCTCGTTCGGTCCCGCTGAAGCCATCACCATCCCACCCGGCGTCGCCGCCCAGGTTGCTCTGACCGATGGCCACCCACACTATTGGCGTAAATCCCCATGCAAACCCATGAAAGGGTTAAGTTGCGGTCTGGTGGTGTTTGCCGGCCATCGGCCACCGGTCGGTGACGACTGGCCCGACCTGTGCGCGGAGGCAGCGACCGGAGCGCGGTCACCCCTGGAGCCCGACGCGCTGCTCCTGGCGCAGGCAGCGAGGCCTGCGCGGCGCCGAAGCCGACAATCCGCCGAGTCAAGATCGTCACCGGCTCCAGGTGACCTCGGCCGACCCCCACGGCACTGCCAAGCCCGCTTCGAGAGAAACGCGGAAGCCCGACCTGGCGGTCGGCGCGGACGGCCTCCGCTCCGCGGTACGGAAATCAACCGGCCTAGACCACGAGCGTTGGATTGCCCTCGACATGTCGCGGGTGGCCGCCATGTCGGCGGATCGCCGCTGGCAATGGTCGGTGACGGGCCGTTCCGGCCATCACCACCGGTCCAGCGCGACGCCATCTCGTCGTCGTCGCCATCCGCCTCGGTGGCGGTGACCGCCAGGGTGTAGGCGTCGGACATCGTGCAACCGGCTCCCTGCGCCAGAGCAGGGCACCTCGCCTGCGCCGAGTCGCCCACCAGGGCCTCCATCCGGACTTCACGGGTCGTACGCCGAATGGCGGAGTCGCTCAGACGGGCGGCAAGGGGCATCTCGAACATTCCGCCACCGAAGTCCTTCGCTTCGAAGATCAGCTTCCTGCGCGGGTTCATTTCGGGACGCCCCTAGCAGGAGAGACGGCGATGAACGAACCGTCGGCCCGCTGCGAAGGCGCCGTGGCGGACGCCGCGGGGGAGTCCGGCATGCGGGCGGTCGTCTGGGTCACGGCTGGGCACTCGCGGGACCGATTGGTGAGATCGGTCGCCAGGGTGGCGTCCACGGGCTGCGGCCCGCTCGCCGCCAGCGGCCCGCATCGACGCTTCCCGGCTCTGGTCGTGAGGCCGAGCGCCGTGACGGCGCTAAGGGCGGCGGCAGGTCGACGGTGGCGGCGGCGATCACGCTGGGCAGGGCCAAGCCGCTACCGACGCCTATGACAACCCAGCCGGGCAGGACCTGCGTGACTTAGCGCCCGTCAGGCGAGGCGCTGACGGCCAGCAACACCGCACCGGCGCAGAACAGCAAGGTCCCCAGTGCCACGAAAACCCCACCGGCATGCGCTTGGCCAGCCGCTGACCGACGACAACGAAGACCGGCCCCGTCAGCGGCCCGGACGGCATGGGACAGGACGGTGACAGCGGCGGTCAGCGCCTCGCTGTTGAAGGCTGGGCGGGGGCCGGCTCCGTGGCAGGTGTCGACTGGTGGGCACCGTGTGGACGTAGCAGCCCATTGACCCGCTGACCGGATCCTGCCGGGGCCTGGTGCGCAGGTCGACGGCTTGGTGTTACCTGGGCGGGACCCATTCCTCGAAAGGGACGCGGGTGCCGTCGGGCCGTAGGTGTAGCGCCTGCGGGCGTGGGTGCGCATGAACTCCTGAAGTCAGCCTGGGGGCCGCCCGGCGACGGGGACCCGAGATCCCAGCAGGCGAATGGCTTGAGCGTCGATGTCGGTCTCTCGGCGCCCGCCTTCGGTGCCTGCCCGGCGCGGCGGTTAGGTGTGGTCCGCCTCGTCGAATGCGTCCCGTGCGGCCTCGATGGCCGGCAGGTGCCGGTCCGCCCACGCCAGAAGCACGTCGACCGGGCCGCGGAGGGTCTTGCCTAGCGGCGTGATGCTATAGGTCACGGCGACCGGGCGGGTCGAGGTCACCTCGCGTTCGACGACGCCATTGCGCTCGAGCCGGCGGAGCGTTCCGGTGAGCGACTTCTGCGTGACCTCCGGGATGGCGCGCCGGAGCTCGTTGAAGCGGCAGGGGCGTTCGCACAGCTCGTTCAGGATGCTGAGCGACCACTTGTCGAGCACCTGGTCGAGGAGCTCTCGGTGCGCGGTGCTGATCCGCAGCTCTGCAGGGGTATCCATCGTGAAACCTGGTCTCGTTGAAGTGTCTTCTCGCACCTAAGTATCTTGACGATACCTAAGGAAGGGACATTCGTCATGACCGTTCAGCGCTTCACTCCCCTGGGGATGCTTCAGCCCGCCCCGTATCACCACGTGGCCGTGGCCACCGGAACCCGGCACGTCTACGTCGCAGGTCAAGTCGCCCACCAACCCGACGGTTCGCCGATCCCGTCCGACCTGGCCGGGCAAGTCGCGCAAGCCCTGCGGAACACGGCGACCGGACTCGCCGGTGCCGGTGCGACCTTCGACGACGTGGTGCGGTTGACGTTCTACGTGGCCCGTTGGAGCTCGGAAAAGATCGCGGAGTTCATGGCCGGCGTCGAATCTGTGGCCGACGAGATCGGCATCGGCTCGCCCATGCCGCCGGCGTCGCTCATCGGCGTTGAGGTGTTGTTCGAGCCGGGTGTGCTCGTCGAGGTGGAGGCCACCGCGGTTCTGGACTGAGCGCCGCGGCATGGCACGGCCCACGAGGTGCACGGAAGCGGCGGCGAGGGCCACCTCGCTCGCCGCGTTCGGCATGTCAGTCAGGCAGCGGAATACCGCACGGCGATGTCGAGCGCCCAGTTCACGCCGGAGCGGTCGGTGAGCTGTCCGTTGAGCGGAGCCCACAGCGAGGGATTCAAGGCTGGACGGTCCCGTCGTCGGCCAGATTCTCAGAGCCCTGCAGCGCGGTGGGACCCGGTCACGGAGCGAGCCGCCAGGCGAGCGAAGTGGGCCGGGACTTTGAAACACGGCCTAGTCGGAGGCGAAACCGGCCGATCGTCACGCAGCGCCCCGCGTCCAGCCGGGCCTCGCGGATGGCTCTTCCACTGTCTGGGCAGGGGAGCGCGGTCGGTCTTCCTCGCCGACGCCACACCCGAGAGCCACCTGCGCGTGCTGACAAGGTCCGCGCCACGCACATGCTGTGCGTCCCGGTGGCCGTCCAGACCCTTGTGCAGCGTCCGGCGCTGCGGGAGAGATATACGTCTGCTCTTTTGAAGGTCAGTTCGACTTCGATGACAACGTCTTCGCCCGGGTCGCGATGTCATCATCTTCCAGGCGTACATGGCGGATGGCGAGGTCCGATGTGATCCGGCGTAGTACTTTCAGCCACTCGGCTACGAAGGACTCGATCCTTACGGTCAACTGGCTTCTCTCGTTGAGAAGAAACTCGTAGCTTCCATGAATGCTGTCCCAGCGCGAATCGATTCTGAGGGAATCTCCATCGCGCGCGATGTTCCATTCGGTGGAAAATGTGTCGGATCCCCAATGGATCTGTGTCTGGGAAAACTCCGGGTTCTGGACCTCTTCTAGCAGCGGGACCAAATCATCAAGTAGGACGGCAATATCGTAACGGTATTCGAGTCGCACGGGGACCCGGTTCCAGAACAAGATGGCGTCTTCGGTGTCCATGGGATACATCTGCCCTGTTGCGTCCGCCATGTCTTCGGCCGACCCTACTTTCAGGGTCTCAGGGTTTCCGGTTTGCAGCCAAAAGTTCATGCATCTCCCTCTCGAGTCAGCGGGTAAGCGTGGACCTTGCCGTTGGGGTACACCTTGACGAAAATGCTGTCCGGTGTGCTTGTCGAGCCGTCTGGATGATACTCTATACAGTCATGCCCTTCAGGGAGTCTGAAGAAGCCCGTTTTCTTCGGTCCTAATTCGGCCCCGCACTCCGTCGCGTACCGGACGTCTGCTGCGCTGCCGAACTGCCCTTGCGGTCGACCATCTCTTACCGCGCGAGCCATTCCTTCAGACCAATCTACCCCGTGCTTCGCGGCCTTGAGGAGAGCAGCTTCAGGCTTGTATCTCTGGCCGTCTCTTTCGAAGCCTTTACCGACTTCCTCGGACTGTTTCTTCTTGCTGAGACCGTCGAGCTGCTGCTGGCTCTGCTCGAAGGATCGTTGTTGCTCCTCGGTTACGGGAATCGTTTCTTCCGACTTGGGTCGCGAGCCAGGGCTGCTCGCGGCGTCCGTCTTTTCCTCAGGCAGTCTGTCGTCCTTGCCGACATTGTCGCCCCCGTTGTTGTCGGTGCCTTCGGGTGGTGTCTCGGTGACAGGCGGCTGTGCTTCTGGCCCGGGTTCCTGCCCTTCCGTGTTCTCGTGTTGGGACGGGGCATGTTGGTCGCCATGTTCGGGGAGCGGTTGTTGTCCGGTGTCGTTGGGGAGTTGGGTGTCTTGGGAATTGGTGCGTAGCTGTTCTGCGTATTCGTGTTGTGCTTCGCGGGCGCGGGCAAGGCTTTCCAGGCGAGAAGGCGGTTGCTGGGGTGGTTGGGGGCCGTCGGCCTTGTCGCTGGTGGAGCCGCCGGTCTCTTGGGGGCGTGGTTCCTTGTTGTCTTGGTGGTCTTGGGAGCCGAGGTTGTCGGTTTCGGGTTGACCGGTTTTGCCTTCGCGGTCGTTCTTGCCGCGCTCGCCCTTGTCCTGGCCCGGGTCCTCGAGCTTGGCTTGGCCTGGCTTTTCCGCTTCCGAGCCGCCGTTGCTGGTCTGGGCAGGGTCGGTTTCGTCGTCGTCAGGTTCGGTCGGCGGGGGACCGGAGTCGGTTTCATCGGTCTCGGTGTCTTTCTGGGCGTCCGGCTTGGCCTCGGCCTGGGGGCCACTCTGTGTCTGTGGGTTGTCGCGAGGCGGGTCGGCGATGGATGCGTTGGTCGGATCGCGGTCGCCGGGCTGCCCAGCGCTGGTTTCGGGGCGTCCGGGAAATTTCCAGCCCGCTGCGGCGAGACTGTCCATGCGGGGCGTTCTACCGTCCGCTCCAGGATGGTCGTGCGATGACGTGCCGCCGGTGTCGGGTGGGGTGGGCTTGTCGGTGGTCTCCGGGCCTTTGCCCGGCCCACCAGGGGGATTGTCCACGCCCACGCTCTTCTGCCCTTCCGCTGGGGGAGGCGGGCCGGCTCCAGGGCATCGGTCAGGCGACCCGCCAGGCTCGGCCCTTGACGTGCAAGCTGTCAGGGCAAAACCGCGCCCCATGTAATCGTGCACGTGCGAACTTTGCACGTGCACGAGTCGATGATCTGAGGGTCGACCTACGTGCTAGGTGGCCCGGAGCTAACCAGGAACCCAGGTTTCTTCGGGATTGGAGGCTTGTGTAGGCGAATATTGGGCATCGGCAGCTTTATTCAAGTGATGCGAAATTTGTCTTTGTGAGTTTGCGGTGTCCTGCTGGGCGCCATCGCGGTCTGGGTCATCCGCTTGACGAAGTCACCCTGCGCGGACGCTTTCGGCACCCACCCGGACCACTCGTCGCCCCACAGCAGCAACAGGTCTGGAGGGACGTGCCGATCATGGTGCCCGTCCTGAGCGGGACCAGGCCGCGTCCGACGTCGATCAGCGGAGCTGCCTTGCGTGGCAGCGCCATGCGCGCAGTGACCGCCAACAACGTTGTGGCTCGGTGGTGACCATGGTGCGGCGACATGAGTTGACTGATGTGGTCTGGGCGCGGATTGGGCCGGTGTTGCCGGTCGCTTCCGGTCCTGGTGGGCGGTGGCGTGACCAGCGTCAGGTGGTCGACGGAATCTCGCGGAAGGTCCGGACCGGCGCGGACCGGCGGGACGTGCTCGAACGCTATGGGCCGTGTGGTTGACGCTCGGTCAGCGATTCTGTCGCTGGAGCGCGGCGAGACCTGGGAGCGGCTGCTGGCGCACGTCCAGGTGCACGACGGCGCGATGGGGTGGTGGACTTGACGGCGGACCAACTTGAAACGACCATCAGCCACCTCAGCGACGGCCGATCTCCCGCAGTCGAACGATCTCCCATAACGATGTCCGCAGGGGACTTGTTCGGGGGTGTTTCCGCTACGCGCCGGTAGGAGAGTGGGTGGGACGGCACCGGGTTTACGCAGGTGCGGAGGGGGCCGCGCCGGCCCGGACGCCCGGGGAGAACGCGATGAGAGTCATGCTGAGAGCGGTCATGGACACTCAGGTCTCGAACGGCGCGATCAAGACCGGCAGGCTGCCGGAGATCGTGAAGTCACTGATGGACCGGCTCGATCCCGAGGCGGCGTACTTCGGCCCCGGCGACGGCGGGCGGTGCTGCATCCTCGTCTTCGATCTCCAGGACCCCGCTGCGATACCCACCATCGCCGAGCCGCTCTTCCAGGAACTGGGCGCGAAGATCGAGATCAACCCGGTCATGACCCGCGAGGACCTGCAGAAAGGCCTTGCCGCGTTGCAGTAGCGCGGAACAGCGCCGCCGCCTCCTACCACCTGCCGGTTCGGGGCCGACCCAGGCTTGCTCAGCCGAGGATGAGGGGACCTGGTCCCCATCTCGGCCCACTCCGCGGCAGTCGGTGCCCGGCGTCCTTTCCGGACTAAGGGAAGGCGGCCTGAATCTAGGAGAGGCAGCTGCGGAGCCGCACAAAGGACCAGTGGGCCAACCGTCCCGGCTAAGTCTGCCACCGCACCGTCACCGTGGCTTCGATCGACCTTTGCTCAAGCCTTGATCACTTGGCCTGCGTGACAAGATCTGGGCGTGACGACGTTGTTCCTGACAGTCGGCTTGCCCGGGGCCGGAAAGACCACGAGAGCTCGTCAGCTGTCCGAGGAGCACAACGCGCTGCGGCTGACGCCTGATGAGTGGATGCGCCCGCTGTTCGGCGATCCGCAGCCGGCTGGGAAACGCGACGTGTTGGAAGGACGGCTGCTCTGGCTCGGTCTGGAGGCGCTGAAGCTGGGAACGAACGTGGTCCTGGATTTCGGATGCTGGTCTCGTGTCGAGAGGTCCGCGATCCGCTGGTTGGCGATGTCTGTGAGCGCGTCCTGTCAACTCGTGTACGTGCCGGTGGACCATGAGACCCAACGTGCTCGGATCGCCCATCGCCAGGCGACCACCCCTGATCAGACCTTCCTGATGAGCGAGACAGACCTCTTGCACTGGAGAACGCTGTTCGAGGAGCCCGACGCCACGGAACTCGATGGACAAGAGCTAGGAGGTCCACCTCCTGGATGGCCGGGATGGCTGGAGTGGGCCGCCGACAGATGGCCAACCCTCGCGTGAGCCCGACCTGAAGTCGGCCAGTAACGCAGCCGTGCCAGGAGCGCCGAGCCCGGAAAGATTCGCCGGACAGACCCTGGATTAGAGCGGGCCCTCAAGGGGCGGGGCTGGGATGCGGGGCCTCGGCGATCCGGTCGCGGAGATTGCCGATGATCTCGATGAGGCGCGGCTTCTGGCGAGGGTCGACCTGCGGGACGGGGCTGTAGCCCCCATGGCCCCCTGCTCGCTCTGCCGCGAGGCTTACTGAGGCAGCTGACCTGCTACGGGAGTCTCAAAGTCGTCTTTGCCCTCTGGTGCCGGGCTCTTGCCCTGGCGCAGGCTTTGCCTCACCGAACGATGCGTAGCGTGAAACTGTGTCGGATGAGATCGCGCGCTCACACGTCCTTGAGGTCGCCGCCCGCCTGTTCGGGCAACTCGGCTATGACGGGACCTCCTTGCAGCTGATCAGTGACGTCCTCGGCGTCGGTTCCGCGGTTGTCGCCGAGGTGGCTGGAGACAAGCGCGCTCTCTACCAGGAGGTCATGCGGCAGGCATTCGAGGCGGAGCGGGAAATGCTGGAAGCCGCCGTGTCCCGGGCGGACTCCGCGCGGTCGGCGGTGCACGAGATCGTCGACGCCTATCTCGATTTTCACGTGGCGAACCCGCAGAACCGTGCACTGTGGGCACATCGTTGGGTGGCCGACGCCGCCGACTTCTCCACCATGGAGGATCAGTACGCTCGGCCGCTGCTCCAACTCGCCGCCCGCAGGATAAAAGACGCGGTCCCCCCGGACGTCAACACCTACTACCTTCTCGGCACCATGGTCTGGTGCGTGCACGGCTTCCTGGGCTCGGGAATTCTCAGCCCCAACCAGGGAATGAGGGACGCGGCTCAGCCAGAGGTCGTCGAGTCATTCCGCGCGCACCTTCACGTCCTTATGGATCGGCTGCTCGCCCCGTGGTACCCGGCGCCCGATGCCCCGGGCTCACCGACCAGGCTGTGTGCCCCTCCTTCGGAATAGCCGACCGGGTTGGCGCACTCGCCGGCTCACTGGGCCGGGACGATTCGCAGCGCATCCTGACCATGGTCACCGAACTTGCCGTGCTGCGCTGACCCCGAGGACCACTCCAGCACGGGGCAGCCCGCCCTCGGCAAGGGCATCGACAACCGCGGCCCCGGGCTGGCGGCATCCGCGGGGTGCGGCGTCACTGCGGGACGGGTCCGTTGATCTCGACCAGTGGGGGTGCGACGAAGCAGGTGCAGGGCGAGGTCGTTCCGACGGCCCAGATCGAGGTGCCTACGCGGGTGAGTCCCTCGACGGTCCCCTCGGCCTCCTCGCTGGTGCCGGTGGTCCAGGCGGTGCCGTTCCAGTGCAGGAACAGCGGTCTGCTCGTCACCCCGCCGTCCGTCATGCGGTAGCCGCCGACCCAGATCCCGCCCCTGCCGTCCGGAGCCGCGGCGCTCAGCCACGACTCGGTCAGCGCGGGCTCCGGCAGGACGCGCCAGCGAGTGCCGTTCCAGTGCATCACCAGCGGTCTGCCCTCATGGTTGCCGACCGCCCACACATTGTTGGCTGAGACGGCGGTGACGCTTTGGAGTTCAGTGTTGCCCGACGGGAGGGTCACTGGGCTTCTGGTCCAGGCGCGGCCGTCCCAATGCAGGACGAGCGCGACATTGTTGCCCGCGTCGCTGAGGTACCACCCGACCGCCCACGCGTTCGTCGCCGAGAGGGAGGCAACACTTTGAAGAGTGTTGCTGAGACGACCCGGGTTCGGGGAGGTCATCCGCGACCACTTCGTCCCGTCCCAGCGTTCGACCAGGGTGACCGGGCCGGGGGTGTTCCGGTCGGAGAAGGATCCGACCGTCCATGCCAGCGTCTTGGAGACCGCCGCTATGTCGTTGAGCCGGTCGGCCCCGACATGCGCTCCGTTGGGTGGCGCGGCGGGCTGGACCGCTGTCCACGCGGCACCGTCCCAGTGCCGGATCACCGGTCCGAGACCGGTGCTGTCGCCGACGGCCCAGACGTCGTCGGACGCCACGGCGCTGACACCGTCGAGGCTGCCCGTGCCCGTCGGCGTGTCGGGAACCGTCACCTCCTTCCAAGACGTGCCGTCCCAGTGCTCGGCGACCGGATCGGCGGATTCGTACGGAGGATGCTTCTCCCCGACCGCCCACGCGTCGCTTCCGCCGAGCACGGCGACGTCCTTGAGAGTTCCCTCCGCGCTTGAGTGCGGCACCTTCCGCCAGTCCGCCTCCGCTCCTAAGACGGGCGGCGCTCCGGCGAGCACCACTCCCGCCACCGCCACCATGGGAATCGCGAAACGCTTCACGAACCGCATATGAACTCCTCCCCGCTTCCGCGCTGTGCAGTGGGGACGCCCCGGCGATCACCTCGGTTGCCGTGGTCGGCCAACCAATCCGACCGAAACCGGCCCCCGCACCACGCATGCCGCTTCGCGCCCCAGGACGCGGAACGGGGAGAGAGAAGGACACGGCTCCGTCGGAGCCAAGAGGGTGGGCGAGGTTCCTGCATCCTCCGACCGGAAGCGGTGAGCTATCGCGGGTGCAACGGTCACTGCCACCAGCGCGCGCCTTGTCGTCGCCGGCGGCATCTTGATGCGCAGGGTGACCTACGGGTAGTCGATCGTGTTCACACCAGCTCGTTGACCTCTGGGAGGACGGCGTCGGCCACTCTGACCGGACGCTCGATCAGGCCGTTGGCGTGGAACAGGTCGGCGGCGTGCTGCTGCTCGGCGACGAAACCGTCGTCCACCGGCAGCAGGCCCCATGGGCGGGTGCGCAGCGCGTGCTCCCATGCGTCGAGGCTCCCTCCGTCGTCGGAGGCGAAGAGTTCGGCCGCCTCGCGGGGGTTCTGCCGCACCCACGCGTCCGACTCCTGCAGCGCGGAGACGATGGCGGCGAGCTCGTCGCGGCGCTTGGTGGCGAACGCCCGGCTGGTGAACCAGAGCGAACGGTGGCTGAACAGACCGTCGGTCTCGATGACCGTGCGTACCGGGACGCGCCGCTCCACGCCGGTCAGGTACGGGTAGGAGCCGACCCAGGCGTCCACGTCGCCCTTCAGGAACAGCTCAGCGGCGTTGCCGTAGGCGTCGACCGGTTCGATGTCGCTCCAGTTGAGCCCGGCCTTCTCCAGCGCGAGAAGGACGAGGGTCGTCTGCCAGGAGCCGTGGCCGAGGGCGATTCTGCGTCCCTTGAGGTCGGCGGGCGAGGTGACGGGGGAGTCCTCCCGGACGACGAGCCGCCCGTTCTCGATCCGCGGCCCGGACACCGCGACGTACACCACGTCGTGCCCCTTGGCCTGCGCGGTGACCGGCGGCGTGGAGCCGGTGCCGATGAAGTCGTAGCCGCCGTCGAACAGGTGGTCGCCGTGCGCGGACGGCAGGCCGCGGGTGGGGTCGGGCCGTTCGCCGGCGGGCAGCGAGCGCAGGTCGACCCACTCCACGTCAGGGACGGCGCGCTCGAGGATGCCCCGGTGCCGCAGTACCCAGAGCGAGTTGTTCTGCGGGAAGTAGCCCACACGCAGGCTCATGACTTGTTTCCTTTCAGCAGTGGGAGGACGTGGCGGCCGATGCGCCGGGCCTCTTCCAGGTGCGGCACGCCCGCGAGGATGAAGGCGTCCACACCGAGGCCGATGAGCTCGTCGAGCCGTTCGGCGACCTGGTGGTAGTCGCCGACCAGGCCGAAGAGGGGGCCTGGCCGGAGCCGGTTGAAGCCGCCCCAGACACCCGGTTGGACCTCCAGGTCCCGGTAGTCGACGGCGCCGGCGGTGAAGGAACGCCCGCGCTGCCAGCCGACGGACTCGCTCGCGTCCGGAGTGCGCTCGGCGTCACCGGCCCGTGCCCAGCCCTCGCGGATCTCCTCCCAGGCCTCTTCCTCGGTCTCCCGGGCGAGGACGTCCACGCGCACCGCGAACTTCGGCGGCGTGTCGCTGTGCTCGCGGACGAGCGCGAACTTCTCCGCCAGGGCGTCGAACGGCTCCAGCCATGAGAGGTAGTAGTCGGCGTGGCGTCCGGCCGCGGCGATCGCCGCGGGGGAGGAGCCGGAGAAGTAGACCTCCGGGAACGGCTGCTCGCGCAGATCGGGCGGCAGCGCCGCGCCCGCGACGCGGTAGAACCGGCCCTCATGGTCGTAGGGGCCGTTCCACACGCCTTTGAGGACGTCCAGGAACTCGGACGTGCGGGCGTACCGGTCGTCGTGGTGGACCTTGTCGCCCCACCAGAGCTGCTGCGGCCCGCCCCCGCCGGAGATGATATTGTACACGACCCGCCCGCCCGTCGCGGCCTGAAGGGACGCCGACATCCGCGCGGCCTGCACCGGATGCAGGAAGCCCGGCTGGAACGCGATCATGAAGCGGTAGGCGGAGGTCTCACCGGACAGCGCAGCGGCGGCCGCCCACGGGTCGTCGGTCACCGGGAACGAGGGCATCAGGCCGCCGACGAAACCGGCTCCCTCGGTGGCGCGCGCCACCTCCGCCATGTAGTCGAGCGGGCCGTGGCCGTCCGGCTCGCCGCCGCGCAGCCCGGGACCGAGCGCCCCCGGCAGGTACGGCCCGAAACCGCCCCGAGTGATGTCGCCCAGGCGAAGCGCCGGAGCGTCCCCCTCCATGGCGATCCGCCAGTAGACGTCAACGGACATGCCCGGCCCCCTCCTTCTCCACGAGCGGCAGGACGCGCTGCGCCAGCCTGTAGACGTCGGCCACCGGATCGGCCGGGTCGAGGAAGAACTCCGAGACGCCCTCCTCTCGCCGGCGCGCGATGGCGCGGGCCAGTTCCAGGTCGTCGTCCTCCGAGGCGAGATGGAACGGCAGGCGGAGGGCGGCGTCCACGCCGTCCGGTACCAGCGAGACGTCGCCGTCCGGGTCCAGCAGGTGTGCGTCGGCGTGACGGGCGGACAGGTCGAGCGCCTCCGGTGACGTGCCGGAGAGATAGACCCGCGGGAACGGGCTCGGCGCGCGCGAAGCGAGCAATCCGCCGTCCTTCACCTGGAAGTACTCGCCTTCACGGCTGTAGCCGCGCTGGTTCCAGACGCCCTTGGCGATCGTCAGGAACTCGTCCGCGCGCGCGTACCGGGCGGGGCCCTCCAGGAAGTCGCCGTGGGCGCGGGCGACCGCCGGAGGCAGGTCGACGACGAGCCGCCAGGCGAGCCGGCCGGCCGCGTAGCGCTGCAGCGACGCCGACAGCTTCGCCGCGTAGACCGGTGTCGCGGTCCCCGGGTGGAACTCCGCGGTGACCTGCAGATGGCGCGAGTCGCGCAGGAGCGCCGGCGCGAGGATCAGGGAGTCGTGGCCGTCCGGGGCGAACGGGACGAAGGCGCCGTCCAGCCCGCCCAGTTCGGCCGCGCGGGCGGTGAGCCGGTGCTCGGGCCCGCGTGCCGGCGGCCGGATGTCGGTGACGAAGCCCGGCAGGGCCGACCGTTCCGGCACGCGGGTGGGGACGACCACGTGGAAGCGGGTCATCGCATCGCTCCTTCCGTCGGCTGCCGGACGCCGTCCGGCTCCGGGGCACCGCCCGGCTCTTCGGGGAGGCGCACGCCGAGATCGGTCAGCAGGCGGCGGCGCAGGGCGGTGAGGGCCGGGTCGGCGGGGTCGCGGGGGTGCCGCGCGCCGACGGTCTCGTCGGTGATCAGCGTGCCGTCCCGGAGCACGGCGACCCGGTCGGCGAGCCGCACGGCCTCGTCCACGTCGTGCGTGACGAGCAGGACGGCGGGCCGGTGGGTGCTGACGAGGTCGCCGACGAGGTCCTGCATGCGCAGCCGGGTCAGCGCGTCGAGCGCGGCGAACGGCTCGTCCAGGAGCAGCAGTTCCGGTTCGCGGACGAGGGCCCGCGCGAGGGCCACGCGCTGCGCCTCGCCGCCCGACAGCGTGTGCGGCCACGCGTTCGCGTGCTCGGTCAGACCGACCTCGGCGAGGGCTCGCTGCCCGCGCTCGCGCGACGCGGCGCCGCGCGGCAGCCCGACGAGCACGTTCCCGAGGGCCCGCTTGGACGGGACGAGCCGCGGCTCCTGGAAGACGATCGTCCGGGCCTCGGGCACGAGGACGGTTCCCGAGTCCGGGCGGTCGAGCGCCCCGAGAATCCGCAGCAGGGTCGTCTTGCCCGTGCCGCTCGCTCCGAGCAGGGCCACGAACTCGCCCCGCTCGATGTCGAGGTCCAGGCCGTCTAGGACGGCGCGGGTCCCGAAAACGCGGCGCAGGCCGCGGATGTGCACGGCGACGCTCATCGGGCGGCCTCCCTCGGACGCCACGGCATCAGCACCCGTTCGGCGCCGCGGGCGACGAGGTCCGCGAGGAGCCCGAGGATCCCGTAGATGAGGACGCAGAGCGAGAGGATGTCGGTGCGGGAGAAGCTCTGTGCCTGCGTCATGAGGTAGCCGATCCCGGACGTCGAGTTGATCTCCTCGGCGGCGATGAGCGCGATGACGCTGAGGGTCATCGACAGCCGGAACCCCGCGAGCAGTGACGGGAGCGCCCCCGGCAGCACGACCTCGCGGACCAGCGGCCAGCCGCGGAGCCCGAAGGAGCGCATCGCCTCCAGCAGCCGCCGGTCGACGTTGCGGACGCCGCCCGCCGTCGAGACGTACATCGGGAACGTGGTGGCGACGGCGATGAGGACGATCCGGGCGGTCTCCCCGATGCCGAACCACACCATGAACAGCGGGACGAGCGACAGGAAAGGCAGGGCGCGCAGCAGCTGCAGCGGCGAGTCGAGCAGTTCCTCACCGAGCCGGGAGAAGCCGGTGACGACCCCGAGCATCAGCCCGGCGGCGAGGCCGCAGGACAGTCCCAGCACGGCGCGGGTCAGCGACACGCGCAGCGCGTCGGTGAGCTGGCCGTCCGACCACAGCTCCCCGGCGGCCCCGAGGACCGTCGCGGGGGAGGCGAGCACGTCGGGGCTGAGCACACCGGCGGCCGAGGCGGCCCACCAGCCGCCGAGCAGCGCCAGCGGACCGAGCGTCCGCAGCGCGAGCGTCACCTCGCGGCGCCGCGGCTTCGGCAGCCGCGGCCGCGGCACGACCAGGTCCGGGTACGCCGCCGGGCCGGCCGAGGGCGCCGGGCCGACAGGGACGGCGGTCATGATCCGTCCTCTGCCAGGTCCAGGACGTGCGGCTTCACGTCCACCACCGTCGGTGTGATCTTCTGGTCGGCGAAGAACCGCGCGACGGCGGCGAAGTTCGCGAGGTCCGCCGCGCCGATCGGCGCGGCGGCGGCGCCCTGGCGGACGTTGGCGATGGTGAGCTGCTCGGCGGTCCCGGTCACCGCCTGCGGCCCGGACCTCGTGAACACGTTGACGAAGGGGGCCGGGTCCTGGATCTGCCGCAGACCCTGGTCGTGCACGTACCGGTAGAACGCCTTGACGACCTGCGGGTGCTCCTCGGCGAACTTGGCGCGGACCGCCCAGACCGAGTAGTTCTGCGAGTCGATTTCTCCGCCCTTCACCAGGAAGCGGGCTCCCGTGGACGCGATCTCCGGGATCGTGTACGCGGCCCACGCGGCCCACGCGTCGACCTTCCCGGAGTTGAAGACCGGGGCGGTCTGCGCCGGGTTGAGGTAGACGCGGGTGACCCGGTCCGGCTTCACCCCCGCCGACTCCAGCGCCTTGAGCAGCAGGTACTCCGCCGTGCCGCCCTTGTTGACCGCGACCTTCCTGCCGACCAGGCCCTGCACCGAGGTGATCGTCGAGTCCTTGCGGACGAGGATGCCCTCGCCCGCCTTGTCCGGCGCGACCTGGGCGAAGAGCGCGAATCCCGGCTTCTGGGCCAGTGCGGCGATCGCCGAGGTGATCGAGCCCTGCGCGAAGTCGAGCTGGCCGGCGTTCATCTGCTGCGCGGCCGGGGCGAACGGTCCCGTGCTCCCCGTCCAGGCGACCTTCGCGTGGACGGCCGACAGAGCCTTGGCGAGGCTGCCGTCCTTCTTGCCGAGCGCCAGCACCCCGGAGTTGCCGGGATCGGGGATCCGGAGGACGACCGTCCCGTCGGCGGCCGCCTTCGAGCCCGAGCCGCCGCAGCCCGCGACGGCCAGCAGGACCGCGAGGGCGCCCGCGGAGAGCAGGGGCCTGCGGGAGAGGAAGCGCGTCATGAATACTCCTGGGAGAAGGCGGGGCGCGGCACGAGGCCGCGGGCCTCGGCCAGTGGTGTGGGATCGGCCCAGGCGGACACGTCCACCCGGGCGTCGTGGAAGCCGTGCCGGCGCAGGAAGTCCTCCTGCTCGGCCAGCAGGTCGAGGCGGTCGGCGCCGAGTTCCGCGTGCAGCCTCCGGTGGTAACCCGCGCCGTAGGCTCCGGCCACTCCGGCCGGGCCGGACCCGGTCTCGGCCTGCAGGACCCGGGCCAGCTCCTCCGGGTGGTCGTGGGCCCAGTCCGCCGCGCCCAGCAGGACCGCGAGGAACCGCACGACCAGGTCCGGATGGTCGTCCAGCAGCCGCTGATCGACGGTGATCGGACGGGGCGTGCCGTTGTTGACCCGCGCCCGCCGGTCCGGGAGCGAGTCGAGGTCGATGCCGACCTCGGCGCCGTAGCGGGCCGCGGTCTCCACGGCCACCGAGCCCTTCGTGTAGACGGCGTCGACCCGCCCGTCCCGCAGGGCGGCCAGTTCCGCCTCCCACTGCCCCGGCAGGGCGTCGCCGTCGAGTTCGACCCGCTCGGCGTCGGACAGCGTCAGCCCGGCCTGGCGCAGCGCCCCGTCGAAGCCGCGCAGCGCCATGGCCCGCCAGAAGTCGATCTCGATGGCGCGCCGCGGGACGGCCAGCCGCCGGCCCTTCAGGTCCCCGGGCTCGGTGATGCCCGAGCCCGGCCGGACGGCGATGACCTGCCGCTCCTCGAACCAGGTGAGCCCGATCAGCCGCGTGGGCGCGCCGTTCGACCTGGCCCACAGGGCGGGAACGTTCCCACCCTCCCGGACGAGTGTGGCGAGCCGGTGCCGGTAGTGCTCCCCGCGGACGTCCTCGGTGCCCGCGTCCTGCAGCGAGCGGACCGCGATTCCGTCGGCGGCGAACTCGTCCGCCAGCCATCCCCGGTCGGCGGCGATGCCGGTCGCGGTGGGGACGGGACAGCGGGTGAACCACAGGTTCGCCGGATGCGTGGTGACCATGGCCGGGAGTATTCTCGGTAAAACCTACCAACTCAACATGGATTTCACATGATGGGAAACTTCCTGGTCGATCAGCGTCCTGGCCAGGGTGTTCGCCAATCGACGGCTCCGGTCAGGATTACTGCATCGTGGGCCCCGGCCGGAGGTCTTTGATGCCGACGACGAACCGCGCGCCGGGCAGCCAGACGGTGCTGCGCGCGCTCGAGGTCCTGCTGTGCTTCCGGGACGGCGGTACCGCGCTCACCGCGTCCGACATCGCCCGGCGCCTCGGGCTGAGCACCTCGACCGCCCACCGGCTCGCCCGGGCGCTCACCTCGTCCGGCTTCCTCGCGCAGGATGCGGTGACCGCCCGCTACCGCATCGGCCACTCGGTCACCGAACTCGGCCTGCTCTCCTACCACCAGCACGGGCTTCACCGCGCCGCGCCCGAACTCGACCACCTGACCCGGCTCACGGGCGCGACCGCCGACCTCGCGATCCGCAGCGGCGACCAAGCCCTGCTGCTGGCCGGCGGGACCGTGCGGCGCACCGACACGGGCATCGGCCTGCGCCGGCCCCTGTACTCCACGGCCCTGGGCAAGGTGCTGCTGGCCTGGGCGCCTCCCGGTGAGGACGACCTGGCCGAGCTGGGTCCGCTCCGGCCCCTGACCGACCGGACGATCGCCGACGTGGGCCTGCTGCGCGCGGAGATCGAGAAGGTCCGGGCCGCCGGCCACGCCATGAACGACGGAGAGTCGGCGGAGGGCGTGCGCACGCTGGCCGTGCCGCTGCTCGACCGCGCCGGGTACGTCCGCTACGCGCTCGCGCTGCGCTCCACGCCCGAGGTCATCACCGACACGCGCATCCCCTGGTTCCTGGCGCACGCCCAATCCTGCGCGCAGGCACTGGAGGTCCTTCTCCTGGAGCCCGCAGAACGCCGCCGCCACTGAAGGTCTCCGCGGGCGGGCGGCCACCGGTGACAGGTCCCTCTCGGCCTGTCACCAGCGCCGCATTGACCGGCGGTGGGGCGGGACTTCATAATCTCAACTATGTCAGTAGGAAATATCGACAACAGGGCCGCCGGGCCGGTGAAGTTCGCCTACTGGGTGCCGAACGTGAGCGGCGGCCTGGTCGTGAGCAAGATCGAGCAGCGCACGGACTGGGGATACGACTACAACCGGAAGCTCGCCGTCCTGGCGGAGGAGAACGGTTTCGAGTATGCGCTCAGCCAGGTGCGCTACATCGCGTCCTACGGCGCCGCCTACCAGCACGAGTCGACCGCGTTCAGCCTCGCGCTGCTGCTCGCCACCGAGCGGCTGAAGGTGATCGCGGCGATCCACCCGGGGCTGTGGCAGCCCGGCGTGCTCGCCAAGTTCGTCGCGACGGCCGACCAGCTCTCGGGCGGACGGGCCGCGGTGAACGTCGTCAGCGGCTGGTTCAAGGACGAGTTCACCAAGCTCGGCGAACCGTGGCTGGAGCACGACGAACGCTACCGGCGCAGTGAGGAGTTCATCCGGGTGCTGCGGGAGATCTGGACGTCCGAGCACGCCGAGTTCCGCGGCGACTTCTACCGCCTCCACGACTTCGACCTGCGACCGAAGCCGGTCGAGAGCCCAGGCCGCCCGCACCCGGAGATCTTCCAGGGCGGCAACTCCACCAGCGCCCGGCGGATGGCCGGTCGGGTCTCCGACTGGTACTTCAGCAACGGCAGGGACTTCGACGGCGTGACCGAGCAGATCACCGAGGTGCGCGCGGAGGCCGCGCTGCACGGACGGCGGGTGCGGTTCGGCCTGAACGGGTTCCTGATCGCTCGGGACACCGAGGCCGAGGCGCGCGAGGTGCTGCGCGAGATCGTCGCCAAGGCCGACCGGGACGCCGTCGAGGGCTTCGGGACCGCCGTCAGGCAGGCCGGGCGGTCGACGTCCGACGGCAAGGGCATGTGGCAGGACTCAGAGTTCGCCGATCTGGTGCAGTACAACGACGGCTTCCGCACCGGGCTGATCGGCACGCCCGAGCAGATCGCCGAGCGCATCGTCGCCTACAAGCGCCTCGGCGTGGACCTCTTCCTGCTCGGCTTCCTGCACTACCTGGAGGACGTCGAGTACTTCGGCAAGCGCGTCCTGCCGCTGGTGCGGGAACTCGAGGCCGCGGACGCCGACCGCGGCGAGCCGGCGCGCACCGGGTCCTGACGCGGTCATGCGCCTCGTCCGCCGCCGCCACATCGACCTGCAGAGGACCTGCAGCGCGTTGTGTCGCGACGCCGCGTCCACGACACGTCCGCAGCCCCCTTGAGGAGACACAGCAGCATGTCCGTCGACACCGAACAGCAGACCGCCACCGAGCAGCAGACCGCCACCGAACAGCAGACCGCCAACGAGCAGAAGAGCCGGGACGAGCGTTTCGCCGCGGCCCTGGAGCGCGCAGACCTCGTCTCCGCCGAGCTGCGCGCCACCGCCGCCGAACGCGACCGCGCCAACGGAACTCCCCGCGCCGAGGTCGAACTGCTGCGCGCACACGACCTCCTGCAGGTCCAGGAACCAGTCGAGTACGGCGGCGACGGGCTGTCGTACGCGCAGGCGTCCCTGATCACCCGCCGGATCGCGCGCGGCGACACCTCCATCGCCCACCTCATCGGCTACCACTACGCCCAGACCCGCATCGCGCCGCTGTTCGGCACCCCGGAGCAGGCCGACGCGCTCTCCCGCCGCAACGGCGAGGAGAAGCTCTTCTGGGGCGGTGTGCAGAACCCGCGCGGCGGCTCCGGCATCGTCCTCACCCGCGACGGGGACGGCTTCAGGCTCGACGGGCGCCGCTCGTTCGCGTCCGGTGCGAGCCTCGGCGACCAGCTGTCGGTGACCGCCTCCTACGAGGGCGAACTGGTCTTCGTCTCGCTGCCGGGAGGGCGCGCGGGCTTTCGCGCCCTGGGCGACTGGGACAACATCGGCCAGCGCCTCACCGACTCCGGCGGCGTCGAGTTCGACGGAACCCGCGTCGAGCGCTCGGAGATCCTCGGGCCCGATCCGCTCACCGGCCGGGAGCTCAGCCCGTACCAGACGCTCGTCACACCGCACTGGCAGCTCGCGTTCGTCAACTTCTACATCGGGACGGCCGAGGGCGCGCTCCGCGAGGCCCTCGACTGGACGCGCCTGCACGCGGCCCCGTGGGAGACATCGGGCGTGGACGGCGCCACCGACGACCCTTACGTTCTGCAGACCGTGGGCGAGCTGCGGAGCGAGATCCGCGCCGCCGCCCTGCTCGCCGACCGGGCGGGCGAGGCGCTCCAGGCGGCCCTGGACACCGGCCCGTCGCTCACCGAGGAGGAACGCGCCGAGGCCGCCGTCGCCGTCTACGAGGCCAAGTACCTGACGACGAAGGTCGCGCTCGGGGCGGCGTCCCGGCTGTTCGAGATCCAGGGCGCACGGGCGACCACCAGCGACTACGGCTTCGACCGGCACTGGCGCAACCTGCGCACCCACACGCTCCACGACCCCGTCGCCTACAAGGCGCGCGAGGTCGGGGACTGGACGCTGAACCGCCGCGCCCCGCAGTTCTCGCTCTATCGCTGATCCCGGCGACGCCGGCAGGAAATGCGGGGCGCCGCCCTGGAAACGCACTGATCCGTCCCCCCGGTCCCGCGGCGGTCCCCCTTCCGCCGCGGGACCGGGTCCGCGAAGGGAGACCCATGACGACGACCGCGCTCGTGCACCCCGGACCGGGCCGATGACGACCCCGCACGTGATCCGCTCCGGCGGCGAGGCCGTGGAGACCGCACGCAAGCTCGCCGCCTCGTTCGCCGAGCGGGCGGGCGACCGCGACCGCGACCGGCGACCGCCCGCCGCCGAGGTCGCGGAGCTGTCGGAGTCCGGACTCCTCGGCGTCACCGTCCCGGCGCGGTTCGGCGGGGCGGAGGTGGACGTGGCGACCCTCGCGGAGGTGTTCCGGACGCTCGCCGCGGCCGACGCGAGCCTCGCCCAGATCCCGCACAGCCATTTCGTGTTCCTGGAGGCCCTGCGCCGCCAGGGCACCGAGGAGCAGCAGGCCCGGTACTTCGCCGAGGCCCTGGCCGGCGCCCGCTTCGCCAACGCCCAGTCCGAGCGGGGCGGGCGGACGGCGGCCGAGGACGCGACGACGCTGCGCCGCCGCGAGGAAGGCGGGTACACCCTCGACGGCGAGAAGTACTACAGCACGGGAGCGCTGTTCGCGGATTGGCTGGTCGTGCGGGCGGTTCTCGCCGACGGACCGCCGCTACCGGACGGCCTCCCGCGCAAGGCCCTGGCGTACATCCGCCGTGGCGCCGAAGGCGTCACGGTCGAGGACGACTGGGACGGCATGGGCCAGCGCACCACCGCGAGCGGAACGGTCCGGCTCGTCGGCGTGCGCGTGGACAGCGACGAGGTCGTCCCTTACAGCACGCTGTTCGACGGGCCGACGACCTACGGCGCCCGCGCCCAGGTGCTGCACGCGGCGCTCGACGCCGGCATCGCCCGCGGCGCGCTGGACGCCGCGGTGACCACCGTGGCGAAGGCACGACCGTGGTTCGAGAGCGGCGCTGAGACCGCGGCCGCGGACCCCCTGACCGTCCAGCAGGCCGGCGAGCTGGAGATCACCGTCCGGTCCGCCGAGGCGCTGCTGCGCGAGGCCGCGGAAGCGATCGACGCGGCCGAGCGCGAGCCCACCGGCGACGCCACCGCACGGGCGTCGGTGGCGACGGCCGTGGCGAAGGTCGCCGCGTCCCGAGCCTCGCTGGAGGCGTCGTCGGCGCTGTTCGAACTGGGTGGGACGCGGTCGGCGGCCGATGCGCTGAACCTGTCGCGCTACTGGCGGGACGCGCGCACGCACACGCTTCACGACCCGGCCCGCTGGAAGGTGCAGCACGTCGGCCGCTGGCTGCTGTCGGGCACTCCGCCGCCGCGCCACGGCCAGATCTGACCCGGTTTCCCGGGCGGCGCCCGAGACGGGGCGGAAGGAAGGAAAGACACTGTGACCCTCACTCTTCACTGGTTCCTGCCCACCTACGGCGACTCGCGCTTCATCGTGGGCGGCGGGCACGGGCAACTCGCCGGCGCGGCGGCCGGCGACCGCCGCGCTTCGGTCGGCTACCTGTCGTCGATCGTGCGCGCCGCCGAGGAGTTCGGCTTCGCCGGCGCTCTCACCCCCACCGGGGCCTGGTGCGAGGACGCGTGGCTGACGACGGCGATGCTGGCGCGCGAGTCGGAGCGGCTGGCGTTCCTCGTGGCGTTCCGTCCCGGGCTGGTCAGCCCCACGCTGGCCGCGCAGATGGCCGCGACTTTCTCCGCGCACGCTCCCGGACGGCTGCTGCTCAACGTCGTCACCGGCGGTGAGGATCACGAGCAGCGCGCCTACGGCGACCACCTGTCCAAGGACGAGAGATACGCCCGCTGTGACGAGTTCCTGTCGGTCGTGCGGCGGCTGTGGGCCGGCGAGACCGTCACCCACCGCGGCGCCCACCTCGACATCGACGCGGCCCGGCTGCCGACGCGGCCCGATCCGGTACCGCCGCTGTACTTCGGAGGCTCGTCCGCCGCGGCGGGACCGGTCGCGGCCGAGCACGCCGACGTCTACCTGACCTGGGGCGAGCCGGTGGACGCGGTGGCCCGCAAGATCGAATGGATTCGCGGGCTCGCAGCCGCCCGGGGCCGCAAGCCGCGCTTCGGCATCCGGCTGCACGTCATCACCCGCGACACCGCCGAGGAGGCATGGCTGCAGGCGGGACGGCTCGTCGACGCGCTCGGCGAGGAGACGGTCGCCGCCGTACAGTCCGCTCTGGCCCGCAGCGAGTCGACCGGCCAGCGGCGCATGCGCGACCTGCATGAGCGCAGCCGCGCCGACGGCACCTGGCGCGACCCCCGAGCGCTGGAGGTGGCGCCCAACCTGTGGGCCGGGGTCGGGCTCGTCCGCGGCGGCGCAGGGACGGCGCTAGTCGGCTCGCACGCCGAGGTCGCCGACCGGATCGCCGAGTACGCCGGCATCGGCATCGACGAGTTCGTCCTGTCCGGGTACCCCCACCTGGAGGAGCTGTACTGGTTCGGAGAGGGAGTGCTTCCCCACCTCGACCGGCACGGGCTCTTCCATGTCGGGGGCGGTACCGGCACCGGGCACAATGCCTTCCTCCCGAAGGGAACCGCACGATGACGTCCGTGGAACTCGATCTGCGCCGCGTCTACGGCGCCTACCCGACGGGTGTGGCGGTGGTGGCGGGGCTCGTGGACGACCGGCCCGTCGGGATCGCCGCCAGCTCGTTCGTCCCGGTGTCGCTGGACCCGCCGCTGGTGTCGGTCTGCGTCGCGCACACCTCGACCACCTGGCCGCTGCTGCGCCCCCTTCCGCGCATCGGGATCAGCGTTCTCGGCGCGCACCAGGAGCACGCGGGGCGGCGGATCGGCTCGCGCGCCCCGGACCGCTTCGCCGGGGTCGACTGGCGCGCCACCAGTGACGGCTGCGTCCTGCTCGACGACGCCGCCGCCTGGTTCGACTGCTCGATCGAGCAGCAGGTCCGGTCCGGCGACCACGACATCGTCGTCTTCCGCGTGCACGACCTCGACGCCGTCCCCGGCACCCCGCCGCTTGTCTTCCACGCCGGCGCCTTCCGGCGCCTGACCTGACGCGGGACCCTTCCCGCCGACCGACCGAGACCACTTCCAAGGAGAACAGGTGACCAACAACATCATCACGCTCGTGGGCAATCCACGAGCGCGGTCCCGCACGCACCGGGCGGCCCTGCAGGCCGCGCAGGCCATCGCCGACCGCATCGAGAACGCGGCGCTGGGGGAGACGATCGACCTGGCGGCCCTGGCGCCGGAACTGCCGACCGCCTCCTCCGCCGCCGTCGAGTCGGCTCTGGACCTGGTCACTGCCGCGGACGTGCTGGTAGCCGCCAGCCCCACGTACAAAGGCACCTACACGGGGCTGCTGAAGACCTTCCTTGACCGCCTGCCCGGTTACGCGCTCACCAGGACGATCGCAGTGCCCCTGCTGGTCATGGGCGACGCCAAGCACGCGTTGGCCGTGGAGACCCATTTCCGGCCGCTGCTCGTGGAACTGGGGGCGCACGTCCCCACTCCCGGCATCGTCCTGCTCGAATCCCAACTTCCCGACGCCGAGCAGCTCCTCGACGCCTGGGCCGACCGTGCCGCACCCCAGATCGCGGCTCTCCTCACCGCCTCGGCGCCGACCCCCGCCTTTGAGGGCTGACTCGTCCGAATCGCCGGGCCCGGCGAGGATCATCTTCACCTCTTCCGCTTTCCGTGCTTCCCCTTGCTCTTCTTGGTGTTGTGGTGCGCCCGGCCGCCGGCCGCGTCCGTCCGCTGTCGCCGACGGGTCTGGGCCACCCAGTCCAGCCCTTCCTCGGACTCCTGCGCCAGCGGCGTGTCGAGTCGGCTAAGGATCTCCTGCGCCGCCTCGGTCGCCGCTGGTGGTCTGCTTTCCGCCGACCTGGTTCACCCGGCCCTGGCCCGACGCCGTGGCCCGCTGCCACACCTGATGTCCACCCGGTGCGAACAACCCGTACGCCGGGCCAACCCGATCGATGCGGCGAGCGCACCGACCACACTGGTCTCCCAATCCGCCCGGCCGTTCGTCTGGGGCCGGTCAGTCCTGCTCGGCGGCCTGGGCGATGCGGACGCCCGCTTCGACGGCCTCCTCCCAGGTCGGGTACTCATCGTCGAAGTCGGTCGGGCCGTCCAGGCTGCCGTCGACGTACATGCCGCCTTGCCACTCGGTGTTTGCGATCTGCTCCTCGAACTCCGCGGGGCGCTGTACCCATTCCAGCGGCCAGACCGGCATCATGACGCGCACCAGCCACCGATTCGCGATCTTGAGGCGGAAGGACCACTCCTCCGCGCCGTCGGCGTCCGGCTCGTGTTCCACATCGGAGACGATGACGCCACGCCGCTCCAACTCGGCCACATAAGCGAGCACGTTGGCGGCCACGTCGGTGTTCACATCGGCCGACGCCATGAAGTCCTCAGCTCTCAGCATGATCCTTACGACGTCCACCCGGCGATACCAGTTCCGGGCGCGGGAGGTGAAACCTCCGATGGCCAGCCGGGTCGTCGATTGCCCGAAACCGAGGAGATGGACCGGCCGCCCGGTCATCAGGCGGCCAAGTGCTCTGATACGAGAGCTCCGGCTTTGATCCGTAGGTCGGGGGTTGATCCTCGAATATCGTTCGAGCGAGTAGGGCACAGGATCGGTTGGTGACCATGCGAACGGCTGAGCTCACCGTCCTGTCCCCGTCCTTTCGTCCTGCGAAGGAGTGGTGGTGACGTGCTGCCGCATGTCTACCGGATTACCAAGTACAACCCGGCAGACCGCGATGAGCGTGGTCACTATGTCGGCGGCGAGGACTCGATAAGCGATCACGGGCCGGTTGAGGCCGCCTATCTGGAGGCCGTGGCCGCCTTCGCGCACGACACCGGAGTCGAGCGTCTTGACATCCGCGAGCCGGAGGTGGTCGGCCTGGCGCATTTCGGGCTTGAGGCTCCGGTCGACGGATACGGATTGGCCGGGCTGTTTCCGGCCGACCTCTCGGGCTATCACGACGGCGCGCAGGAGCCGGTGGCCGTCGGGCTGGAACTGGTCCGGGCGATGTTGCGCGACAACGGCGCCTGGTGTCGGCTGGAGGTCCAAGACCGGTTCTTCGTCCACGTCGGGTACGACCAGTACGTGTACGTTGGGAGCATCGTGCCATGTGAGCGGGCGCAGGCCCTCACCGGTGAACTGGGGCTGTTTCCCGAACGGATCGACGCATCTCCCTACGAACTGGAAATAGAGCCCGGCGAACAGTGCCTTGCTGACGATGACTTCTGGGCTGCTGTGTCCCTGAAGATTCCCGGGGAAGGGGCGCTTCTCCTGCAGGAGTGCTACGTCGGCAACGCCTCCCGGTGGTATCGCCTCACTTTCGCGGACATTGACCGAGTACGTGCCGGGCTTACCCCGCGCGCCCGGGTGACCGTGTGGCCGGCCCTGTCCACCGACCTAGAGGCGGTTGCGGCCGCGTTCCCCGAGGAGGATTCGATCGAACTTGTCTGGCAGGACCCGGCAGGACACATCGCGAGCCGGATCGGTGGCGAGGAGCAGTTCGCCGAACTGGCCGCGCTACTGGCCCATGCGCGCGCCGCGGCGGTGATCCCCCTGACCGCGGGTGACCATCACCCGCTGTTCGCCGCGGTGCTGCCCGACACCGACGGGGTCCTGCGTGCCCGCTGGCGAACCGAGCCGACATCGAGCGAGTAAGTCGGCAACCGCAAACCGCGAGCCCCGCTCACGCCTGCCTGGCCGCGATCGGGGGCGTCGATAGGCAGCCCGCCGTTCGGCCGAAGCCACCGAGCAGGCGCAGCCGATGCAGGTTCAGCCGCGGGTGGGTGCCATGCGCGCACAAGGAAAATCCGCGTGGCGTGCCTACAGTTGAGCTCCCCTCAGAACGCGATCGAGCGCTGCTCGGCCTGCGGGTCCCCAGGTCGGCTTGCCGCCAGGAATGCCTCGGTCTCCGTTCTGGCCTATCAGCATGAGGATCAGGCTTTTCAGAGCAGCGAGCCCCTGAGCGCGTCGGATCGTCGCCTCGTCGGCATGCGCATAGACGTCGAAGAAGCGTGCGGCGGCGCCCGAGGGAAGGATGACCCATGCGGCCGCGAGGTCCCACGCCGGGTCGCCGGCGAACATGTCACCGAAGTCGATCACTCCTGAGAGCGTCCCGTCCGAGATGACGACGTTCGCGGGATGAAGGTCACCGTGCACCCAGACCGGCGGACTCTCCCGCTCGGGCGCCGCGACGGCGTCATCCCAGACGGCCTGGACATCGTCGGCGATATCACCAAGGGCAACGGAGTCGAGGACGTGGTGGAAGTCGTCCGTGTACTTGCTGAGGTGAGCGCCGCGGTCCGAACTGATCGGCGCCTCGGAGGGCGCCTCCACGTGCAGCGCCCTGAGGAAGCCCGCCAGAGTGTCGGTCGCGTGGTCGACGCGGTTGATCGAGGTGGAGTCCAGTGGCTCGCCGGGAACCCACGTCATGACGGTCCAGGGCTTCGGGAAACGCTCGGAGGGCTCACCGAGCCGTACCGGGTTAGGGACCGGGAGCGGCAGGCGCGGGGCCAGGACGGGCAACCAGCGGCGCTCCTTGCGCTGCAGGTCCGGGGCACGCTCCGTGCGCGGCATGCGCACGGCCAACTCGTCCCCCAAGCGCCACTGCTGGTTGTCCCACCCGCCCGCCACCTCGCGCATGGGCAGCTCCGCAAGGTCGGGATGCTGCTCCTGCAGCAGCTCATGGACCAGATCCGCGGTGACCTCGATCTCGGAGTTGGTCATACGCCCCGACAGTACTAGGGCAAGCGCTGACTCTGGCTCCACTCGTGGTCGACGTGGGCGCGGCCGCCCGAGCCGGGAGCCGACCCCGATCACCCGGCTGAAGGCAGAGAACACCGAACGTGCTCTGGCCCGCTGGCCGCACCGCGCGAGGAGACACCGCCGCCGACGGTTACCGCTGCCGTCGGGACGACCTTGGCTTGAGCATCCGCCGCGCTCGCCCGCGCCTGTCTCGCCCACGTTTTCACGTCAGAGGCTTGTTCGAACGAACGGCAGGCCTCTTTGGTGTGGTCGCAGTGACCAGTAGGTCACCGGGGCTAACCGGCAGCGCGCGCGACCCCCGTTTAGAGCGGGGCCTTCTTCGACTCTGGGCCAGGCCCTCAGCGATTCAGTGGGAGGGATCCGGGAGATCATCTTTCTTCCACCGCGAAGGAGGTCACGAGAGGAGCGCGCCGCCGGTCACTCTGCGCGGTCGAGGACGGGCTCGAGAGCTCGCAGCATCCTTGTTCAGGTGCCTCGAGCTGGGTTGCGGCATCGCCTCCTGAGCGGCGGGCCTGACCTGTCGGGCGTCCAGGGCGAACGCCCGCAGTCTCCCGTCCTGCAGGGATGTTGTTCACCTCGGTGGCTGGGGTGGGGGGTGTGGCGTCTCTTGCATCTGGCTGCTCAGTTGTCGTAGCTGCGTACTGCGGCGGCGATCGGTTCGAGTCCTGCGGCCAGCTCGTCGAGCTCGTCCGCGCTGAGCACTTCGAACGGCGGTGCCGCCAGCTCGTCGGTGAGGGCTTCGATCCGCTCCTTGGTCTCCCGGCCGGCGTCGGTGAACCCGCCGTCGGCGTTCACGAGGCCGCGGCCGCGTAGCCCGTCGACGACAGCGGCCAGCTGAGCCTTGGGCAGGTGGTGGATCCGGCCGAACTCCTCGGCCTTCATGCCGAGGGAGAGGGCCATGAGGACGTGGGCTTGGGTGCCGCCGATGCCGTGGGCGACGAGGGCGGCGTTGTGGCCGTCCCCGCGGTGCTCGCGCAGCAGTGTCGCCGCGTGCCAGAGCCGGGCCACCGGCTCTTCGGGGACGTCGAGCGCCCGGAGGGCGGCGTACAGCACTCGGCCCTCGGTCGGTGCGCTGACCGCTGCCCGGGTGGCGAGGTCGGCGGCCCGCACCAGGCCGGGGGAGTCGGCGAGTTGTCCGATCATCTGCCGCAGCGCGGTGGCGCTGCCCCGCTCGCGCACGGCGATCGCCTCCTGCGGGGTGATCTTCCCCCAGACCCACGGGATGTGCCGCGCCACCTCGCCGTCGGCGAAGTTGTAGAAGACCGCGTGCACCACCTCGGCCGGTGCCAGCCCCAGCGGCGCGGCTCGCCCGGCGAAGTATCCGTCCCAGTAGTTGCGCATGCCGAGGGCCAGGAACGCCTCGTTCGGGACCTCGGAGAAGGTGACGGTGGCGATCGGCTCGACGAGCTCGAACATCTTGTGGATCTTGGACTGTGCGTGCGACATCGGTCGGCATCTCCTGTGATCGTCACAGCCGCCCTCGTGGGCGGCGTCTCACCATCGCTACGAACGGCGCGGCCCGGATCCGACAACTCCGGTCCGATTTTCCGCCGACAACCTCGGGGGAGTCACACGGCCTCGGCCGCAAGTCGGTTGCCGTGCTCTGGCTACCGACTCGGTTCGTGCCCACCACCAGGAGCTCCCGATGAGGACGGCTCGCGGCCGATCATTCAGATCGTCGTCTTTCCCTGGCCCGAGGTAAGAGGCGTACCGGCCGACCAAAGTCGGTAGCGCGTTGCCTTCTTTTGGAGGCTGCGGGCGTACCGGGCATGGCGGGAGCCTGGGATCATGAGCGAATCGAAGGTTCCCCTTGCGGAGGGCTCGTACGTCGGTTCCCCGGCTGACGAGCTCGCGGGGCGCAAGAGAGGTCACCGGATCGCCGCGGGGGTGGACCAGCGGGTGCTGTTCCCGCGGTCCGGACGGCTGGAGCTCCATCCCGACCGCCTCGTGATCGGCGGCTGGCATGGTGGGTCCGATCTCGTGCTGCGGCCGGAGGAGGTGAGATCGGTGGCCAATGAGTACACCGACCTGTACGGGCGGTTCGTCGGCGGGCTGCTGAACTCGGGCAGGCCGCTCATCATGGAAACGGTCACGGCCGGCGAGATCTACCTGATGGTGGATCACAAGACGTTCCTGGAGACCACCGCCAACCGCAAGTGGACCCGCCTGCTGAAGAGCTGGCTGGTGTCGGGCCATGGCTGAGCCGGGCATGGGACGAAGGTGGCGGACGGCCAAGCCGGTTTGGGCCGTGACGGCCCTGATGACGGTCTCCCTGAGCGTCCCGGCGGTCGGCGCGTCGGTCACGACGGGCGAGGCGGACCCGGTGGTGCAGACTGATCTGGGTCCGGTGCGCGGAGTCGCGACAGGACGCACGGAGCTTTATCAAGGCATTCCCTACGCCCAGCCGCCGACGGGGGCCAGGCGCTGGCGCCCGCCGGTCCGTCCTCGTCCCTGGACGGCGGTACGGGACGCGAGCAAGCCCGGACCGGCATGCGCGCAGCTGGACGACACCGGTGGCGTCGCGGCGCATTCCTCCGAGGACTGTCTCTACCTCAACGTCACCGGCCCCCGCCGGAACCGTTCTGAGCGACGGCCGGTCGTGGTGTACCTGCACGGCGGAGCGTTCAGCTCGGGTTCGGGCAGCGACTTCGACGCCCGCCGCATGGCCGCCACGGGCGATGTTGTGGTGGTCACCGTCAACTCCCGGCTCGGCGTGTTCGGGTTCTTCGGCCATCCCGGGATGGCCGGGTCGGGCACCTACGCTCTGGCCGACCAGCGGGCCGCGTTGCGCTGGGTACGGGCGAACGCGCGGGCGTTCGGCGGCGATCCGGGGAACGTCACGCTGATGGGAGAGTCCTCGGGCGGGGCGAGCGTCTGTGCCCAACTGGTCTCGCCTCCGGCGGCCGGGCTCTTCCACCGCGCGATCATCCAGAGCGGATCGTGCCTGCAGAGCTGGCCCAAGAACGTGATGGGCCCCGGGCTCGACGCCATCTCCTATTGGGCGCCCCGAACGGCCGTGCAGGCTCGGGGCGCCGCGGCGGCAGCGGGGCTGGGCTGCGCGGGACCGGACGGACCGGCATGCCTGCGCCGGACGGACACCAGGAAGCTCCTGGCGTTGAACGGCCAGTTCGTCACCCCGGCGTTCGGGACCCGGGCGCTGCCCACCGACCCCGTCAAGGCACTGCGGACCGGCGCCTTCCATCGGGTACCGGTGATGCAGGGCAACACCCGGGACGAACACCGGCTGTTCGGGAGCCTCTTCGAGGCGGAGGAGCCCATCGATGACGCCCGTTACCGAGCTCTGCTGGCGACGTCCTTCGGAGAGCGCATGGCCCGTCGCGTCTACGTCAGGTATCCGCCCCGGGCGTACTCCGGCCAGTCGGGTTCCCCGGCCGCGCTGGCCTGGGCCGCGGTCGGCACCGACGTCGGATGGGTGTGCCCGACCCTCGCCGCCGACCGTCTTATGGCCCGGCACGTGCCCGTCTTCAGTTTCGAGTTCGCCGAGCCGAACGTCCCGGACTTCCTCGGCATCTTCCCCGAGGGTTACCCGCCCGGCGCCTTCCACGGCTCGGAGCTCCCCTTGCTCTTCGACATCGAGGGCACGTCCGTGCCGCTCGACCCCGCGCAGCGGAACCTGTCCGAATCGATGATCATGTATTGGGCCGCGTTCGCCGCCCAGGGCGATCCGAACAGGGCGGGGCTGCCCCGCTGGCCGGGGTTCCCGGCGACCCAGTCGCTGGACTCCGCGCGCGGCGGAATCTCCCAGACCGACCTGGCCGCCGGTCACCACTGCCGGTTCTGGGCGTCACGGACATGAGGACTCCGAGTTGGGCGGTGCCGGGGGCGCGCCGGGCCGAGCCGGATCGCGACCCGGCCGCCGAAACGCCGGCAGGGTCGGCGTCGGCCCTCGTGGTCATCGCCGTCGCGGTGGTGATCGGCGCGCTGAACCTCTGGCCTAGTTACGCGCGGGGAGCGGACACGCTCGCCAACGCCGACCTGGCGGCCGGGCTCGCCTGCTGCGCAGCCTTGGTGATGCGCCGCCGCCGGCCGGTCGGGCTGGCACTGGTCGTCACGGCGGTCTCGGCCGTGTCCCTGGCGGCCGGCGGCGCGGCGTTCGTGGCGACGCTGACGGTCGCCGTGCGGCGGCCCTGGCCCGTGGCGGTGGGGATCGGCGCGCTCGGCGTGCTGACCGGCATGATCGCCGTGGCGCTGCGTCCCCCTCCCGAGCTGCCCTACGCGGTGAGCGTGGCGATCGTCGCCCTGCTGACCGCCGCGACGGTCGGCTGGGGGCAGGCGATCCGCGCGCGACGCCAGCTCCTGGCCTCCCTCGCCGAGCGGGCCCACCGCGCCGAGAGCGACCGGCACCTCCGGGAGGTCGAGGCCAGGCGGCTGGAACGGGTGCGGATCGCCCGCGAGATGCACGATGTGCTCGCCCATCGCATGTCCCTTCTCAGCGTGCACGCCGGCGCGCTGGAGTTCCGCCCGGACGCCTCGCCGGAGGAGATATCGCGCGCCGCCGGGGTGATCCGCAGCGGCGTCCACCAGATGCTCGTCGACCTGCGCGAAGTGATCGGGCTGCTGCGCGAGGACCCGGTCGACGGCGCGGACGCCCCGCCGCCCTCGCTCGCCGGCGTGGCCGGGCTCGTCGAGGAGTCGCGGCGTGCGGGCGCACAGGTCACATTGGACATGGACGTCGGGGACGTGGAGGCGGTGCCCACCCTGGCCGGGCGCACCGCCTACCGGGTCGTCCAGGAGGGATTGACGAACGCGCGCAAGCACGCGCCGGGCATGCCGGTCACCGTCACCGTGCGGGGTGAGGCCGGGCATGGGCTGGAGGTCCAGGTGCATCAGCCGCTGCCCGGCCCCGATCGCGGGCGTCCGGCGATTCCGGGGACCGGCACCGGCCTGACCGGGCTTTCCGAGCGTGCCACGCTGGCCGGCGGGCGGCTGGAGCATGGCCCGGTAGCGGACGCCCACCTGCTGCGCGCGTGGCTGCCATGGGAGGCGTGATGCCGGAACCGATCAGGGTGCTGCTGGTCGACGACGAATGGCTGGTGCGGGCGGGCCTGGCCACCATGCTCGGCGGCGTTGAGGGGATCGAGATCGCCGGCGAGGCCGCCGACGGCTCCGCGGTGCCCGCGGCGGTGCGTGCCGCCCGCGCCGACGTCGTTCTCATGGACATCCGGATGCCGGGGACCGACGGCCTGACGGCGACCCGCCTGCTGCGCGCCGCCGCCGACGCCCCCGAGGTCATCGTCCTGACCACCTTCGACACCGACGAGCACGTTCTGCATGCCCTGCGCGCGGGCGCCGGAGGGTTCCTGCTCAAGGACACCCCACCGGCCGAGATCGTGACCGCGATCCGTCGGGTGGCCGCCGGCGAGCCCATGCTCTCCCCGTCGGTCACCCGCAAGCTCATCACCCATGTCACCGGCCGGGATCACCAGACCCGCACGGTCGCCCGCACCCGGCTCGCCTGCCTCACCGACAGCGAGCGCCGGGTGGCAGAGGCCGTCGGCCGCGGGCTGTCCAACGCCGAAGCCGCCGCCGAGCTGTACATGAGCGTCACCACCGTCAAGTCGTACGTGTCACGCATCATGCGCAAGCTCGACCTGAACAACCGCGTCCAGATCGCCCTGCTTGTCCACGACGCCGAGTGAGCGTCGCTGGAGGAGGGCGCCCGGGCGGCCTCGGCCATCCGCGCCCAGCGCGCGGGCCGACCTGCGAAACACCCGGGCGGCTCGCCGGTGGCCTGGCACGATGAGGCTCTGTCGAGGTCGAAGCCGTACTGCCAGCGGCCAAGCCGTCTGAGCGAACGTCAACCGGGGGTCCGCATGGCCGGCGTTATCTATCGTGTCGCGGACGCCACGGAGCGGCCAGCCGTGGCGGAACTGTGGCGGAAGGTCGAGAGTGACGCCGAGTTCATGCTCGCGGAACCCGGCGAGAGGGCTGCCCCCTTGGAGGACCGGTCCTTCGAGGTCGTGGCCGGCCGTAACCCGCTGCTTGGCACGCTGCGCGTTGCCGTCGGGCGGTTCCAGCGGGTCGCGCACTGCGGGCATCTCGTGCTCGGAGTGCTGCCCTCAAACCGAGGACAAGGAATCGGGACGGGTCTGCTGCACACGCTCATCAATCACGAAGCCCCCGAACGGGGCCTGACCCGGCTGCAGTTGAACGTCGCCGTCGAGAACCCGGCGTACCGGCTGTACCAGCGCCTGGGGTTCACGATCGAAGGCGTACGCAAGCACGCAGTGATCGTGGATGGGAATCCGCGCGACGAGTACGCGATGGCTCTCCTGCTGTAGCCAGCCGGCTCTTGCCGGGTCGTCGCGGAACCGCAGTTGGTGGGTGCGGACGGTGCCCAGTCCGAGGGCGGTGCGACAGTGCTGTTGCGCTGCACGTCGCCTCATCTGGCAACGCGCGGGGTGGCGAACATGTGCCGCCCCGCGCGTGCCGGTGTCTCGACGGAGGTTCGGCTCTCAGTGCCGAAGAGAAGGGGCCTGCCCTGACCTGTCATTCAGGCCATGTGCCAGCGGGGTCAGGCGCGGAAGGCGACGTGGGCGGAGAGCCGTTCGCCGCTGAACAGGAGGACTCCGACGCTTCCCGTGGTGGTGACGGACCAGTTCTGGTTGCCGGAGGGGTTGTTCACCCACCCCTTGACCGAGCAGGACTGGACGTCCCGGCACAGATGCTGGGCGATGGCCGGCTTGCCCGGGTTCACGCCGGACACCACGTCGATGATCGCGGTCTTCTTGTTGCACTCGATCTTGCCGTAGTGCCAGACGCGGCCTCCGACGGTACCGGCGCTGGCGTAGGTGCGGCACTGCAGACTCTGGTTGGCGAAGTGGCCGCTCCAGGGGCCGTAGTCCGTCTTCTTGATCGTTGTCGCGGCGGCCTGGCCTCCGGCGGCCGCGACCGACCCCGTGTCCGCGACGCGCGCCGCGGGCTTCGGCGATGACGTCGACTCGATGGTGAGGCCGGAGACCACCGCTCCGCCGGCCAGGGCGACGCCCAGGGCGCCCGCCGCGACGAGTGCGTTCTTCCGTTTCATGGCTGAACCCTTTCTGGGGGACGGGCACATCTACTGAGCGATTCAGTCCCGTCGTTGACAATCAGCGAAGTTAGCGAGCCGACTCGTTCGCGTTTCAGGGCCTTAGGGCCCTGAAACCGGAGAGCGGGGACCTCAGTCCGGCACCGCGTGCAGTGGCGGCCGACCAGAAGTACGCGCGAGCGCGATCCGCTCCAGCCGCCCATTGAAGAGGCATTCTGACTCAATGCGCTCTTTCGCCTTCATCGAGGACTTGGCGACGGTACTGCCGGGGAGATATGGCGTAGGCAATCCCGAAAGCGCGGTGAAGTGGGCTGCGTCGCTCGTAAGTGACGCGGACTCGCGTTATGAACGCTGGATCAGTGGGTGGGCCTTCAGCGGTCAGTGGTGCCTGCTGCAAGCAACGCCCCGAGTGCCGCGGACACCGATGACGTGAAGGGCACCTCGGGTGGGAGACGGTCACGGTCCCAGCCCGGGCCTCCCACCACCACCTGGAGCGCAGGATGCGTGGTGCGCAGGTCTGTGAGCCAGGACGGGTCACCGGTCTCGGAGGTCTGCGACCACACGAACACCGTGTGCGCCCCGGTACGGGCTACCGCGGCTGCCAGGGCCGATGCCGGCACTCGCGCACCCAGCATGAGTCTCGCCGCGCCGATCTCGGCCAAGGCGGCGGCCAGCACGAGGACCGGCAGGGCGTGCTCCTCTTCTGGGGCGCATGCCAGCACCACGGGACTACGAATCCGCCCGGCTGGAAACTGCGTCTGAGGCGACGTCACCGCAAGTAGACAGCGCGATACCACGGCCGACAGTAGATGCTCCACTTCCACGTACTCGCCAGTGGCCGCATGCTTGCGTCCGAGGTCGACGAGCAGCGGTACGATCACCTGCTCCCATGTCGCAGTGACGCCCTCGTGTCGCAGAGCCGATTCCAGGATGCCGGTCATCACAAGCTCGTCCAGCGCCATCGCCGCATCCGCGAGGTTCCTGATCCGCGTGACCTGCGATTCGGCATGCTCGGCGGCAGAGATCTCAAGCTCTTTGTGGCTGTCGGCGGCACTGTGGCTCTGCGGCCCCTGGTCCTGCCCGTGCGGCGTGTGCAGGACCGCCTCAGCGGCCTCCGCCGGAGGCGCTCCTGCGGAGATCATCTGCTGCATGGTCTCCAGCCGGGCGACGTCGGCCTGGGTATAGCGGTGATGCCTGCCAGGGCCGCCGCCCGTCGGGCCCACGCCGTACTGGCGATCCCAGACGCGCAGCGTGGAAGGCGCCACGCCCAGCCGACGCGCCACCTCCGCCACCCCCAGCCCGCCTATTCGGGGACCGGCCTCCCCGGGTGTCAGGTCGTCCATGCTCATCCCCTACCCAGGAAGGACCGCGAAGAGTTAGTGGAACCGTCGGCTGCAACCCACGCTTGCCGCCCAGAGGCGTGGGTCTCGCTCTTTGCCGCACCGCCTATCCGACTGGCAGGGGATTAGGAGATCCGAGAAGCCTGCGTCCTGCGGCCGGGGTCAGGCGAAGGAAAAGAGTGCGGCGGCTTGAACGGGCGTGCTCCCTTGGCGACGTCCGGGAACATCGTGGACGGTGGCCGCGCCTTCGGAGCGGAGCTGGCCAGCCCCGGCATCCCGGGCCATGACGGCGGCGTAGGCGCGGATCTGCGCGGCGGTGAGATCCGTGCGGCCGCGCTCGGTGTACTGCTGCAGGAGTTCGGTGACGTCCGGATCGAACCGCAGCATGGTCACCGGTGCGTCGAAACGCCTGGCCATGGCGATGAGTCGCGCGCGTGCCCGCGGCGTGACGTTCGTCGACTCGGCGACCGCGGTGCGGCCCGTGGCGAGCCTGGCGACGATCCTGCGGTCACGTTCCTCGAAGATCGCTGCGTCCGCCGCGTCGGATCCCGCTTCCGCAGGTGAGCCGCCGAAAAGCTCCGCGCGGATCTCGTCGCTGGACACCACGGCCTCCGCGTCGATCTGCCGGCGCGCGATCAGGGCCTGGACGAAGCTGGTCTTGCCCGAGGCTGGTGGGCCGACGAGGACGACGAGTCCTGCCGGCACCCGGATCACCGGTGCGAGAGGGGTGCGAGGTGAAGGCTCCTGCGCGGTCGAGGGCCTCGTGTCGGGAGTCGACGGGCACTCCGCTGGGCAGTCGCTCCTCGCCGGGCAATCCGGCTGCCATGGAGGCGGATCCTGAGCGGAGATGAACCGTGAACAGCCAGCATTCGTCTTCGTCGCCGCCTCCGCTGCGATGCTCTTCTGGCGGACGCGCGGCCTCTCACGCGGTCCCGCAGCGGCCGCACCGACCGGCCGCCGAGGGACGACCCTACTAATAGTCGCCGTGGCCACGCGTGCGGGTGCTTGCCGTCAGACGTCCCGTGCCATGGCCGCCAGGTGTTCCAGTCCTCCGCGCGCTTCGATCGCCGGTTCGAGAAACCGGAATGACACGTGGCCGACGGGACTGCGATCATGCGCGCCATGATCTTGTTGTGGGCGGGGGTGCACCGTGCAGCCACTGCGTCCGGCTGATCCGGCCGCGATCGGCGGATATCCGCTGCTCGGCCGGCTGGGCGAGGGCGGGATGGGGCTGGTCTACCTGGCGCTGGCCGGAGGGGGCCGCCACATCGCGTTGAAGGTCGTGCGCGAGGGGTTGGACGATCCGCAGGTGCTGGCGCGGTTCCGGCGGGAGGCGCAGACCGTGGCGCGGGTGCGCAGCCGGTACGCGGCGGCGATGGTCGCCTCTGGCCTGATCGAGGAGCCGTTCTGGCTGGCCACCGAGTTCGTGCCCGGCCCGACGCTGCGCCAGGCCGTGCAGCGGTACGGCCCGCCTCCCGTCAGCACCTGTGTGCGGCTGCTGGCCGCGGTGGCCACGGGGCTGGCCGAGGTGCACGCCCAGGGGGTGGAGCACCGCGACGTCAAACCCTCCAATGTGGTGCTGGCCCCGGACGCCCCCAAACTGATCGACTTCGGGATCGCGCGGGGCGAGGACCAGACGCAGATCACCCGCACCGGGGGCTGGAACGGCACCCCCGGCTATGTCGCGCCCGAAGTGCTGCGCGAGCAGGCGTTCGGGCCGCCCGCCGATGTGTTCTCCCTCGGGGTGACGATCGCCTACGCCGCCACGGGCCGTCCGCCGTTCGGGTCAGGTCCGGTCGAGGCGGTGCTGCTGCGCACCATCAACGACGAACCCGACCTGGCCGGGCTGCCCGCCGAGCTGGCGGCACCGCTGGCGGCGGCGATGGCCAAGGACCCCGCTGATCGTCCAACCGCACAAGAACTGGCCGCGGCATGCGGGGCACCTGCGCGAACGGTCAAAGCCGATACCGGCGACCGCCCCGTCGCTCCCCACGGCCTGCAGGATGGGTTCGCCAGTGACTCCGCGTACCAGCACATCACTGCGCTGGCAGCGCAGCCAGTTCCGGCGGACGTGGCAACAGCGGTGCGGCAGGGGCTGGTACCGCACGGCCACGGGAGAACGAGAAGGCTACGCCGCACAGGCGTCATCGCCGGTGCCGCGGCCGCCGTCCTGGTCCTGGGATCGGCGGTCGCTTTCCGCTACCTCGACAGCGGGGACGGCGACAACAGTGACCGGGCGCCCACCGGCCGCCCCGCCGCCGGCGCGACGGTGACGGCCGCCTCCCGGCCGTCGTTCGAGGGGTCGGTCTCCGATCTGAGCGAGGGCCGCTCCGGCTTCGGCTCGTTCCTGAAGAACAACATCGGCCGCAAGGTGCGGCTCAAGGTCGGCCTCAACATGGACCTCAAGATCACCGACGGGAAGGGCGCCGCCATCGACACGAGCGGCGCCGAACACGACAACGTCATCTTCCAGGTCTGGTCCACCTGCGAGGGCGGCCTTCCCGAGAACGAGAAGCCCGAAATCGGACGTTGCACCGCCTACCACGTGAACATCGGCAATGACGAGCGCCCCTGGAGAGGGCTCAATTTCGTGCACGGCGAGTTCGTCTTCCAGGGCAACTTCGAGGTGTCAGGCGGAGACGACTACCAGGGCCTGACCCTCTACTCCCTGCTCCCCGTGGCGGCCGACTGACCTCCGCCGCCCAGACCGGATACCCCCGTATCGCCCAGACACCTGAGGCCCGGGCCGACTACGTCCCCCACCACGACGCCGTGGGGAACCGGCCGGCCCACTGCGTCGTCGATTACTGACGTGACTGAAGTGACCCCCGCCCTGTCCGACGACCACAAAGAACTGATCTCCGACCTCTGCGGGATCGTCAGCGACTACCCCCACGGGAGTCCGTCGGCGACCCTTGGTCTGCTCGCCGACGACGCGGCGGACGCGCTCGCCCGCATCGGCACTCCGCAGGGGCGTCGGGAACGGACCGGGTACACAATCCTGCTCCACACCACGTGCTGGTATGTCGCCGCACGCGTCTTCAGCAAGTCCCTCTTCGCGTCGTACACGCAGGCCCTGGAAGGGGTGCGGGCCACGCTCGACCCGGCGTCCTGCACCTGCCCGGACGGAGCCCACCCCACGGACGTGGACGACGAGTACGGCGTCGAGGCCGGGGTGAGCATGCTGTCCGAGGCCGGCCGTGCCGTGTTCGCCGAGGAGTACGGGCTGGAGGGCGAGGAACTGGCGGCGTTCGACTGCGAGGCGTTCCTCGCCGGCCTCGCCGACGGGGCCACCGTCCGCATGCGCGAGGCCCACGAGGAGCTCTTCGGCAGTGTGGACGTCTCCCACCTCGACGCGCGGTTCCTCCGGGACGGCGGCGGGATCGACATCGTCGCCCTGCAGGAGGCCATCCGGCGTTCCTGGGAGGACAACACCGGCCCCGTCGCAATGTGGTCCGCCCGCCGCTGGCTGGCCGGGCAGGTGCGCGACGAGGAACGGATCGGCCTGTTCCTGTCCCTGTGGATGGGCATCGCCCAGACCTACGAAGGTCTGCCTCCCTCCTACACCCGCGAACTGGTCGCGGCCCTGGACACCATCGACCCGGACGCCTCGTGCGAGCACCCCCAGCACCCCTGGTCCGCGACCACGCACGTGGACTCCCGGTACAAGGCGGTGGTGCATCTGTACGCGCCCGAGGACTACCCGGCCACTCCGGTGCCCGTCGAGCTCTCGGCCCGCGAACTGTGGGTATGCCCGGCGCACTACGCCGAGCTGGCACGCGGTGCGCGGGAGGTCGTCGAGCAGTGGCGTCACATGCGCGGCGGCGAGGAGGAGGACCGGTAGGTCCTGATGCGTGCCGCCCCGCGGTCCCCGACACTCACCCGCCTGGGCTCTTTGTGGTGGTGATCCGCGTAGATCAGGGCTGCGCCAGCAATCGGTCGACCAGCCCGGCGATGTAGTCCGGGGTGAGCGGGCCCGCGCCGAACAGGACGCGGATGTACATCGGGGCCATGATGTGGTCGAGCACGCCCAGCACGTCGGGTGGATTCTCGCCCCGTTCTCCGGCGCGGTCGAGCATGGCCTGCATGAACCGGGTGCGTTCGGCGAGAAAGTCGTCGCGCGCCCGCAAACCCTGTTCGCCCCTGTTCGACAGGGCGACGGTCAGGCGCAGCACCGCCAGACCGTCGGGTCCCGTGATCTCGCGCGCCACCTGACTCGCGTAGGCGTGCAGGTCACCGGCCAGACTTCCGGTGTCGGGCATCGGCGACTGCGCGTTCAGGCGCGTGAGCACCACGTCGGTGAGCAGGGCTTCCAGGGTGCCCCACCGGCGGTAGATGCTGGTATCGGCCACGCCCGCGCGGGCCGCGACGTCGCCGACCGTGAACTCGCCGTAGCCGCGCTCGCCGACCAGGTCCGTCACGGCCTGGTGCACCGCCGCCCGGACACGGGCGCTGCGCCCGCCGGGCCGCCGGACCGGTCGTCGCTCTTCCATGCCCTCACCTTAGCGCAGCTCGTGGTTGCGTTAACGACGCCTGCCGTCTACTCTCTCCTAAAGCAGTTAAGAGCTGCTTTAGGAGGAACGATGAAGTCTGCACCGCCGGTGGCCGTGCCGAACAGGGCGGCGTTGCTCACGGTGACCTGCCTGGGGCAGTTCATGGTGCTGCTCGACAACACGATCGTCGGGGCGGCGCTGCCCGACATGCAGCAGCGGCTGCACATCGAGTTGACCGGGCTGCAATGGATCGTCGACGCCTATGTGCTGCTGGTCGCCATGCTGTTGCTGTCCGGCGGCGTCTTCGCCGACCGCTTCGGCCGCAAGAGGATGTACCTGGCCGGCGTCGTGGTGTTCACCGCCGCGTCCGTCGTGTGCTCCGCGGCGCCCTCACTCGGCTGGCTGGTCGTCGGGCGGGTTCTGCAGGGCATCGGGGCCGCGGCGCTGAGCCCCGCCTCGCTGACCCTGCTCGCCGCCGCGTATCCGGTTCCGCAGGAGCGGGTCAGGGCGATCGGGCTGTGGGCCGGATTCAGCGGAATCGGTCTGGCCGCCGGACCACTGGCCGGTGGCGTTCTGGTGGAGGCCTTCGGCTGGCCCGCCATCTTCCTCGTCAACGTGCCCGTCGGCGCGGTCCTGCTGGTCGCCGGGCTGCGCGTGCTGGACGAGTCCCGCAACCCGAACGCGCCCTCGATCGACGTCCCGGGAACGGTCCTGTCCGTCCTGGGCGTGGGGGCGCTCACCTACGGGCTGATCGAGGGCGGCGCCCGTGGCTGGACCTCGCCTGTGATCCTGAGCAGCTTCGCCGCAGCGGCCGTGCTCCTCGCCGTCTTCGTGGTCGTCGAAGGACGGGTATCGGCGCCGATGCTGCCATTGCGCCTCTTCCGGCAACGGCTGTTCACGGTCTCCAACACGGCGATGATCGTGGTCGGTTTCGCGCTCATGGGCTCGTCGTTCTTCTTCTCCCAGTTCTTCGTCTACGTCCAGGGCAGCTCGATCCTGCGAGCCGGGGTGCAGACCCTGCCCGCCACGCTCGCGATGGTCGTCATCAGCCCGTTCGCGGGCCGGTTCGCCGCCCGGTACGGCTTCCGGATCATGGTCACCCTCGGCCTGATCCTGGCCGGGCTGGGACTGCTGGCCGTAGGTTTCGTGCACGCCGACACCGGCTACGCGAACGTGTGGTGGCGGCTGGCCGTCGTCGGTATCGGGTTCGCCCTGACCATGTCCCCGCTGACCGGCGCCGCCATCCAGTCGGTCAGCCCGCAGGAGGGCGGTCTGGCGTCGGGCGTCAGCAGCACCACCCGGCAGATCGGCGCGGTCCTCGGCGTGGCGGTGCTCGGAGCCGTCGTCCGCACCCGGGAATCCGGTGGCGCCTCCTTCGAGGACGGACTCAACAGCGCCTTCGTGGTGGCCGGCGTCGTCACTTTGGCCACAGCCGTGTTCACGGGCCTTTGGCTGACCAGGAGCACGCAGCCGTCACGGCCGACGAGCCCGACCCCGCGCGTTGCTGAAGACACCATGAGCCGCTGACACAGCAGAAGCCGACCGTTGGTGATGTGGGCGCGGAGCGGACCGGCGAAGCGCCGCTCATGCGGCCTGGCGTGCGAATGTCGAGGCCCTTGCCGAGTTCCACGCTGTTGTCGGGCGTATTGGGAACACCGGAAAGCCCACATCTCGGAACGGAGGGCTGTGCCCCCTGCTCAGTCGAGGTAGAGGCGCTCGGCCAGGCCCGCGGCGGCGAATGCGGCCAGGATGTCGTCGGGGCCTTCGGTGAAGTGGGACCAGCTGTCGACGTGCGCTGGGACGATCCGCCGCGCACCGAGCATCGCGGCTGCGGTGGCTGCCTGCTCGCTGTTCAGTGTGAGCAGGGCTTGGTCGAGGAGAGGCGTGCGGACGGCGCCCGCGAAGATCACCGCGGTGTCCACGGGGCCCAGCCGGTCGGCGATCTCCTGGACGAGTTCCAGCGCGGCGTTGTCGCCGCTGACGTAGACGCTGGGAAGATCGGGTGCGGAGAGCACGAAGCCGATCACGTCGCCGGTGACGGGTTCGCAGCCCTCGGGCCCGTGGCGCGCCGGGACGCCGGTGACGGTGAGCCGGCCGCCGTCGGGGCGGGGGAGTTCGTGAGCGTCCCACGGCGCCAGGCCGAGCGCGTTGCCGCCGAGGCGCCGCGCGCCGCTCTCGGTGGTGTAGACCACGGGAACGTTCGGCAGCAGGGCCCGTCCGGCGTGATCGAGGTTGTCGGGGTGCTCGTCGTGCGAGAGCAGTACGGCGTCCAGGTGACCGATCTCGCTCGCCTGGACGGCGGCTGATGCCGTCTTGCTGAGGAACATGCCGGGGCCCACCTCGTAGTCGCCCGGCTCGTCGAACGTGGGATCGGTCAGGATGCGCAGCCCGCCGATCTCGATGAGAGCGGTGGGTCCGCCGAAGACCCGAACGCGGGCGGCGCCGGCGCGAGAATCTGACATGAACACTCCTCACGTTATTTGATGGATTTCTCCGTGAGGACGCTAGCATGACGTCACGGAAGAACCAAGCAGTTAACATGAGAAGATGAGTCCAACGGACGCTGCGGCCTCACGACACCTCCTGCCCCCTGCTCCGGGCGATGACGGACGTCCGGCGCTGGCACTGGCGAATACCTGGCTGGTCACCCCCGCCGGCACGACCGACATGATCGGTGATCGGGAGCTCGCGACGGCCTGGCTCGTCGAGCGTGATCTGATCGATTCCGGGCTGGCGCTCGGTGACCCCTGCACGGCGCGCCTGCGCACGTTGCGGCACAGCATCCGCGAGTTGCTCACTGCTCTGACGCAGAAGGAGCCCGCGCCTCAGCATGCATTGACCGTGGTCAACGACGCTTTGACCGCGGTGCCGCGCGCGCAACTGCTGGCCTGGAGTTCCGAACAGGGCTTGTATCGGCGCCGGCTCCATCCGCTGGACCAGGCCACCGACCACATTCTCGCCGAATTGGCCGCCGACGCCGCCGACCTCCTCACGGGTTCAGATGTGCCCAAACTTGCTGCGTGCGCTGCCGAACCCTGCTCTCGGTTCCTCGTGCGCACCCATGGAGCCCGTCTCTGGTGCTCAGTGCGCTGCGGAGATCGGGTCCGGGCGGCACGGGCCTACGCCCGACGGCGTCGGCCTTCATCTACCTAGCGGCCTGCCCGAAAAAGGTCTCGGAACGATGCCCGGCGTCACGCGAATGCACCTGCCGTCCCGGTGCCGTCGGTAGTGGCGAAGCGCAACTCCGGCAACACCCGCGCTGTCACCCCGGCGGCTCTGCACGCTCAGGCCCCCGCAGCTGATCCAACCCTCGACCACGTCATAGCGCCGCCCGGCCACGGGACTCGAGGGCGGGACGCCTTCGGCACCTTTGATCAGCTTCCTGGCTTGCGTTCTTGGGGCGGGCTCAGTGCTCGCGGCATCCGACAGCAATGCGTGCCTGACACTGTGCACGCGCTTCGTAATGCCTCCACCGATCTGCGGCGGGTCGGTGAACTCAGTGCCGGTCCAGCCCCTGAGAGGCGTGTTTGCGCGCATCCCGGTGGGGGCGACCGTGCAGGTCCGCGCACGTCGGCTGACCCGCCGGCGAGTGGCGCTTTTGTCGGGCCTGGGCGCGTATGCAGTTCGACGATAAGCCAAAAATGGCTTGATACTAGACAAAAGTCGTCAACTGGATTTAATTGTGTTTCTGAGTGGTCATAGCATGCGGTGTCCCGATGGTTAGCAGTGCATACCCTTGTTGGTTTTGTTGGATCCTGCCTAAACTCGCCCGGGTCGGGTGAGTTTTCGGGGCAGTCAGAGAAATGAAAGGCTAGGCGTGGCCGACGTGTCGGAAGAATGCTCGCCGTCTATCTCGCGACGGGCGGCGCCAGGGGACTCGTTATTCGCCGCATTTGATCCGGTCCTCTTTCGGAGAAATTCCGAAGCGGTCGCCGCGCGCCTGGAATCGCATCTGGCGGACCGGTCCGTCCGGGGCCTGGACCTCGCGGATCCGGACGTCCTGGCGCAGGCGGCGCGGGCGTTGATGACCGTCGAGCGCGAGGGCATCGCCGCCTTCGACGAGAAACGGCTGGCGGCGATCGTCGACCTCTATCTCCGCACCGGCATCCAGGTGCACTCGCCCGGATACATGGGACGGCAGTTCTCCGGCACCGTCCCGCTGGCCGGCGTCATCGACTTCGTCGGCTCGGTCGTCAACCAGCCCTCGTCCTACTACGAAGCGGGGCAGCTGCCGATCACGGCCGAACGGATCATGGCCGAGGAGCTCAACCGGTTCATCGGTTGGGACCCGGGCTCCTTCGCGATGGTCACGACGTCCGGGGGGTCGCTGGCCAATCTCACCGCGCTGCTGGCCGCCAGGAACCGCGCCTATCCCGGCATCTGGGCGTCCGGCGAGCATGGCGGTCGCGGCCTGCCCGCCATCGCGGTCAGCGAAGAGGTGCACTACAGCGTGACCCGCGCGGCCGGCGTCCTCGGCATCGGCGAGAAACGGATCGTCCGGCTGCCGGTGGACGCGCGAGGACGCATCGCCGTGCGCCGGGTGCCCGCGGTGCTCGCCGCCGCCGAGCGCCGTGGCCTGGAGGTCTTCTGCCTGGTGGCGTCCGCGGGCACCACCGCGCTCGGCGCCTTCGACCCGATCGACGAACTGGCCGGTATCGCCGCCGAAGGCCGTATCTGGCTGCATGTCGACGGGGCGCACGGCGCGAGCCTGCTCGTGTCGGACGTGCTGCGGCACAAACTGCGCGGTATCGAGAAGGCCGACTCGCTGACCTGGGACGCGCACAAGCTGATGTTCGTCCCCGCGCCCTGCACCATGCTGTTCTACCGCGACGCGGGGGACGCCCCCGAGGCGTTCGGCCGCCGCGCCGCCAGCTACGTCCTCGACGAGGAGCCCGACGCGCACTGCGCGTTCGACAGCGGCGACAAGAATCTCGAGTGCACGAAACGGCCGATGATCATGCCGTTGTGGGCGCTGTGGGCGGTGTACGGGCGCGCCCTCTTCGCCGAGAAGGTCGAGCAGTTGTGCCGGACGGCGTACGAGGCGCACCGCATCCTGCTCGACGAACCCGATTTCGAGGTGCTGCACGAGCCGGAAGCCAACATTCTCTGTTTCCGTTACCGGCCGGAAGGCGTCGCCGCCGACCGTGTCCACCGCCTGCAACTGCGAATCAGGAAACAGGTAAGGCTCGCCGGACGGTTCTTCATCTCCAAGGTGGACGTGCAGGGAACCGCGGCACTGCGCATCGTCTTCATGAACCACGAGATCAGCGCGGAGCATTTCCGAATGCTCCTCGCCGAGATCAGGAGCACCGGTGAGCGGCTGCTCCGTGGTGATCTCCCCGAATGACGAACCCCCCGTGACGAACAGGAGCGCGACATGACCTCGACGATTCTCACGCCGGTCGGCCGGTCGCCCGTGGACGGCCCGGAACTGGCCGCGCGGCTGATCCCCGAGGAGGAGATGCGGCCGTGGTCGGTGGACGCCGTCCCGGCGCTGCCCTCCTTCGCGAGCAAGTTGCGCGAGTGCGAGCGGCTCTGCGGCGTCCCCTACGCCGAGACTCCGCACGATGTCCAGGACGCTCTGGTCCTGCGCCGCCTCGGCCAGATGATCAATACGGCGCTGCTCAACCCGCTGTGGCGGGAGCGGCTGACGGCCTCCGGCATCACCGGTCCGCCCGCCACCTTCGAAGAATGGGAACGGGTGCCGCTGTCCGACAAAACCGTCCAACGCGACATGTTCACGGGCGCCCGCGCCGGAATGGTGGTGCCGCTCGCGCACGGCGGGTTCGAGGTGGTCGCCAGCGGCGGCACCAGTGACGGGCTGCCACTGGAGATCGTCTACTCGCTGCGGGAGCTGCACGACACCTACCGCATCGCCGGCGCCTTCATGGGCACCTACCAGCTCCGCGACCACCTGGCCGGCGGCGACCCCAAATGGCTGTTCACGAACCTCGCCGACTACCAGATGTGGAGCAGCGGGACCATGGTCGGCGGCGTCCTGCAGCAGGTCCCGGGCGTCAACTACATCGGCGCCGGTCCCGTCACGGGTCCCGTGCTGGAGCACATGTTCTCCTACCCCGGGCCCAAGGCCATGATGGGCATCTCGGCGGGCATCGCGATCCTCAGCGACCTCGGCGCCGGACTGAGCCCCCAGGCGCGGGAGAGCTTCCGCGTCGCGCTGTACGGCAGCGGCGTGCTGCCGCACCGCAAGCGCGCCGAGCTGCGCGCGGTCTTCCCGAATGTCGCGATCCTCAGCTACTTCGCCGCCACCCAGGCCGAGACCGTCGGTCTCCAGCTGAGCGACGACTCGCCCTGGCTGGCCGCGGTGCCCGGCCTGCACCTCGTGGAGGTCGTCGACGACCAGGGCCGCGCGGTCGCCGAGGGCGAGGAGGGCGAGCTCGTCGTCACCCGGCTGCACGCGCACGAGGCGCCGCTGCTGCGGCTCAAGCTCGGCGACCGGATGATCCGCCGCCCCGCCCTCGACGGGCCCGGCCTGAAGACCGGCCGGTTCGAGTTCGCCGGCCGCACCGCCGACGTGCTGCACATCAACGACAGCCAGTACTCGGCGGCGATCGCCTACGCCGCGCTCCGCGACCGGCTGCGCGAGACGACCGGCATGGACCTGGACGCCGCCGCGCACGAGATCCAGTTCGTGAACAACCGCGAGCACAGGACCATCACGCTGCTCGCCGCTGTCGACGACGCCGACGGCCACACCTGCGCGCTGTCGGCCGCGCTCGGCCCGGCCGGCGTCCACCAGGTCTTCGTCGGTGCGCTTCTCCGCTCCCTGTCGCTGTTCAACGACCGGGAGGCCACCCCGGAGGCGGTCGAGCGGACCGGCTACCGCTTCCAGCTCGCGTTCGTGCCCCGGTCCTCGCCCGAGATCGAACGGACGGCCGTCGGCAAGGTTCCCCTCGTGCGCGACCGGGGCTGAGGGACGGCGACCGACCAGAACAGGAGTGCCAGTGAAACCCCACGTCAACATCGTCGTGCTCGTGGACGCCGTCGGAGCCCTGTCGGACGGGACGCTGCACAACGGCAACCTCTCCCTGGTGGACGACGGAGACTTCGAAAGCCACGGCCAGGGCACCGTCGACCTGTGCACGATCGTCGTGCCCGGGCAGGTCGTCCAGTGGACCGCGATCGCGATCGACGTCCAGACGACCGCCGAGATCTCCGCCATCACCTTCCTGCCCCCCGGCGGAGCCGCCCCGGAGCGGGCACCGGTCTGGGAGGCGCCGTCCGGCGGCCACGAGAACCTCGACCTGAAGGTGTGGGAGGGCGTCGTCCCGGCCCACCTCACCCGCGGCGTCCCCTACCACTACCGGCTGGAAGTGCAGATGCACGAGGGCCGCCACAGCGTCCTGCATCTCGACTCGCCCGCGCTGATGTGCGCGTGACCCCACCAGCGACCCGAAAGGCGCATCCATGGCGCAGCAGCAAGGGATCATCGTTCTCGTCGACATCGCCAACGCGCTCCAGGCCGGAACGCTCACCGGCAACGTCTACCTCTTCGACAACATGGCCTTCCTCGGCTCGACCGGACAGGGCACACCGGACCTGGTGACCATCTGCCCCGGCACGTACTGGGCGGACGGGTCGCAGGCCACCGAGCAGGTGCTGAACTGGCTGCCCGCCAGTCTCGGCTCCATCCCTCCGACCGTCCCCCGCAGCTACCACGCCGACCGGGCGCAGGCCACCGACCAGGAGGCGCTGGAGGAGATCGCGGGTGTCGCCGACCGGGCCGGGGACCCGTCCGTCGACACGGCTGCCGAACTGGAGGGCCTGCGTCGCCGCGTGGGCGCCCGCGCCCGCAGGCCGCGCGGGGGCCGCGCCCCGGCCGTCGGCAAGGTCCTGGACGTCACCGGGAACGTCGTCACCGGCGAGGGGCAGGCCTACAACCACCCCAACCCCGTGATCACCGACATCACCGGCCAGGCCGTGGACGAGAAGGTCATGTATCCCGCCCAGTACGGCTCGCCGGACATGGTGTCGGACGGCTGGTACTGGGCGGCCTCGGTCGACACGGCCCGTCCCGGGACGTACCGCTACACGATGCACATCCAGTTGCACGAGCTGGTCTGGCGCAACGACGAGCCGTCCTGGGAGCCGGTCGACTTCACCTGCGACTCCGCCATCAAGGTCATCAGCGATCCCAAGCGCAACGCCTTCACCGGGGCGGGCCTCGGCGCGCTGCCGATGCCCTGAGCCCGCGTCCCCCCGAGTCCCGCACCGAACGGAGAAGCCGATGCCCAGCAAGGCCAGACCACCCGAGTCCCGGCCCGTGTCGATCACGGCGGTGATCGACCCGGTCGCGGCCCTCGCCTCCGGAACCCTGGAGGGGAACCTGTACCTGTACGACACCAACAAGGCCGAGGGGTCGACCGGCTTCGGCACGGTGGACCTGCGCACCCGGGTGCGCTCCGGCGACCGGATCATCTGGAACGTCGTCGTCCTGGAGTGCGAGACCTACGCCGCCCTCGACGGCATCGTGATCGACGAGAAGTTCTGCGCGCCCGAGCGGAAGGTCTACCCCAACACCGACATCACCTACTGGACCGCGACGGTGAAGCGGCATGTCGCCGAGCCCGTCTCGTACCGGCTGAAGTTCCGGCTCGGCACCGTCACGGAGCCGTACGCCATATCGACGCCGGCCCTGGTCGGCCAGAGTGCCACCGGAAGGGGGCACCGATGACCACCGAGGCCCGCGGTCAGCTCAACTCCGTCCAGCTCAACGTCGTCACCCTGGTGAACATGGAGCGCGCCGCCCGGACCGGCTCCCTCGACGACGCGCTCTACATGATGGACAACAGCGTCGGCGGGGTCGGGCAGGGCACCGACCACCTCGAGACGATCTGCAAGCAGGGGCAGGTGATCAACTGGATCATCCGCCCGATCGAGATGCACAAGCGCCCCGACGGCACATGGCCGCCGATGCCGAAGATCAACAACCTGGTGTTCCTGGACACCGAGCGGGGCGACGAGGAGGACGTCGCCGAACGTCGCGTCATGACCGAGCTGAAGATCTACGGGATGCCGGACCTGATGCGCTCGCCCTACACACCGATCTACTACTACTGGGCGGGGGCCGTCCTCAGCACCGCCCGGCCGGGGCTGTACCGCTACCGCCTGGTCCTCGAACTGGAGCAGGACGGCACGAAGGAGAAGCTCTACCTGAACACCAGGAACCACCCGTCGATCCGAGTCCTCAAGGTGTGACGGGCGGTCCCGGTGCCGCGCGGACCCGGTCAAGGAGGACCGGGCCCGCGCGGACGGGGCCCAGACCTCGGCGCGCCCGGGAGCGGACGGGCAGCCTCGCGGTCACTGCGGACGGTCCTCGGAACGATCTTCCGATCTCGACGGTGGCGAGGGTTCGTCCGCCTTGCCGGAGACTCCCGGACGCCTGATCCGGGTGCGGGTGCGCTCGAACCAGGCCGGTACTTCGCGTTCGTCGTCGAAGCCGCGGGCGACGACGATGTCGGTTGAGGAGTGCGCGAGGATCGACAGGGTGATGGTGACGCCGACCAGGTGGAAGATCTTCTCACCCGCCGGGATGCCGGACTCCAGGACCAGCAGCCCGTAGACGACCGAGGCGAACCCCTTCGGGCCGAACCACATCACCGCCGCCTGCTCCCGCGCGGTCAGCCCGGAGCGCAGGAACGACACCCAGATCGCCACCGGCCGGGCGACCACCAGGGCGAGGACGGCGAAGGCCCAGCCCGTCCAGCCGACGTCGCCGAGGAACGCGGGGGACAGCAGCGCACCGAACACCAGCAGCGCGGCGAGCTTGAGGAGTTCGGCGATCAGCTCGCCGAACTGCTCGAACGCCTCCCGGTGCCGGTGCCCGACGGTCGCGACGGTGACCCCGGCGGCGAAGGCCGCCAGGAAGAGGTTGCCGTGCGTGGCCTGCGCGGTCGCGAGCACCAGCAGCCCGATCGCGACGGCGTTCAGCGGCTCGTACTTGGGCGAGATCGCGAACCACCGGGTGCGCACCAGCATGATCGCCGCCCAGGGGATCGCCACGCCGATGGCCAGACCGCCGGCCAGTTCGGCGCCGAGTTCGCCCAGGTGCAGGTTCTCCTCGCCCTGGGCGATCGCCAGGAACAGCACCACGAACGGCAGGACGAGCCCGTCGTTGACGCCCGACTCGACGTTGAGCAGGTGCCGCAGCCGGGGCGGGACCTTGTCGTTGCCGACGAGCGCGGCGGCGAACACGGGGTCGGTCGGGGTGAGGACGGCCGCGATCAGCAGTGACTGCACCCATCCCAGGCCGACGACGTAGTGCGCGAGCACGGCGGTGACCAGCAGGGTCAGCGGCAGGCCCCAGCCCAGCGCGCGTCCGGGCAGTCGCCAGGCGCTGCGCAGGTCCTGCCAGCCCGCGTGCATGCCGTCGGTGAACAGGACCGCGAACAGCGCCAGCTCCGCCAGCTCGGACACCAGCGTGTCGCCGGGCCGCAGCGCGATCACCCCGGTGACGCCGTCACCGAGGAGGAACCCTCCGACCAGGAACAGCGCCGCCGTCGACAGCACAGTGCGGTGCGCGAGGCTGGACACCAGGACCGCCAGTAGCAGCAAGGCGGAGAAGGCGAGCAGAAGGTTGGGCATACCGGGGCTCTTTCGGGAATGGCGGACGCAATGCCGACCAGACTTCCCGGCTCACCGGCCACGACCCTAACGCGAATCCAAGCGCGCTTTCCACACGGCCTCCAGGCGAGCACCCTGGCACCCGCGCCGTCGACTACGTCGAGCCGACGAGGTGCGCCAAGGCCGCCGTGAAGAGCGCCGCCGACCGAGGAACCGAGACCTGACGCGCCCGGCCTTCCGCGGGGCGAGGGTCCGGTGGTTGAACCGCCAGGCTCCGGCGATGACGAGGACGGCCGTGGCCGCGCCCAGGACCGCGGTGCCAGCGAACTGGACGCCGTTCTTCAGCGCCACGGGGACGGCAACCACTCGCGGCTCGCCGGCTGCAAGAGCTACGTGACTTCGCGGGTTCCTGTTACGCGAGATGCCGGCCTTGATCGAACGTTGGCGCATCGGACGCGTCGGGGCTGTCGGTGGTGGTCAGGATGCGAAGTGCCTCGGCCGTGGTGAGGGGCGTGAGCCTCGCTGCGTATGCGTACTCGACCTGGTGGTGGGCGACCTGGACGACGGCGTCACGGCCGTACTCGTGATCGGGTGGATTACCGCTGATCGTCGAGTGGCCTGTTGATCTGATCGATCCGCTGGATCCGGCCGTCGGGCGCCAGCCGGCCGAACATGTAGACCTCTGCGGTGAAGGTCTTGCCCTTGCGCATTCTGGTGCGGAGGGTCCAGCGTGCGCTTATCTGGTCACCGCGGACCAGCGCCTGGTGGATCTCCACCCCGGTGTGTTCGTCGGCTGCCATGGCCGCCCTGTCGACATTCTTGCGGACGGGCCGGACGTGGTCGATCATCCGCTGCCGGTCGATCACCAGGCCCTCGTTGCAGTACTCGAAGTCCGGCACGAAGTAGCGGTCGAGGATCGCGCCGGGTTCCTCCTCTGACAGGGCCATGTCCCGGGTGTAGGTGACGAGGAAGTCGACGAGGTCGCGCTCGGTGCTGATGCCCATGATGCCCCTTGTAAGAGTAGGCAATACGCTTACGCTGGACTGTACCGCACCCCCGTAGGGTTTCCCGTTACGCGCGTTTCCCACCCCGGGCCTTCTGGCCGCCTACACCGGTCTGGCACCCCGAACAGCCCTACCGACCCGACCACAGATCCGCAGCCCAAGTCGCAGGACCCGCTGGATCCGGCGCCCGACAGGCCCTTCCTGGCACCCTAGGATCGATGATCACTGATACCTGATCACGCTGCTGCGATGACGGCGGCAAGGAGTGCGATGAGCCAGTTCTTCCAGATCGGCGAACGGGTCCTCTGGAATCCCGCAACAGGAGTCGCTCAGGTCTTCCTGCGAGCGGCAGAGTCGTTCGCCACGCTCACCGACCTCCCCACAGGCCTCGGCCCGATGGAGGCGGACGAGTGCGAGATCGACATCGACGTCTTCAGCGCGTTCGTCGACACCCTCATCGACCGCTACACACGCTCCAACCACGTGATCCTCCGATCCCTGATGCAGGGATTCACCGCGACCGCCATCGTCCTGGTCACCCGCGGCGGAGGTCATCTACCAGCGCTGCAATCCTCGGACAACCCGGACATCGCGTCGCTGAAAGAGCTCAGCCGGCACCACGGCCGCGCGATGGTCACCTGAGCCACCCGCCGACCCAACCCTTGACGAATCCCATAGGGACACCCCCTACGCGCGCGGCGAGATCCTGCGGCTCGCAGTGTCAGCGAGCCGCAGGATCTGGGCTTGTCTGTCGTGGGTTGGTTGATCGAAGACCGCCGCCGAAAGCGGCGGGTGCTCATCGGGGACGTCGACCGAGCGCGGCTCCAGGTCGAGACGGACGCGGCTTGCTGTGCTCTCAGCGCCAGCCGAGTTCGGGTGCCACGTGGGTCAGGATGTTCTCCAGGACGTGGGCGTTGTAGTCCACACCGAGCTGGTTGGGGACCGTGAGCAGGAGCGTGTCCGCGGCCTGGATGGCCTCGTCGTCGGCGAGCTGCTTGACCAGGACGTCCGGTTCGGCCGCGTACGAGCGTCCGAAGATGGCCCTGGTGTTCTCGTCGATCATCCCGATGTGGTCGCCCGAGTCGGCGTTCCGGCCGAAGTAGGCGCGGTCCATATCGGTGGTCAGCGCGAAGATGCTGCGGCTGACCGACACGCGCGGCTCGCGCTGGTGTCCGGCTTCCTTCCACGCCTGCCGGTAGGCCTCGATCTGCTTGCGCTGCTGGACGTGCAGCGGCTCACCGGTCTCGTCGTCCTTGAGCGTGGAGCTCTGCAGGTTCATGCCCAGCTGGGCCGCCCACACGCTGGTGGCGTTCGAGCCCGAGCCCCACCAGATGCGGTCGCGCAGCCCCTCGGAATGCGGCTCGATGCGCAGCAGCCCGGGCGGATTGGGGAACATCGGCCGCGGATTCGGCTCGGCGAACCCTCTACCCCGCAGCACCGTGAGCAGGACTTCGGTGTGCTTGCGTGCCATGTCGGCATCGGTGTCGCCCTCGGGCGGCTCGTATCCGAAGTACCGCCACCCGTCGATGACCTGTTCCGGCGATCCCCGGCTGATGCCGAGCTGCAGCCGTCCACCGGAGATCAGGTCGGCCGCGCCGGCGTCCTCGGCGAAGTACATCGGGTTCTCGTAGCGCATGTCGATCACGCCGGTGCCGATCTCGATGCGCGAGGTCTTCGCACCGATCGCGGACAGCAGCGGGAAGGGAGAGGACAGTTGCCTGGCGAAGTGGTGCACCCGGAAGTAGGCGCCGTCCGCGCCGAGTTCCTCCGCTGCCACCGCGAGATCGATCGACTGCAGCAGTGCGTCCGCAGCCGACCGGGTCCGCGAGCCCGCGCCGTCACTCCAGTGACCGAACGAAAGAAAACCGATCTTCTTCACACCTATACCAACCAGCTCAGCGCCCGCGAGATTCCAGCACGCTGGCACCACGACCACCCCACGGCCCTCGACCGTCACACATCAGGCCCGGCCGGAGCCCTCTGCGATCACCCGGTATCGGCCCGCATGCCCGCCAGGTCGTCCATGATCAGGCCACAGCCGGTGAACCCCGGTGCCCGTCTACCCAGGAGGGGTGACCCGGAGCGGGAGGGCGCGGGCGGCTACTTCCGGGCGGGTGCAACGGCGGACTTCACGTCTCGGCGTGTGCCTCTCGGCGGCCGAGTATGGCCAGGTATCCGCCGTTGACGATCGCGTCGGCGGACGCCGCGTACTCCGCGGGGTCGTCGGGCAGGGTCGTGCCCAGGCCGTCCACGTACCGGTTGAACATGCAGAACGCGGCGGCGATCAGCACCGTGTCGTGCACCTCGACGTCGGTCGCGCCCTCGGCGCGGGCGGCGGCCACGTCCTCGGGCCGCACGGCGCGCCCGCTCCGCTGGACCGCGCCGGCCACCCTCAGCAGGGCCTTCAGCTTCGCCGACACGGGTGCGCTCTCGAGGTCGGCCCGCACCTGGTCGACCAGCGCGATGCCCTCGGGGAGCTGGGCGGCGGCGAACGCCGCGTGCGAGGTGGTGCAGAACTCGCACTCGTTGAGGGCCGAGACGTAGGAGGCGATCAGTTCCCGCTCGCCGCGGCTCAGCGAGCTCGGGCCGCGCAGCAGCACCTCGGCCAGCTCGCTCATCGGGCGAGCGGTCTCGGGCCGGTAGGCGAACAGCGAGATGATTCCGGACGCGTCGTTCCCCAGGGCGATATGCGGCATCGGTTCTCCAAACGTTGTCCACGTCAGGGATTCGCTCTCCGTGCACAAGGAAGTGTCTCGCATCGGGCGGGCCCAGGGCAGGGGGCAAAAGGTGTCAGATCCGGCCATGCTGGCATTCGGCTTCCGCGAAGCGCATTAGGCAGGCGGGTCCCTCCTCACCGCCCATGCGGGGCGACCATGCGGGGCCTGTTCACCGCCACTCCTCTGCGCGGTCACCTCTCTCCGCGGGTGCTTCAGGGCTCGGCGTGCTGGCGCCCGGCCGCGAGGTACTCGTGGTTACCTGGCCCCTTTTCGGCCTGCCGCTCGTCGTGTACTGCTTCAGGTGCTGTACACGCCGTCCAGGGCTTCAAGCTGCGACGATACTTCCCAGTGTTCGGTGACCTCCAGGTCCCGAAGATGCCCCGTATGTTCGATCAGCGACCGAATGAACTCCCCGATGAGGCCGATTAGCTCGTCGGCGTCGGCGTTGGAGGGCGGTTTCCTCCGATGTCAACGAGTCCCCAATGGTGCGGACGCCGCGATATTAGGGAACTGATCGACCGAAATTCGCTCGATCGTCTCGTTTATTGCACCAAGTTGGTTTGGTGTGTTTTCTGGCAGGGCCAGTCGGCCCTTGGGGGACCAGTTGTGACCTGCGCGAGTACGTCTGCGAGCACCTCGGGGACGACTTGGGGGCTGATCGTGGGTCCGAGCCGGTGGCGGGGGAGGCCCGCGTCGGCCGGGAGCTCAGGGCCGGCGCAGCTTCGCCGCGTGCGATCGGGCGGTGGACGCCGTGGCCGCGTCGCCGAGGGCTTCGGCGACGTCGGCGTGCTTGAGCCAGTTGAACGGGCTGGCGGGTCGTATGCTGATCCGCTCGCTGACCAGGACGCGGGCCAGATCGAGGCGGCCGGAGCGGAGGGCGGCCTCCAGCAGGGTCTTCTGCACCGCGTCGCGCTGCGCGTGGCTGCCGCCGAATTCGTTGACCTGGTGCCGGATGGGAGCGAGGAGGTCGACGGCGGCGCTGTGGTCGCCGCGGCCGAAGGCCACCAGAGCGCGGCAGACCGGAAGGCCGACGCGTGCGGTCATCGCCTGGTTGGTGACGTCGGGCAGGGGAGCGGCCAGGTAGGCCTCGCGGTCGGCGATCAGCCGGTCGGCGTCGCCAAAGCGGCCGGCGCCGACGAAGGACATCACCGCGTGCATGTCGTTGAACGCGTAGAACGGCTCCTCGGCCTTGGACGCCCAGGCGTCGGCCAAGGCGTTCCACCTCGCGGTCTGGTCATCGCCTTCGAGAAGCAGGCGCCAGAGCAGTGCGGCGGCGTCCAGCAGCTCCATCGCGGTGCCTGTCGACTCCGGGCCGTGGAGCACGGCGTCGTAGATCTCCAAGGCACGGGCCGTGTCTCCGGCCTCCAGTGCGTAAAGCGCATAATGCCACCACGCGTGCACGTTGAAGAACGTGCCGGTCGACCAGTCGGTCGTCCGTTCGTCCATGTAGGCGATGCCTCGCCGGAACCGGCCCTGCATCTCGTAGGTGTGGACGACCGCGTGGATGCCCCACACGTCCTTCGGGTCGAGCCCGACCGCGCGCAGGCCGACCTCCTCCGATCGGTCGTAGTGCCCTGCCTCCTCCAACCCGAAGGCGTACATGCCGAGCAACTGGCCGAAATGCCGGTCGGACTCGCTCCATGCCGTCAGCGCACCACCGACCCGGTCGCGCAGTGCGCGGGCGTCCCCGGTGAAGTAGTCGACCTGGTGGCCGACGAACAGCGCGAGGACGTCCCGCGGGTACTCCTCGCTGATCTGGCCGAGCAGGCGGCCGCAGCCGAGGAAGTCGCCCTTCACCAGGCGTTCCAGCGCCGCGACGTGGGCCCGCTCGCGGGGAAGGAGCCCGGAGCCGTCCACGCGCGACCGGAAGAGCCGGAACCGCTCCGCCGCGGCCCGCGCGCCTTCGGGCTCGGTGGCCAGAAGCCCGAGGTACGCCGACAGGACGTTGCCCAGCGGGAAGTCGGGATCCGCTTCGAGCGCCCGCTTCGCTTCGGCGTCCACCTCCGGGCGGAAGTGCAGCAGCTCATGGACGGCGTTGTCGTAGTGCTCGACCGCGGTGCGGCTGCCCGCCCCGATGGCCAGCCCGTGCTCGTCCGTCTTCATGGCCGTCATGTCTCCGTCGGACGTTCGACGTGTGCGGTGCCGGGGGCCGGGTCGGCGCCGCGGACCTGCTCGATGCGGCCGTGCCAGGGGGCCGTCCCCCGTGCGTGATCAGTCACTGGTGTCCCTTTGTCGGCCGTTTCAACAGAGAGGGGACCCGGCGTGGCCCGGTTCCTCGTGCCGCGCGGCTTCGTGGTCGTCGCAGGCGGCGCAAGACGATTCAGCCTTGCATGCGTCCTTCCACCCGGGCAACCGCCGACCGGCCGTCCCCACGCCGCCGAGCGCTGTAGATGGTTCCTACGGACGGCCAGGCGTGTCGGTGGAGCCGCCGGCTCGATCTGGCGAGGGGAAGGTGCGGCTGACCGCGGCGCAGGCGGCGTCGGCGATGGTGTTCGCTGTGGCGGTCGAGAGGTGGCCGGTGACGAGCCAGTGGTAGATCAGGGGGCCGAAGACCAGGTCGCGGACCGTGTCGGGGGCGAGCGCGGGGTTGAGGCGGCCCTCGGCCAGGCCGCGTTCGATCAAGGCGCGGATGGTGGCGTTCCTGGGGTTCAGGTAGTGGTGTCGTAGCGCTTCGGCGAGGTCGGGCCGACGGCCCGCTTCAGCGTGCACGGCAAGGACGGTCCGACCGAGCGGGGAGCCGGCCAGCCGGAGCGCGAACCCGGCGGACAGTTCCTTCAGATCGCGCAGCACGTCGCCGGTGTCCGGAACGGCCAGCGGCGGCACCTGTTCGACCAGGGCGTGGACCGCCAGGTCGTCCTTGGTCGGCCAGCGCCGGTACACCGCCGGCCGGCCCACCCCCGCGCGCGCGGCGACCGCCTCGATCGTCAGCTTCGCGTATCCCTGTTCGGCCAGCAGTTCGATCGTCGCCGCGGTGACGGCGCGGTCGACGTCGGCGCTGCGCGGCCGGCCGCGGCGTCCTGGGGCCCCCTTGCGCTGCTCGCTCATTTCAGAAATATTACAGTACGACTCGTAACGTAAAGGGAGGCGGGGATGATCCGTAAGAGCGTGACCTGGGGGCTGCTGCTGGCTTGGGCGGCCAACGACGCCGAAGAGTGGTTCACCATGGCTCCCTGGTCGCGGAAGAACGCGGGCGGCGGCGCTCCGGGACCGGTGTGGCTGCGTCGCGAGGTCTCCACGGCGCACGCCCGCACGGCCATCGCTCTCATGGGTGCCTTCATGCTCGCCGCCACGGTGGACGGCGCGCGGACCGGCGGGAGGTCCCGGCTCTATCAGGCCGCATTGGCCGGGTTCGGCGTGCACGGGCTCGGACACCTGGCTTTGAGCGTCAGGCAACGCGGCTACACCCCGGGTGTCGCCACAGCACCCACGATCGTCGTGCCGTTCTCCCTGTGGGCTTGGCGCGCGCTCGGCCGCGCAGGCGTTCGCCGCGACCCGGCGCGGACACTCCGCGACGCTGCGATCCTGCTCCCCGCGACCCTGATGGCCGTCCACACCGGAGCCGACCTGCTGACCTCGACCCGCGAGAAGAAGCGCTCTGGCTGAGCGGCCCGACACCCCGCTCAGGTCCGCCGGGGAGGTCTTCCGAGCTCCTCCTTGCGGACGACACCGGCTACCGGGGTATCACTCCGACTCGGCTCCCCAGCGTGACGCACCCGCCCCGGCCGCCTTTCTACCCTCCTCCCCGGCCCGCACGGACGAGACTGAGGGAGAAGCACGGATGCGCTCTTGCAGGAGCCCCGATCAGCCACCGCGAGGCAGGCCCCTCCCAACACGCGCGGCCGATCATAGGCTGGCGCTCATGACGTCCGAGGAACCCCCGCGCGCGCTTCTCGCCGGGGCGTCGCGTCGGTCGGTACGGCTGCTCCCGTGGGGGGCGGCGTTGGTGTTGTGCGTCGCCTTGCTGCCCACCACGATCACCGTGCTCAGCGTCGACTACGGTCTGAACGGTGGCTTCGCGGGCGCGCTGGCCGTCGCCCAGGCGGCACCGCTGCTGCTCGCCGTCGTCCGCCCGCTGCGGGCCTGGTACGTGGTCTTCGCCGCGGACGTGGCCGGGGCGCTCGCACTGCTCACCGTCGACTTCGACGAGCGGCTCCTGTGGCCGTTCCCGCCCATGGAAATCGTCGGGTACATCGGTTTCTGCCTCGCCCTCGGCCTGCGGGAGTCGCGCCGGACGCTGCTGCTGGTGTGGCTGGCGACGGCGGGCGCGAGCGTCGGCCTGGGGTTCGTCGCGCCCCACGGCACCGGCGCCAGGGAGTCGCTGCTCACGATTCTCAGCGGCGTCGCGCTCGTGCTCGGCGGTGCGCTGCGCGAGCGGTACGAGGCGCAGCGCAGGCTGGCCGAGCAGGAGACGATCAGCGAGGCCGAGCGCGGCCGGCGAACGCTGCTGGAGGAACGCGCCCGCATCGCGCGCGAGCTGCACGACGTGGTGGCGCACCACATGTCCGTCATCACGGTGCAGGCGGACACGTCGGTGTACCGCCTCCAGGGGCTGCCGCCGGACGTGCAGGAGGAGTTCACCTCCATCGCGGCGACCGCGCGCGAGTCGCTCGGCGAGATGCGACGGCTCCTCGGCGTGCTGCGGAGCGAGGAGGCGCACGGCGAGCTCGCACCCCAGCCGAGCCTGAAGCGGATCGGGCCGATGGTGGAGGCGACGGCCAGGGCGGGCGTCCCGGTGGAGTTCGCCTCCTGCGACGCCGACGTGCCCGAGGCGGTGGGGCTCTCCGCGTACCGCATCGTCCAGGAGGCCCTCGCGAACGTCGTGCGGCACGCGCCGGGCGCCCCGACAAGGGTGTCGGTGGCGGAGGAAGGGGGCTGGCTCACCGTCCTCGTCGTCAACGGGCCCTCGCCCGAGCCGCCCGCCGCGCCGCTGGAGGAGCGCGGCACGGGACACGGACTCGTCGGCATGCACGAACGGGTGCGGCTCGGCGGCGGAACCATCGAGACGGGGCCGCTGCCGGACGGCGGCTTCCGCGTGGCCGCCCGGCTCCCCCTGACGGAAAGGGACCCAACGTGACGACGCGCGTCATCATCGTCGACGACCAGGCCATGGTGCGGGCCGGCTTCGCCGCACTGCTGGCCGCCCAGAGCGACATCGAGGTGGTGGGCGAGGCCGCCGACGGCGCGCAGGGCGTCGAGCTGGGCCGGCGCACCCGTCCCGACGTCGTGCTGATGGACGTCCGCATGCCCGAGATGGACGGTCTGGAGGGCGCGCGCCGCCTCCTCGCGCCGCCGCCGGGCGTGACGCACCGGCCGCGCGTGCTGATGCTCACCACGTTCGACGTCGACGACTACGTCTACGAGGCGCTGCGGGCGGGCGCGAGCGGCTTCCTGCTGAAGGACGCGCCACCGGCCGACCTCATCGCGGCGGTGCGGGTCGTCGCCTCGGGCGACGCGCTGCTCGCCCCCTCGGTCACGCGCCGCCTCATCGCGGACTTCGCCCGGCAGCGTCCCCCCGCCCGGGGCAAGCCCGCGCTGCGGCTCAAGGCCCTGACGGAACGGGAGACCGAGGTCCTCACCCTGGTGGCCCGCGGCATGTCCAACTCGGAGATCGCGGAGACGCTGGTGCTCGCCGAGCAGACGGTGAAGACGCACGTGAGCCGCGTTTTCACCAAGCTCGACCTGCGCGACCGCGCCCAGGCAGTGGTCTTCGCGTACGAATCGGGGCTGGTGACCCCGGGCGAGTAGGACGCCCCTCCTCCACCCCCCACCGCCGTAGCACCTCCACATCGGCTCCCGGGTATGACGCCCGGCCCGCAACCGCGCTCGCACACTCCACCCGTGGCACTGCTCGCGGTCACGCTCCCGGCGCGAGCGGCGCTGCGCCGCTGGCCGTAGCACACGCATGCGGGCGGGAGCCGCGTCACCCGGGTTCTCGCCCCGTACGTCCTTTCCCGACCACGAAGGAGGTATGGACATCCATGCCCGCAACACTGGCTCCCCCCGTTCCCCCGGTCCGTATCCGAAAGGCCCCCGTCTGGGCCCTCGGCATGCTGGCGGCCGCCACCGGCACCCTGGAATCGGTGGTGGCGCCGACGCTCCCGCTGCTCCAGCGCGAACTGTCGATGAGCCCTGCCCAAGGGGCCTTGCTCAGCATCGCGATGCTCATCACCGGCGCTCTCGTCGCGCCCGTCGCGGGCAGTCTCGGTGACCGGCACGGCGGGAAGCGCGTCATGATCCGGCTGATGGCGGTGGTCGCGGCCGGCGGCCTGGTGTCCTCGCTGGCGCCGAACCTGCCGGTGCTGCTGCTCGGGCAGGTACTCCAGGGCGCGATGGTCGGCGCGATGCCGCTCTCGTTCATCCTGGTGCGCAAGCACCTCCCGACGGGCGAGTCGCAGGTGGCCATCGGGGTGGTCAGCGGCCTGTTCGTGGGCGGCGGCATGCTCGGGACGCTGGTCGCCGGGCCCATCGCGGAAGGACTGTCCCGGCACTGGATGTTCGCGATACCGACGTTCGCGATCGTCGTGGCGACCCTGTTCGTCCACCTGCTGATGCCGGACGACCCGCCGGCCCGTCCGGGCGCACGGATCGACTGGCCCGGCCTGGTCCTCCTGAGCGGCGTCCTGCTGACGCTCATGCTCGGGCTCGCGCTGGCGCCCGACGTCGGCTCGCAACCGCTCGCGCTCGGCGCGCTCGTCCTGGTCCTGGCCGCCTTCATCGCCGGATGGACGGCCGTCGAGCGGCGCGCGGCCTCACCGATGGTCGATCTGCGCCTGCTCGCGCGGCCCCCGATATGGAGCTCCTACGTGATCACGTTCGCCGTCTGCGTGGGGACGGCGGTGTCGATGTACCTCGTCCCGCAACTGCTCGCGGTGGCCGGCGACGGGTACGGCTTCGGGGCCGGCTCCACCGACATCGGGCGGTACCTGCTGCCCGGCGCCGTCACGGCCGCGGTCAGCGGGCCGCTCGGCGGGGTCGCGGTGCGGCGCTTCGGCGCGGGTGCGGTGGTCACCGCGGCTATCGGCGGCATGGCGGCCACGCTGGCCGGCCTGGCGCTCCTGCACACCGAGGTCTGGCACCTCGTCGTGGGCAAGGCACTGATCGCCCTGGCCAGCGGCGTCTGCATCACGGCGATGGTCGTCCGGACGGCCACCTCCGTCGAGCACGGCGACACCGGAACGGCCACCAGCCTGGTCCTGGTGACGCGCGTGATCGGCTTCGCCGCGGGCGCCCAGATCAGCGGCGCCTTCCTCACCGCCGGAACCCCCTCCGGCTCGGACGTCCCGGCCGAATCGGCCTTCGTCATCGGCTTCGCCATCGCCGGCGCCGTCACGGCGCTGTCCTTGGTCGCCGTCCGCACCATGAGCAAAGGAGCCAAGGAATGAACCGTCCTGATCTGACGCCGGTCGCCCGTACCGCGCCGAAGCGCGAGGTCCTGGTTTCGGGGGGCGGCATCGCAGGGCCCGCCCTCGCTTTCTGGCTGAACCGCCACGGATACGCCGTCACGGTGGTGGAGAAGGCAGGCGGGCTTCGCAGCGGCGGCTATCCCGTCGACGTGCGCGGCACCGCACTGGAGGTCGTCCGGCGGATGGGGATCCTGCCGCGCCTGCGGGAGGCGCATGTCGACTCGCGGCGCCTGACCTTCCTCGACGGGAACGGCGGCGAGGTGGCCTCGATCGACCCGCACGCCGTCACCGGCGGCGTCGCGGAACGGGACCTGGAGGTTCGGCGCGGTGATCTGACCAACGCTCTGTACACGGCGGTCCGCGACGACGTGGAGTTCGTGTTCGACGACTCCATCGACATCCTCGATCAGTCCGGCCACGGAGTCGACGTCACCTTCCGAGGGGGCGGCACGCGTACGTTCGACGTGGTGTTCGGTGCGGACGGCACGCACTCGCGCACCCGGGAGATGCTGTTCGGCCCCGAAGAACGGTTCCACCGGTACCTCGGCTACTGCTTCGCCGTGTTCACCATGCGCAACACCTTCGGGCTCTCCCACGAGACCGTCATGTGGAACACGCCGGGCAGGGCCGCGGCACTCTACGCCGTGGGGGACGACGACGAAGTGCACGCGTTCCTGAACTTCGCTCAGGAGGAACCGCCGTCCGACGCGTTGACGGGCCCGAAAGCCCAACGGGAACTGGTCGCCGCGGTCTTCGCCGACGCGGGATGGGAGGTCCCGGGCATGCTGGCCGCCATGCGCGACGCGGACGACCTGTTCTTCGACGGAGTCGGCCAGATCCGGATGCCCCGCTGGTCCAGCGGCAGGGTCGCGCTGGTGGGAGACGCCGCGTACGCGCCCTCGTTCCTCACCGGGCAGGGCACCAGCCTCGCGCTCGTCGGCGCGTACATGCTCGCCGGTTCCTTGGCCGGTCGGGAGCACGCCGCGGGCTTCGCCGCCTACGAACACGACACCCGTGAGTTCGTGACCCTGAATCAGGGGCTGGTCGGCGAGGGCGGTGCCGCCCTCTTCCCGACCACCGCCCAGGCTCTGGAGGAGCGGAACGAAAGGCTGCGCGGACTCAGCGCAATGCCCGCCGCGGGCGGACGACCTGCCCATTCGGCTCTCACTTTGCCCGCTCACCAGTGAGCCCGCGTTGAGGCGTGGCGCGTCCCGCCGGAGGGTGGTCGCGTGCCCCCATCACCACGTCAGGCGCGCCCGGGACTTGTTCCAGGAGGGAGTTCGTGAGCGATTCAGAACGGGGCTTTTCAGGCGCCGTGCGGGGTGGCCCAGGTGGCGGTGATGTCGCGGGCGACATCGCGGAGGAGGTCGATGAGCATGTCCGCGAGTGGGGTGAGGCTGGCGTCGGTTCTGGTCACGGCGTAGAGGTGGCGGTAGGGCTTGGGGTGGGTCAGTTCGCGATGGGTGGTGCCGGGGACGTGGGCCAGGGCCAGGCGTGACACCAGGGCCACGGCGATGCCTGTGCCGACCAGGGCTTGGGCGACGTCGTAGGACTCGGTCTCGAACCGCACGGTGGGGGTGAAGCCGGCCTTGCGGGCGGCGTTGTGGAACTGTTCGCGGGCGGCATGGCCGGCCAGGATGGAGACCCATGATTCGTCGCGCAGTTGTTCCAGGTGGAGTTCGGTGTCCGCGGGCTGCCCGGTGGCCAGTGGGTGGTCGTCGGGGAGGACCACGACCATCGGGTCCACCAGGAGCGAGTGCGCCCGTAGGTGCGGGGGCGGCGCGAGCGGCGTGTCCCAGGACGCGACGATGGCCACGTCCAGGTTCCCCGCGCTGATCTCGTCCGCTCCGCGCCCGGACACCACGTCGATGACGGAGACGTCGGCGGCCGGGTGGCGGTGGCGCAGGGCCGTCAGGGCCGGTGGCAGCAGGTGCATTGCGGCCGCCTGGAACGTCCCGATCCGGAGGCGGAGCGAGAGGTGGCCGAGCAGTGCGGCCAGTTCCGCCTCGGCCTGGTCCGATGCCTGCTCCACGGTCCGGCCGTGGGAGGCGAGCAGCGCACCGGCCGCGGTGAGCGTCGCTCCGCGAGGGCCACGGATGACCAGGGGGACCTGCCAGTCGCGCTCGGCCTTGGCCACCTGCTGGGTGACCGCCGCGGGCGTGAGCCGGAGTGCGTGGGCCGCCGCCGTCAGGGAGCCGTGCCGCTCGATCAGGGCGAGAAGCCGCAGTTGCCCCGGATCCACCAGCATTCACCCATGTTAACGCTGCACCCTTCTCTTTTAACTTCCCTTAGGGGCGCGGAGCGAGGAAGCCTGATGGCACACCCGTCGGCCGCAATCCCCGGAAGGGGTTCGTTCCCATGCCCACGCATGTGCCCGTCTTCGTCATCACCACCTTGTTGCTGGCGATGCTGCCCGGCGCGAGTCAAGCGCTGATGATCCGGCAGGTACTGGAAGGTGGCCGGCCTGCGCTCCACGGCACGCTCGCGGGCAATGCCAGTGGCTTCCTGCTGTGGTCGACGGCCGCCGCGGCCGGGCTGTCCGCCGTCCTGCTGGCCAGCCCCACCGCGTACGCGGTGCTCCGGATCGCCGGCGGCATCGTGCTGATGATCCTCGGGGTGAAGACGCTCCGGACCGCGCTCACGGTCGGGTCCCCCCGCCCGCCCGAGCAGGACGGGCGCGGCACCGGCTTCACGGGTGGATACCTCACCGGCCTGGTCACCAACCTCGGCAACCCCAAGGCGGGAGTGTTCGCCATCTCGGTGCTGCCCCAGTTCGTGACCGAGGAAGGCCCGGTGTTCCTGTCGACCGTCGCCTTGGGAGCCCTGTGGGCGCTCGTCAGCGCCTCCTGGTACATGCTGCTCACCTGGGCCGTCAGCCGAGGGCGCGCACTGGTGTCGCAGCCGACCGTCCTGCGGGGGCTCAGCATGACCACCGGTGCCGTCCTGCTGGCGCTGGGCGCCGCGGTGGCAGTAGGTGTCTGAGGGCCGGTCAGATCTGCAGGCCCTGCTCGCCCGCCGTAAACCGTGAGCACCTGCGCGGCGGCATTTGTAGGGGCGCCCAGAAGCGGTGAGGCGTGCTACTGAGTGGAGGTGTCGGCCGGTGGGGCGAGGCCGGTCATTGCGAGGTCGACGATGGCGTTGACGTGCTCGGCGTCGGCCGTGCGCGGGGTGAGCAGGCGGCGGTAGTAGGCGGCGCCGTAGAGCAGTTCGGTGACGAGGACCGGGTCGGCGTCGGCGCGGACCTGGCCCTTGCGCTGCGCTACGCGGATGCGGTCGGCCGCGGCGCCCGCCAGGTGACCGATGAAGTTGTCCCACAAGGCCTGGTGGAGGTCCGGGTCGTGCTGGGCCTCGCCGATCAGTGCGCGGTAGTGCGGGAAGACGTGCGGGTCGCCGAGGATGCGCGAGGCCGCCGCCATCTGCGTCTTGATGTCCGCGACGAAGTCACCGGTGTCGGGGAAGGTCGCGTCCATCTTCCAGGTGGACAGCAGGCCGTCCAGCAGCACGGCCGCCTTGGACGGCCACCAGCGGTAGATCGTGTTCTTGCCGACGCCGGCGCGGGCGGCGATGCCCTCGATGCTGACCTTGCGGTACCCGACCTCCTGGCACAGGTCCATGGCGGCCTTGATGACGGCGTTGGCGGCCTCTTCGCTTCGGCGCTCAGGACGTCTGGGTGACATGGGGACAGCATAGCCCTCAGGCGGCACGGAACGTTCCGTATTGACGCGGCGAGCGGCGGCGGGCATGCTGAGGCGGCACGGAACGATCCGTGCCGCCATCGAAGGACGAACCCATGAAAGTTGAGTTCACCCACGACATCGCCTGCGTCTGGTCGGCGCTCGGCTACGCCCGCTTCCAGCGGGCCGCCGAGGAGCACCGTGCGGGTGGCGGCGAACTGGAGGTCGTCTTCAGGCCGTACCAGACCGCGGGCTCCGCGGCGGAACCGCCGCCGAGCCGTGGCCATTTCCCTCTCGCGCTCACCGCGCGGGTCGAGCAGATCGCACGGGCGGCGGCGGTCGACGGCCTGGTGGTGAACCTCGACCGGATCGTGCCCGCCCGCACGGCCGACGCCCACCGGCTCATCGCGCTGGCGGCCGCGCACGGCACCGCCGAGGACATGACCGCCCGTCTTTACCGCGCCTACTTCAGTGACGGTCTGGACATCGGCGACGTCAACGTGCTGCGGGGCTTGGCGTCCGCGACCGGCGTCAGGTGGGACGGCGAGCGGCCCCACGCGGAACCGGCTCGGTCCGCTCGCGTGTCCGGCCCGCGAGTGCCGGTCTTCCGGTTTCCCGACGGGACGGTCCTGGTCGGAGCCGTGTCACTCGCCGCGCTGAGGGGTGAGTTGATGAGGGCCGACTCACCGCGCCGGCGCTCCAGCAGGACCACGCATCCGCGCCCGGCTCCGGTGCGACTATGACGCGTCCTGGTCGGTCGTGAACTTGGGCACCTTGATGACCAGCCCGCGGGTGGGGGCGCGCTCGGGGGTGATCGTCTCCCGCTGGGGCGAGGTGGCGACCAGAAATCTTGGGCCGACTTGACTGGACCGCAGCCCTTGCGTTGAGGGCGCTTTGGGGAGTCTTTACAGGTCAGCGGCGTCTTTGGGGTGTGCTTGACGAAATATGGGGCCGCTTGAACCTGTTGTGGGTGTGTGACCGACGGGAAAGCCCGTCCGGAGCGCCCGACCAGATCGTGACGGGCGCATCGAGTCCCTGATCATCAGGACGGCCGATCAAGGCACGTCCGCCGCCGAGTCCGCAGAGCGCCGATCACTGGCCGAGCGGAGCCGGGGACCCACCGAAACACCGGGGTGAATCCGCACTCCCGCCTTGCGCGGGGTCGCGGTAGGGCCACTTCCATGCCCGAACCCGACAGCTAACCCGGTAGGCGGACTGGAAGACCTCAGGAGAACCTTCGCATGACCGCTCGTACTTTCGACCTGACCAAGCGCATGGGCACCCGCTTCGCCGCCGGAGCCGTCCTCTCCCTGGCGAGCGCTTTCGGCTTCGCCTCCCTGGCCCCGTCCGCCCATGCGGACACCAAGCCCGCGAACACCGCGCACGTCGCCGCCGCGCCCCAGGCCGGCGCCAACGGCGCGAAGACCGCCACCGCCGGCGCCTCCGCGCAGGACGTCATCAAGCTCGCCCGCACGCAGATCGGCACCCACGAGGACGCCTCGGGCAACAGCAAGTTCAACGACTGGTACGTCGGCTCGCCGCTGGGCGAGCAGAACGCCCACCGCATCGGTTCCAAGAGCGCCTCGGTCTACAAGGGCCAGTCCTGGTGCGACATGTTCGTGTCCTGGCTGGGCCAGCACACCGGCACCAAGGGCATGGGCGCCGACGCCTACACCGTCAGCCACGCCAAGTGGTTCAAGAAGACCGGCCGCTTCGGCCAGACCCCGAAGCCCGGCGCCGTGGTCTTCTTCGCCTGGAACGGCGGGGGCATCAAGGGTGTCGAGCACGTCGGCATCGTCGTCAAGGACAACCACGACGGCACCATCAACACCATCGAGGGCAACACCGGTGACGCGGTGAAGAAGAAGGTCCGCGACACGTCCACCGTCGCCGGCTACGGCTACCCCCAGTACCGGTGAGCCAGGGCCGCTGAGCGGCCCGTTGCCCCGCACCGTCCAGTGGTGCCTCCCCCTTCTCCATCCCTCCGCGATCACACCCACGTCGCGAGCACGCCCACGTGCCGTGCGCCGGATCCGTCATGCCCGAACGGCGAGCCCCCGACTAGCCGAAGCCGTGACCCGGCGCCCCGGACCACCGAGCAAAGGATGAACATGCAGAAGCGAGCCATCGACACCGCCCTGATCGGTACCGCTCTCGCGGGCCTGCTGGCCGCGGGCGTGGCGGCCGGGACCTCCCACGGGGCCCAGGCCGACGAGCCGATGTCGCACAAGGTCATCGGACAGCAGGTGGCCGGGCAGCAGGTCACCGGCCACAAGATGACCGGACAGCTGGTCACCGGACAACAGCTGAGCGGGCACAAGGTGACCGGACAGCCGGTCACCGGAAAGCAGATGACCGGAAAGCAGGTGACCGGGAAGCAGGTGGGGCAGCCCGCCGCGAAGGCCACCCACCACGGCACCGCCAAGGTCGCACCGAAGCGCCACGCCGTCCTGTCGGGCAGCACCAAGGCGTCCTACTTCTGGGACGACGGCTCGGGCGTGAACGGCGACACGGGCGCCCCGGCGGGCGGCAAGCCGATGCAGAAGGGCCTGTTCGCCAGCCCGAGCTGGCCCATGCACACCAAGGTGAAGGTCACCTACAAGGGGCGCAGCGTCACCGGCTTCGTCGGGGACCGCGGGCCGGGCGAGCCGTCGCACCGCGGCGTCATGCTCGACCTCGACACCTACACCTTCCGCCACCTGGTGGACGGCAAGAAGCCGCGGAGCAAGTACGACACGGGCACCTCGGCGGGCCACCTGAAGGGCGTCAAGTACGAGATCCTGTCCTGGGGCCACGGCGCCGGCAAGAAGGGCGCCCCGAAGCCCCTCGGCTGATCAGGCCCGACCGGGTGACCCCTCCTGGCCTCACCACGGACCCCGCTCCCGTCTTCGGACGAGGGCGGGGTCTGTCACGTCCGGGGTAGGACTGGGGTGGGGCGCCAGCCGGGCGCTCCTGGGCGAGGGAGTGCCAGTGGGATTAGACGTCAGAGCGATCCAGGTAGTGACCTGCGACATCTTCGGGACGACCGTCGACTGGCGGACAGGGGTCGCCGGCCAGGTGGCGGCGATCGCTGCGGAGTGCGGTGTCGCGTTGGAGGGCGAGGCCTTCGCCGACGAATGGCGTGAGCGGTACCTCCCGTCCATGCAGCGGGTCAGCAGCGGAGAGCGGGAGTGGGTGTACCTCGACACGCTGCACCGGGAGTCGCTGGACGAGCTGCTGGAGCTGCACGGCGTTGCTGACGCCTTCGACGAGACCGCACGGCGGCGGCTCGTCCGGGCCTGGCATCGCCTGCCCGCGTGGGACGACTCGGTGGACGGCCTGGCACGCCTGAGGGAGAGCCGCGTGGTGGCGGCGCTGTCCAACGGCGGGTTCGCCCTGCTGACGCACCTGGTCAAGGGGGCGGGGCTGCCGTTCGACTGCATCCTGTCGGCGGAGCTCGCCCGCACGTACAAGCCCGAGCCGGAGGCGTACCTGACAGCAGTGCGGCTGCTGGACGTGGAACCGGCGGAGGTGCTGATGGTCGCCGCGCACAAGTGGGACATCGACGGCGCCAGGGGAGCCAGGCTCGCCACCGCGTTCCTGGAGCGTCCGCTGGAGAAGGGGCCCTCTCTCACGGCCGACCGGGCGGACGACGTGGAATGCGACCTCGTCGTGCGCGGGTTCGGTGAGCTCGCCGATCTCCTGGAGGCCGGTCCGCGGACCTAGCGGACGGGGCGGCCGTTCGCCCTGTCCGGGGCTTCCACCTTTCCGGCGATGTGTTCCAGGGCGGTGAGGTCTTCCGGTCCAAGGCGGTCGATGAAGTGGTGGCGCACTGACTCCAGGTGGGCGGGGGCGGCGTCCGTCAAGGTGTCCAGGCCGTGTTCGGTGAGGACCAGGAGGCAGCCCCTTCCGTCGGCCGGGTCGGGTGCGCGGCGGATGAGGCCGCGGGCCTCCATGCGGGTGGCGTGCCGGGAGAGCCGGCTGCGCGACCAGCCCATCTTCGCGGCCTGCTCGTGCAGGGTGCCGGCGTGGCCCGGCCGTTCCGACAGCGTGCTGAGCACCTCGTAGTCGGGCTCGGAGAGGCCGACTTGGGAGAGGTCGCGGGCGGTGCCGGTCTGGACGGCGATCACCATGCGGCGGAAGGCCCGCCACGCCCGTTCCTCGTCCGGGGTCAGCCAGCGCACGGGCTCGTCCGGCGGGTTCTTTGACATGTAAACAACCTATCGCCTAAGTTCATTTACATGTCAACGAAACAGGTGCGCGTCCTCGTGCTGGTGTGCAGCACCCGCCCCGGCGCCCTCGGCCCCGCGGTGGGGGCATGGCTGACCGAGACGATCACGCCCCGCGCCGCCGAGCTCGGCGCCGAACTGGTGCCGCTGGCCCTCGCCGACCTCGACCTCCCGTTCCTCGACGAGGAGGAACATCCGTCGGCGGGCGTGTACCGCAACGAGCACACGCGCAGGTGGAGCGCGATCGTGGACGGCGTGGACGGCCTCATCGTCGTGACGCCGGAGTACAACTACGGGATGCCGGCGTCCCTGAAGAACGCGCTGGACTACCTCTCCCGCGAGTGGGCGTGGAAGCCGGTCGGTTTCGTCAGCTACGGCAACACCTCGGCGGGCACGAGGGCCGTGCAGCACGCCAAGCAGGTGGTGACCACGCTGCGCCTGGTACCGCTGGGGTCCACGGTCGCCCTCCGCATCGCCGACGCCGTGCACGACGGGGAGGTGCGGCCCGCCGCCGCTGCCGGCAAGGCCGCGATCGAGGTCCTGGAGGAGCTGGTCCGGGTCGCGCACGCGCTCCGGCCGATGCGAGAGCGAGCACGGCCCGCATCGGCGGCCGGCCCCGAATCGGGCTCCTACCTGCGGCGGCTGACGCCGGACGATGCCCCCGAGGTGACCGTCCTGCAGCGGTGCTGCTGGGTGGACGAGGCCCTCGCCAACGACCCCGTGACCGTCCCGGCGCTGCACGAGTCCGTGGAGCAGGTCCGTGACTGGCTCGCGTCCTGGGACGCGATCGGGCTGTGGCGGGACGGCCGGCTCCTCGGCATGGTGCGGACCCGCCGCGAGGACGCCGAGTGGCACGTGGGACGGCTCGGCGTCGTCCCCGACCTGCGGGGGCGCGGCCTGGGGCGCTGGCTGCTCCATGAGGCGGAGGCCGCCGCCGACCAGGCCTGCCGCAGCATCGTGCTGTCCACGGGAGCGGGCAGCCGGAACAACATCGCGCTCTACCGGAGCGAGGGATACCGGCCGGCCCCCGTCCCCGGCGACGACGGAACCATCCGCCTGACCAAGATGCGCCTCAGCACTGGTTGATCGGCCCGTGCGCAGGGGGAGTGCGGCGCGGCGGGATGCGGCGGCGTTCACTCATCAGGTGGCCGCCCGTCCTGCGGTCGAGCGGGAAGTGGGAGAGCCAGGCCGGACTTGATGGTGTCGAAGACGACCAGGGTCTCGTAGCGCTGGACGTTGTCGTCCGCCTTCAACAGGCGGTCTCCGAGCCGACCGCAGTCGCGCATGCTCCGCGCGGCCAGGACGATTACGTAGTCCCACGGCCCCGCGACGCGGTAGCACTGCTGGACCTGAGGCTCCGAGCGCATCCGTTCGGTGAAGGCCCGGTGGTGCTCGAACGATTCCCGGACGAGGGTCACCAGGACCGTGGCCAGGACGGTGGGACCGAAGCGGTGCGGATCGAGGACGGCGACCTGCCGGGCGATGAGCCCGTGCCGGCGGTAGCGGGCGATCCGCCGCTGGACGGCGCTCGGGGACAGTCCGACCTGTTCCCCGAGGTCGTGCAGGGTGCGCCCGGCGTCGTGCTGAAGGAGGTCCAGCAGCAGGGCGTCGATCTCGTCCAGGCGGGGCGGCGGCGATTCGGGCACGCAAGATTATTGCGCCTTGGTGCAAGAATTCTCAATCGCGTCGATCGGGAGCTCGGTTAGCGTCGGCCGGGTCGGAAAGCCTCGGCGGAAGGTGGCGCGCATGGACCTGGGCGTGGCGCGGATCGAGCAGGCCCTACGGGTGATCGATCCGGTGTTCCTCAACACCCCGCAGTACCTCGACGAACAGCTGTGCCGGGCGCTGGGCGGCCGCGCGGTGACGGTGAAACTGGAGACGGCCAACCCGGTGCGCAGCTTCAAGGGCCGGGGCGCCGACCTGATGCTCAGCACGCTCGCCCCCGGCACGCCGGTGGTGTGCGCCAGCTCGGGCAACTTCGGGCAGGCCGTCGCCTACGCCGGGCGAGCTCGCGGGATGCCGGTCGAGGTGTTCGTGCCCGAGACCGTCAATCCCGGCAAGCGCGAGCGGATGGAGACGTTCGGCGCCCGCGTCGTCGCGGCGGGACCGGACGGCTCGTCGGCGCGGGAGGCCGCGGCCGCCCACGCCGGGCGCCATCCTGACCGCGTCCATCTGCAGGACGGCGTCCAGGCGGCGATCGCCGAAGGCGCCGGGACGATCGGCGCCGAGCTGACCCGCGGCGCGCCGGCCGGGGCGTGCTTCGACGCCGTCGTGCTCCCGGTCGGGGACGGCGCGCTGATCAACGGCGTGGCGCGCTGGATGAAGGAGCACGCTCCCGGGACCCGGGTCGTGGGGGTCAACGCCGAAGGCGCTCCCTCGATGGCGGAAAGCCTGCGTGCCGGCCGCGCGGTCCGCGCCGGACGTGCTCGCACCTTCGCCGACGGCATCGCGGTGCGTCGCCCGACGGAGGCTTCGGTGCGGCGGGCCCGCGTCCTGGTGGACGAGATGATCCTGGTGACGGACGAGGCCATCGCCGACGCCATGGAGTTGGCGGCGCGCACGCTCGGCATCGTCCTGGAGCCGGCGGGCGCGGCGGGCCTGGCGGCGATCGCCGGGGGCGCGGTCCCCGGCGACCGCCTGGCGACGGTGCTGACCGGCGCCAATCCCCGTCCCGAGCAGGTCCGGGAGCTGGCGGCCCGGCTCACGTGCGCTGTGCCGGCGCCCGCTGGACGCGCGAACTTCTGAACGACCCCACACACCATGGAGGAAAGCGCAGTGAAGCGCATCGGCATCATCGGGGTAGGGGAGATCGGCCGAGCCATCGTGGACGGCCTGTACTGCCGGGACGACGACGCGCCCGAGGTGTTCCTCTCCCCTCGCGGAGCCCGCACGGCGGCGTACCTGTCCGAGCGCTACGAAAGCGTCCGGGTGTCCCGACAACCAGGCGGTCGTGGACCGCTCCGAGATCGTGATCATCGCCGTACGCCGTCAGGACCGCCACGAAGCGCTCGCCGGCCTGACGGTGCCCGACGACAAGATCGTGATCAACGTGATGGCCGGCGTCGGCAACGACGACCTGCGAAGGACGCTGACCACGGACGCCCAACTCGTTCGGGCCATCCCGCTGCCCGCGATACGCGAACGCCGCTCCGTCACGGTGACGTGCCCGTCCCACCCGGTGGCGGACTCTCTCTTCGAGCACCTGGGCGGGGCGCTCCCGGTCGCGGACGAGACGGCCTTCGACGTCTTCTCCGCACTGACGGGAACGCTCACCACCCACTACTCCTACCTCGCCGCGCTCACCTCGTGGGCCGTCGGCCACGGCATCGCCCCCGACGACGCGGACGGCTACGTCCGCAGCCTCTTCCAGGAGGTCGGCCGGGCTCTGGGCGACGACACCCGGACCCTGCGGCAGCTCGCAGCCGATCACGAGACCCCGAAGGGGAACAACGAGCGCATTCGCACCACCTGGTTCACCCCGGCCAACTCCGAAGCCCTCACCCGGGCGCTGGACGACCTCGTCGCCGCCCTCGCGGGATGACGGAACCGCTCCGAGGAGCCGCCGATGTTCACGTCGGCGCCCCCCGCCTCGGCGAAGGCGGGCACGCCCACGGCGACCGGCGGCGTCAGAGGGTCGCGAGGGGGACGGGGAGCCGGTCGCGCAGTTCGTCGACCGTGACACCGAAGGTCTCGCGGACCGCCGCCCCGTCCGGGCCGACGTCGATGACGGCGACGTCGGTGTAGACCCTGCTGACGCAGCCGGTGCCGGTCAGCGGGTAGGTGCGGGCGGGCACCAGCTTGGAGCGGCCCTGCTTGTCGAAGAGGGTCATCATCACGAAGACCTGCTTGGCGCCGATGGCCAGGTCCATCGCGCCGCCGACGGCCGGAATGGCGTCGGCGGCCCCGGTGTGCCAGTTGGCGAGGTCCCCGGTGGCCGAGACCTGGAAGGCGCCGAGCACGCACACGTCCAGGTGGCCGCCGCGCATCATGGCGAAGGAGTCGGCATGGTGGAAGTAGGAAGCTCCGGGCAGTTCGGTCACGGGGACCTTGCCGGCGTTCGTGAGATCGGGGTCGATCTCCTCGCCGACGGCGGCGGGGCCCATGTTGAGCATGCCGTTCTCGGTGTGGAGCACGATGCCCGCGCCGTCGGGGAGATGGTCGGCGACCCTGGTCGGCCGGCCGATGCCGAGGTTGACGTAGGAGCCGGCCGGGATGTCGCGGGCGACGACCTCGGCGAGCTCGTCCGGGGAGAGGGGCCCGGTGGTGGAAGGCATGGTCAGCGTGCTCCTTGGACGGTGTAGCGCCGTTGCTCGACCGGCACGACGCGGTCGACGTAGATGCCGGGCGTGACCACCGTCTCCGGGTCGATGTCGCCGGCGGGGACGACGCCGGACACCTGCGCGATCGTGGTGGTCGCGGCCGTCGCCATGACGGGGCCGAAGTTCCGGGCGGTCTTCCGGTAGACGAGGTTGCCCATCGTGTCGGCGCGGTGGGCGCTGATCAGCGCCACGTCGCCCTTGATCGGGTACTCCAGGACGTGGACGCGCCCGTCGATGGTCCGGGTCTCCTTGCCCTCGGCGAGGGGGGTGCCGGCGCCGGTCGGGCAGTAGAAGGCGCCGATGCCCGCGCCGGCCGCGCGCATCCGTTCGGCGAGGTTGCCCTGCGGCACGACCTCCAGCTCGATCTTCCCGGCCCGGTACAGCCCGTCGAAGACGTGGGAGTCGCTCTGCCGGGGGAAGGAGCAGATCACCTTGCGCACCCGCCCGGCCTTGAGCAGGGCGGCGAGCCCGACGTCGCCGTTGCCGGCGTTGTTGGACACGATGGTGAGGTCCCCCGCGCCCTGCCGGATCAGGCCGTCGACAAGGTCGAAGGGCATTCCCGCGAAGCCGAAGCCGCCGACCAGGACGGTGCTGCCGTCCTCGATCCCGCGGACGGCCTCGTCGACGCTTTCGAGGATCTCCGTCCGGCTCATGCCCCGGCCCCCGCGCCGCGCAGGTCCGTGTTCTCCAGGACGACGGCGAGCCCCTGCCCGACGCCGATGCAGATCGCGGCGACGCCCCAGCGCTCGCGGCGTTCGCGGAGCACCTTCGCGAGCGTGCCGAGGACGCGGGCGCCGCTGGCGCCGAGCGGGTGGCCGATCGCTATCGCGCCGCCCCGGGTGTTGACGATCTCCGGATCGACGCCCCAGGCCTCGACGCAGACGAGGGACTGCACGGCGAAGGCCTCGTTGAGCTCGACCGCGCCGACCCGGTCCCAGCCGATCCCGGCCCGGGCCAGGGCGCGGTCGGCGGCCTCGACCGGGGCGTAGCCGAAGTCCTGCGGGTCGAGCGCGAACGCGCCGCGCCCGGCGATGCGGCAGAGGGGGTCGAGGCCGATCAGGTCGGCGGCGGCGGCCGAGCCGAGCAGCAGGGCGGCGGCGCCGTCGCTCAGCGGCGAGGCGTTGCCGGCGGTGATGGTGCCGTCCGCGCGGAAGCTCGGCCTGAGCCCGGCCAGTTTCTCCAGAGAGGTGTCGGCGCGGACGCCCTCGTCGCGCTCCAGTTCCCCCGCGGGCACGACGAGGTCGTCGTAGAAGCCCTCGTTCCAGGCGGCCGCCGCGAGCCGGTGGGAGCGCAGCGCGAACGCGTCCTGGCGCTCCCGGCTGACGGCGTGCTTCTCCCGGAGCGATTCGTTGGCCTCGCCGAGCGAGACGGTCCACTCCCTCGGCATGCGCGGGTTCACCAGCCGCCAGCCGAGCGTGGTCGACACGGCGGCGAGGTCTCCGGGCGGGAACCCTCGGGCCGGCTTCGGCAGCACCCACGGCGCCCGGGTCATCGACTCGACTCCGCCGGCCACCACCACGTCGGCGTCCCCCACCTCGATCGTTCGGGAGGCGCTCATCGCGGCGTCGAGGCTGGAGCCGCACAGCCGGTTGACGGTGGTGCCCGGCACGCTCGTCGGCAGCCCGGCGAGCAGCGCCGCCATCCTGCCGACGTTGCGGTTCTCCTCGCCCGCACCGTTCGCGTTACCCCAGACGACCTCCCCGACCGCGGCCGCGTCCAGCCGGGGCGCCCTGGCCAGCAGCGCGCTGATCACGTCTGCAGCGAGGTCGTCCGGCCGGACGCCCGCCAGGGCGCCGTTGAACCGTCCGAACGGTGTCCGGACGGCGGAGTACAGATAGGAGCTCATGGCGTCGAGGCTAAGCGGCCTCCCTTGATATAGTGAAGTATCAATATTCGCGCTTATTGAGACGTGAGCGGTATGGATCTCCGTCACCTCCGGTACTTCGTCGCCGTCGCCGAAGAACTCCACTTCGGACGCGCCGCCGAGCGGCTCAACATGGCGCAGCCGCCGCTGTCGCAGGCGATCCGCCGGCTGGAGGGCGACCTCGGCGTGGAACTGCTGCACCGGACCACCCGCCGGGTCGAGCTCACCGACGCGGGCCGCGGCTACCTGGCGCGGGCCCGGAAGATCCTCGGTGAGGTGGCCGAGGCCGCGCACGAGGCCCGCCGGGTCGCGGCCGGCGCGGTCGGCCATCTCGCGATCGGCTGCGTCGGGTCGGCCACCTACAGCCTGCTCCCCGCGCTCTCCCGCGGGCTCTCCCTGGAGTTGCCCGGCGTCGACTTCTCCTTCCGCGGCGAGATGCTGGTCCCCGACCAGGTCACGGCACTGCGGACCGGCGCGATCGACCTGGCGCTGCTGCGGCCGCCGATCGCCGATCTCTCGCTCACGGTCCTGCCGCTGCGCCGGGACCGGCTGGTCGTCGCCGTCCCCGCCGATCACCCCCTGGCGGCCCTTCGGGAGACGGGGGTCGCCGACATGGCGGGCGCCGACCTGATCGTGCACTCCGCGGACCGCCGTTCGGTGATGTACGACGTGGTGCTCGGCCTCTTCCGCGACGCGGGCGTCGAGCCCCGGATCCGCCACGAGGTCGGCGAGACCTCCACTCTGATCACCCTCGTCGCGGGCGGTCTCGGCGTGGCGGTCGTGCCCGAGCCGGTGACGGCCCTGGCCCTCGACGGCGTCGTCTTCCGCCCGCTGGCACGGCCCGCCGTGCACGTCGACCTCGCGCTCGCGCACCGGACCGACCGCACGGAACCCCACCTGGCCCGAGCCGTCTCCGTCATCCGCCGCATCGTCTGACCGACCCCGGGCGACCGCCGCCTGCGGCCGCTTCGGAGCCGGTGGCGCACGTTCTGGACGACTTCCGGGCGCCGGCCGCTCGTGGTCGCGGCCGCAGGCCGGCCTCTAGTCGGTGTCGCGGGCGTGGTCGGCCAAGGCCTGGTTCATGTCGAGTTCGTGTTCCTCAAGGTTCCACCTGTCTGCTTGGGATGCCTGGTTGGTGACCCAATAGATCATGGTGCCGTCGCGCAGGATCCGGCTGTAGCTGGCGAAGGACCAGTCGTTGCCGCCGTTGTGCCAGGCGACCCGGCCGTCCTTGGTGTGCAGGACGCCCCAGCCGTAGCCGTAGGCGGCCTCGGTGCCGGGGATCCGTGCGTGGGGCTCGAACATCTTGGCCTTGGCGGTGGCGCTGAGGATCGTGTCGCCGAGCAGCGCGCGGTGCCACTTGAACATGTCGCGGCCGGTGGACAGCATGCCGCCGTTGCCGCGCAGATACCAGTACGGTCCGTCGGAGGCCCAGGGGTGGTCGGACGGACGGCCCTGGCTCACGCCGTTCTCGTCGTACTCGACGGCCACCTCTGCGCGGGAGAATTTCGGCAGCACATAGCCCGTGTGGGTCATCCCCGCCGGCGCGAACAGGTGCGTTGCCAAGAACCGCTCGTAGCTGGTGCCTGACACCTTCTCGACGATGGCGGCGAGCACGCTGAAGCCCGTGTTCGAGTAGTGGAATTCCGCGCCGGGGCGGGAGACCAGCTTGGACTTCAGTGCCTTGCTCAGCATCTCGTCGCGGGAGACGCGTTCGTAGTCGTCACCAAGCCCCTCGGCCAGCCCGGCCGTGTGCGACAGCAGGTGGTGCAGGGTGATGCCGCGCTTGTCCGCGGGCACCGGGCCGAGGATCGTGCTGATCCGGTCGGTCGTCCGGAGCTTCCCCATCGTCTCCAGCTTCATGATCGCGGCCGCGGTGAACTGCTTGGTGATCGACATGACGTCGTACACGGTGTCGCAGGTGGCCGGGGTCCCGGCCGCGCGGTCCGCCAGGCCGAAGCCCTTGCAGTGCGCGAGCTCCGCGCCGCGGGCGGCGACCACCGTGCCGCCCGGTCCTTCGGGCAGCGTGCGGTCGAGGTAACGGGCGATCGAACGGTCGACGGGTTCGGCCGCGCTCCGGGCGGCCCTCGGCGCGCCCATGGCGTCGCCGCCGCAGCCCGCCACGGCCAGCGTGGTCGTGAGCGCCAGGGCGAAGGGGAGCGTATTGATCCGTTGCATGCGTCCTCCAGGGCGGTGTGGTGCGGGGGATGCGCCAGAGGCTGGCCGCGGCGGGCCGCGGTGATCAAGAGGTCGTGCCGTGCGAGCTTGTGCGAGACGCTGTGCGGCCTGGTCAGGCTGGGGCATAGTGGGGCGATCAACGAGCATCGGGGTGAGATCGTGAGCGCACCGCCACCGTCACCGGACGTGGCCACCGACGAGGCCGAGTTCGTCGCTGCGATGCGCCGGCTCAAGGCCTGGTCGGGCCTCAGCTACCGGCAACTGGAGCGTCGGGCCGCCGAGGCCGGGCGCGTGCTGCCCTACTCGACCGCGTCCACCGCGCTCGGCCGCAAGACCCTGCCCCGCGAGGAGCTGCTGGTCGCCTTCGTCCTGGCGTGCGGGCTGGGCGATGAAGAAGCGGCGTCCTGGGTGGCCGTCAGAAAGCGCATCGCGGTCGGCGAACGGGTCAGTGTGACCGAGCCGAGGGCGGTCCGAAGGCCGCGGTGGCGACCCGCGATCGGCTGGGCCGCTGTGATGCTGAGCCTGGCGCTCGCCGGCGGCACCACGCTCTCCATGAAGGCCAGCGAAGAGGTCGAGGCCGTCCAGGTCACCGTGGGCCGGTGATCCTGGCGGGGCGTCGAGCATGGAACTGGGCGGGCTCTGAGTCGGCTGGACTCTCGGCCCGGGCCTTGCTCTCCGCCGCAGGGGTAGTCAGTGGACGGCGTCGGCGAGACGTGTGGTCGCGGCGGCACGGCCCGCTTCGAAGGCCGCATGCAGCAAGGCGCCGTCGGACTCCAGGCGGCTGATGCGCGGTGAGTCTTCCGGAGGGCGGATCGACAGCACGGCGGGCCCGGCATGGTCCTGGTCGGCGTCGTGCGCGGCGAGCAGCAGGTCGGCCTCGGCGAGTCGGGCGTCCCGGGCGAGGAAGGTGGCCTTCAGCTCGGCCGTGTAGCGGCGCAGCCCGACGTCGGCGACCAGCCGGGAGCCGAATGAGGGGGCCGGGCGTTCCGGTGCCCGGTCGCTCAGTCTGCGCGAGCGAAGGACCAGCACGTGGGTCGCCCCGTCCCGCAGTGCCTGGCGGAAGGGGATCGCCTCGGCGACGCCGGCGTCGTAGTAGAGCCCGGGGCCGACGGAGACCGGCCGTCCGGAGAGCAGGGGCAGTGCCGCGCTGGCTCGCAGCGCCAGCCGTAGCGCGCGCTCGTCGACAAGGGCGCTGTGCAGGTCCACCGGGCCGCCGGTGACGACGTCGGTGGCCAGGGGATGGAACTCGATGGGACTGGCCAGCACCGAGGCGTAGTCGAGCGGGAACCGGCGGATGTAGACCTCTTCGACGAGCTGCTCGACGTCCACGATCGGACGGCCCCGCAGGAGGTTGCGCTTGCGGATCAGGGTCCGGGCGAAGACCGGGTCGGTCCAGCCGCGCACTCCCTCCGGGGTGGAGCTGAGGAGCCAGGCCGCCGAGATCGCGCCCGCTGACGAGCCGTAGACCGCGTCGAACAGCGGCAGAAGCCCGAGCTTGTGGATCGCCAGTGCCATGCCCGCCGAGACAGTGCCGCGCATCCCGCCGCCTTCGATGGCCAGCGCCACGCGGTGCCCGTCGTCGCGGGCACCCGGCCGGCTGCCCGCGATGGCCCGCTCGGCAAGGACCGGCAGAAGCCGGTGCCGGGTCTCCACGCCCACGTCTCCTCCTCCGTGTGGGTGCCCCTGCTCGGGCGTCCCCAACGAAGCCCATTGTGCCGTTCCCGCGCATCGGCTCCCATGCGGGAGGACGCACCCGTCTGGCCAGGACGCGGCCTACCGCTGGGCTGCCTGTTGTCCGGGCCTGGGGTCGGCCGCTGACACGACCCACCACAGTGCGGCCAGCGCCACCGCCTGCACGCTCAGCACGACCGGTACCAGCGCGGCATGCGCGTGCCCGGCGAGGGCGCCGAGCCCTGCTCCGCCGGCGAGCCAGGCGATGCCGTAGACCGCGGCGAAGGCTCCGTAGGCGGTCGGGCGGCGCGCGGCCGGGACGAGATCGGCGACCGCCGCCCGCATCGTCGATTCCTGTACTCCCATCGCCGCGCCCCACAGCACCGCGCCTGCCAGCACCGGAAGCAGCGAACCGGAGAACGCCAGCGCGGTCCCGGCGCCGGCCAGCACCGGCAACGCCACCAGGACGCGCAGGCCCCATCGGTCGAACAACCGGCCCGTCGCCAATGCCGCCACCGCGTCGGTCGCCATCGCCCCGGCGTACACCAACGGCACCGCCTGCGGACTCACCAGGTGCGCCTGCACCAGGTGGAACCCGATGAGCCCGAACGTGGCGAAGCCCGCCATCGTGACCGCAGAGAACACCGCGTAGCGCCAGAAGACCTGGCCCAGTCCCGCCAGCGGCGAGACGCCCCGCAGCGCCACGGAGCCCCTCGCCGGAGCCGGGGCGGGCACGCGTCCCACACCTTCCTCATAGGCCTGCGGGTCGGGGACGCGGCGGGCGAGCCAGACGAGAACGACCAGGACCGCGAGGCCGGGCACCGCCAGGATCCCGAAGCCGAGGGCGTACCCGTGCAGGGCGACGGCCGCGGCGACCAGCAGCGGTCCCGCGAACGCGCCTGCTTGGTCCAGCGCTTCGTGCACCGCGAACGCCGTCCCGCGGCCCATCGGGCTGCCGGCATGGGAGAGCAGTGTGTCCTTGGCCGGGCTGCGCGTCGCCTTGCCCACCCGTTCGGCCACCACGAGCGCGCACGCCCCGGCCAGCCCGACCGGCAGCGCCAGCGCGGGCACCGCCACGACCGTCAGGCCGTACCCGGCGATCGTCCAGGCCCAGTACCGGCCCGACCGTTCCGCCGCCGGGCCGCTCACCAGCCGGAGAACCAGGCCCGCCGCCTCGCCGGCACCCGTCACCACCCCCACCAGGACGGCGCCGGCGCCGAGCGACCCCAGGAACGGACCGGTGATCGATCGAGCTCCCTCGTAGACGACGTCCGCCAGGAGACTGACCACACCGAAGACCACGACGAACCGCCACGGCGACAGCGCCGGAGCCGATCCAGGAGTGGGCGGCTCGGCTCCGGTCCCCGAATCGGGGTGCTCGGAAGCGCTGTCGCCAGCCATGGGCTCTCCCACCGGGCATGCACGAAGGACACCAGGTAGGGACTGTTGGCGGAGCCCCACAGCGGCACCGCGGTTCGGGTACGGCGAGCCCCACCGCCGCAGACGTCCTTCTCCGAAGTGAAGCGGAGTCTTAGGACCGACCGTAACGACACGCGCTCCAGCATGGCAAGGCACCCGCATCGACCCAGGCGTGCAGCGTCGAGCGCGACGCGCGCGGTCCGCTGCGCGGGTCAGGATCGGTGTATCCGCTGGTAGTGGGCCTTGACCTTGGCCCGGTTGCCGCAGCCGCTCATCGAGCACCAGCGGCGTCGGCCGCTGCGTGAGGTGTCGAGGAACCACAACACGCAGCCGGTTCCCTCGCAGTGCCGCAGTCGTCCAGGGGGCGCCGTCCTGAGCAGGTCGAGGTAGGCCCTCGCGGCCAGCCAGGCGGGCCGCCACGCCTCACAGTCCAGTTCCAGGCGCTCGCTCGGAGCCCCGTCTTCGAGGTGAAGCCGCAGCCTGCCGTGCGCGAGGACGGTGTTGACCTGGTCATCGGCTCCTTCGTCCAGAGACAGGCGGATGGCCGCCCGGGCTGCCCGCAGTGGTTCTGCGCAGCGCTGGGGGTCGTCGACCTCCAGGCCGTGTTCCTGGAGCCACTCGGCAAGGCCGATGGGGTCGGCCAGTTCGTCGTGCACCACTCCGTCGGCCGGCCATCGCGTGTTGACCAGGTCCAGGGGCAACGGCTCGCCGGTCAGAGGTCTGCGCGCCATGGCGTCATTCTAACCGTCTATAGCCGGTTGACAAGTTAGAGTCTTCATGACACCTTCCTAACCGCTAAAGGGCATTTAGCCGGTTAGGGGAAGTGGATGCGGCGAGATCACGTGGCACGTGCGGCGCTGACGGCGCAGGCGGTGTCGTTCGGCTTGAACTTCTCGGCGGGTGTCTTCTTCGCGCCGGCGTCCGCCTCCTACGGGCTGTCCGCCGCGACGCCGGCGATCGCGGCCGGGATCGCCATCGCGCTGACCGGCCTGGCGCAGCCCTTGGTGGGCGTGCTGCTGGACCGGGTGGGAGCGAGGCTGGTGCTGCTGACCGGACTGACTCTGATCTCCAGCGGCTACGTGGCCTTGGCGGCCGTCCAGCAGGCCTGGCAGTTCGTCGCCGCCTACGTGGTCCTCGGCGGCCTGGGCTTCGCGGCCTCGTCCAGCCTGGCCGTCACCACGCTGATCGGCCACCGGTACGGTGACCGGGCCGGTCCGGCCCTGGCCCGCGCCTCGGTGGGCGTCAACGTCGGCCAACTGCTCGCCCCCTGGGCGGCGACCCTGCTCCTGGAGCCGGTCGGTGTACGGGGGACGTACCTGGCGCTCGGCCTCACCGGCCTGGTGGTCACCGCCGCGCTGGCGACGATCCTGCCCCGGGATGACCGCGGGGGGAACGCTCCCGCACCGGCCACCGCCGCTCTGCGAGGCAGGGGCCGCGTGCTGACGTCCTTCGCCCTGCACTCGGCGTCGCTGTACATGCTGGTCCTGCTGCTGCCCAAGTACGCCACCGAGCTGGGCTGGTCGGCCGCGCACGCGGGACGGCTGATCACCCTCAGCGCTCTCACCGCGGGGCTCACCTCACTGGCCACCGCCCGGCTGCTGCACCGGTTCGGCCCCGAGCCGCTGCTGCGCACGCTGCACCTGGTCCGCGCCGTGGCGCTGGTGCTGGCGGCCACCGCCACCGAGCCGGCCGCCCTCGTCGCTGTGGCGGTGCTCTTCGGCACGGCCTCCTTCACCGTGATCCCGCTGACGATGACGCTGCTGACCCGCGGCCTCGACCGGGCCCGGCTCGGCCGGGCGCTGGCCCCGGCATGGCTGATCCACCAACTCTCGGCCGGTGCCGCGCTGGCCTTGGCCGCCGCCGTCCACGCCCTGTCCGGCAGCTACCGGGCCGCCTTCGCCCTCGGCGTCCTGCTCAGCCTCACCGCCGCGGCGCTGGTCGCGCCCGCGGCCCGCGAACCAGTGGCGACCGCCACGCGATCCCGATGAACACCGCGAAAGGACACAACGCGATGACCACCCGGCACCACACCGTCAAGATCCAGGGCCTGGACGTCTTCTACCGGGAGGCAGGCGACCCGGCCGACCCCACGCTGGTGCTGCTGCACGGCTTTCCCACCAGCTCGGCGATGTTCCGCGACCTTCTCCGCGACCTCGCCGGCGACTACCACCTGATCGCACCCGACCACATCGGCTTCGGCCAGTCGGCGATGCCCGCGGTCGACGAGTTCGACTACGGCTTCGAGAAGCTCACCGAGATCACTCTGGGGCTGCTGGACAAGCTGGGCCTGGACCGCTTCGCCCTCTACATCCAGGACTACGGCGCACCGATCGGCCTGCGCATCGCCAGCCGGAACCCGGAACGCGTCACCGCGATCATCAGCCAGAGCGGCAACGCCTACATGGAGGGCTTCACCCCCTTCTGGGACGTCCTGTTCGCGCACGCCAAGGACCGCTCGCCCAACGAACCCGCCGTCCGTGGACTGCTGGAGCCGGACGCCACCAAGTGGCAGTACACGCACGGCGTGCCCGCCGACCGGGCGGACCGGCTGTCCCCCGACACCTGGACCCTCGACCAGGCCTACCTCGACCGTCCCGGCAACAAGGAGATCCAACTCCAGCTGTTCTGGGACTACCAGTTCAACCTCGACGGCTACCCGGCCTTCCAGGAGTACTTCCGCACCCACCGCCCGCCGGTCCTGGTCACCTGGGGCGGCAACGATGAGATCTTCGGCCCCGACGGCGCCCGCGCCTTCGCCCGGGACCTGCCGGACGCCGAGATCCACATCCTCGATGCCGGACATTTCGCGCTGGAGACCCACGGGCCCGAGATCGCCGCCCACATCCGCGACTTCCTCAGCCGCACCCTGCGCTGATGCGGGCGCCGACGATCCGAGCCACCTGATCCGCCGGTGCTGGCGGGGGCCGCCCCTGGGAGGGGAGGGGCGGCCCCCGTTCAGGCCCGTTCCGTTCGCCGGCCTTAGGAGATGTTGAAGTTGGGACGCAGCACCGCTGTGGCGGTCGTGCGGACTCCCGACTCCACGAGGGGGCCCTGGTTTCCCCCGATCGTGCTCAGCCTGCCCTGGCCGAGGTTGCGGACCACGATGTTGATGTGAGCGTTGTCGCCGTAGATGGCCAGGTCCCCTGGTCGTGCCTCACTGACGGGGAGGGCTCGTCCTGCGGCCCGCCATTGCCAGACGCCCGCCCACCGGTGGGCCGGTGTCCCCGTCGGGCTGTTCCAGTACGCCTTCGTGGCACCGGCTTTGTCGATCACCCAGCTCACGAAGTCGGCGCACCAGGGCTCACCGTTGTACTGGTTGTACTGGTTGAGGTTGTTGTCGCGGCCGCCTCTGTCTCCCGTCCCGATCAGTGACGTGGCCACGCTGATGACCCGGGCGGCGGATCCGTCACCCCCCTGGTACACCGGTGTCGACGGGGAGAGCGGGGTGCCGGACAGGCTCTTGCCGGCACTGTCGAACGGCGGGATGACGCCGCCGAAGAACCAGGCGTAGTCGACGGCGACCTTCTGCAGGGGCAGGGCCACGCTCTCGGATGTGCCCAGCCGCGACCAGGCGTCACTGTCCTGCGAGCCGACCGGCACGCTGATCTCCTTCAGCGGGCGTGGCGCCAGCCGCGGGATCACCAGGCCGTCCCGGCCGGACACCGGATCGGCCCGCCGGTTGGCCTCCTCCCTGGCCTGGTAGAAATTGGCCAGGCCCTTGAGATTGGCGGCGTCCACGCCGCCGGACAGGTCCGTGGCGATCCGGGAGAGCGTGGCGCTGTACCCCGCCGACCAGGAGCCGACCACGCAGGCCTTGTCGTCGATCGGATCAGGGATCCCGTATGTCGTCTCAAGAGCCTGCAGTTTCGGCTCCCAAGTCGTGTGCAGCGATGGGGCGTCCGGCGGGTCCTGCAGCGTGGCGAAGGCCGCCGAGCGCGGAGCCATCGCCGTGAGGAACCGTCTCATCACCGTGGTGCACGCCTCCGACGCGGTGTAGTCCTCCTGCGCGGGCCCGACCCTGGAGAAGAGCCCGAGGTCGTTGCTCATCGCGATGCTGATCTTCTGCCAGCCGCCGACCATCGGCTGGAAGACGCCGAGGTCGTGCGGGCGCTCCTTGGGCGGGACCTTCTCGACGGACAGCACCAGATCGGCGGCGCCGGCGATGTCGCCGTCCACGTCGCACCGGTTCTCGATGTGGGCCTCCTCCGCCTCCTTCTTGGTCATCGGGAAGACGCCCTGGCGATCGTCCTTGGAGTTGTCGCACTCGTCGGTCTTCCAGTGCCCGGCCCCGTAGCTGACCGACAGGGCCTCGTTGACGAGGATCCCCGTGGCGGTGGCCCGGTCGGTCTCGACGGTGTAGCCGAAGACGCCCTTCTGGTCGTAGGAGCCGCCGCTGACCAGATAGAGGTCCTGGAGGCGCGTGGCCTCGCAGCGCCAGATCGAAATGATCTTGAAGCTGACCGGCCACGGCCTGCTCGGGTCGTCCGGCGGGGGGACCGCGCACGGAGCGCCGGGGTCGGGGCTGCGGTCCATGAAGATCCCGGAGGTCTCGATGACCTTGCTCCAGTACCTGCGGGCGCCGGCCTGGTCCTTCCCGTCGCCGTCGGCCTTCCAGCGGGGGCTCTTCGGGTCGCGGTGCACCTTCTCCGCCGCCTTGACCAGCTCGAAGGCGACGAAGTACGAGGACTGGCACGGGTTCTGCGGATCGAGACCGTGCATCCGCATCTGGCCCGACGCCGCGGGGGTCAGCAGGTACGGACCGGAGCCCTGATCGTCCTTGCCGCCGATGTCGGGGTCCGGATCGGCGACGTCGCAGCCGCCCGCGTGCAGGCCCGTTGCCGCGGTCTCCGACGACCCGGCGCCCGCCCGGAACGCGGCGTCCTGGACCCCGGGCCCGCCGGGCGCGACGAGGAACGAGGCGGGCTGGACTCCGCCCGGGCCGGCTCCGGCCGGGTGGTCCCGTGCCGCGGCCCGCATCTTCGACATCACGCCGTCCGCGTACTTCCAGGCCGTCGGGTTGAAATCACACGCCCCCGGACACTGGTGCCATTTCTCCGGGGAGTCCCCCCAGCTGCCGGTGAAGTGCTCGACCGCGACCTGCTGCCACTTGTGGAACCTGTTCCAATTGGTGAGGACGTCCCTTTTGGCCCGGCGGTCCTGCACGCTCGGCGGTGCTTGGCACGCCCTCCGGTAGCCCGCGTAGTTGTTCCAGGTGCTGGTGATGTACTGGTAGGCGCCGCAGGCGCTGCTCTTCTTCGTCCCGGCGTTCTTGGTGTAGTCGCCGCCCGATTCCTGCATGCGCAGCGCCCAGAGGAACCAGCCGAGCTGGTGGCTGAGATCCCCGTCCGGCGGCGCGACGTGATCGTCGTCGGTGCCCGGCACGGTGGCGGCCGAGCCGGCCCCGGTGACCCCCTGGACGGGACCCGGCCCGGCGCCGACGGTGTTGCTGACGTTCGTGTTCGTGCCCCCGTCGGCGGAGCCGTCCCCGCCGGGGACCTCCTTCGCCTCGCGCCCCGGATCGCGATCGATGTTGTCGTACGGGCTGTAGCGGGCGAAGTCGGTCTGCGCCTTGGCCAGACCCGCCAGAATGGTCCAGGGCACTTCGGAGTAGTCCTGCGCGCTGCCCGACGTCTGCTCTGACGCCTGCTTCAGGATCTGCTGCCAGCCTCCGGGAAAGTACGCGGCGACCTTTTCGTCCGAGGCCGCCTCCGGCTGCGACTCCGGGTCGTCGTCGACGTCGACGCCCAGAATCATTGCGGCGATCAGCACGATGCACAGGAACGGGACGAGGACCGGCAGCCCGACGCCCAGCAGCACCTTGAGCTTCCCGTGCTGATTCTCCTTATCCGACCCCGTACCGCTGGCCTTCTCCTTCTTGTTGTCGCCCTTGGTGTACTTGGCCTGGAAACCCTTCCAGAACGACTCCGGCACGAACCGCCCGGCGACAGACCCCTTGAGCCTCCGCATCACCAACCAGCGGCCGAGCCTGTTGCTCATGAGCCTGTCGAAGACCCCGGGCGCGTACCGGTCGAGGTAGCGGCCGAGAGCGAAGTTGGCGCCCTGGCCCGCGCCATGGGCGATCTTCTCGCCCGTGGAATCGCCTTCCGGCATCGACAGGCCGTACCTGCCCGCGACCTCCTCGGCGGCGTTCTTCGCGGCGTTCCTGGCGGCGCTCTTGGCGGCGCTCTTGGCGGCGTCTGCCACCGCCTTCTTGACCCCGCCCGGGGACGTGTCGTCGTTTCCGGGCGCATGATCTGAAGCATGGGGGCCCGCGGCCGGGCTGCCCGCACGCTGCCCGGTGAGCGGGTTGGCCGTAGACGGGACCTTGACCGGCCCCCCGAGCAACCCGGCGTCGCCGTAGGGGGCTCGGCCCCGCCCGTCCGCACCCCGATCGCTTCGCGACTGCTCGGCGAGGATGTCCTGGACGTTCTCCGGCCTCAGGGCCGCCGCGGCGATGCGGGGGTCCGACTCCAGCGCGGATGCTTCCTCCGGCGTGAGCTCGGCCAGATCGTCCAGAGGCGCGCCCTCTGCCACCGGCCGCAATTCCTCCGCCGCCCCGGGCCGAGGTAAGTCCGACGAAGGCTCACCGTCGTCCGGGGGCTGAGGTACTGATTCCCAGTTAGACCACAGGTTGGCCTTGTCATCCATCCAGGGCATTCCCCGTTACCTCGGTCCCGCTGCCTTGCTCAGCTCTAAAGTGGTCCCCGGCACAAAAGCTGCTCGGATACCACCGTCCGTCAGGTCGCGGCGGGCGCAAGCCGGATATCGGACTGCGGGCCTGCAAGCCGCGACCATTCCCGGACCCTGTCAGGGCAGCATCATCCATGACGCTGCTGATCAGCGCGACGGAATTTGAATTGGCCTTCTCGCCGCCGGGTCGCCGACCTCCCGCGGTCCGACCATTCAGGTCGTCGGAGTGGTTCCCGGCTGCGGCCCTTCGATGAGCTCGGCGAAGCGCGGGAAATGCTCGTCCGGAAGGGGGCCGCCCACGGTCAGGCCGAGCTGGTCGGTGACGGGGTGCGCCGGTTCGGCCGCCAAGGTCAGGTCAGCGTCCACGTAGATGATGACGTGGGCGATTCGAGGGTCGCCGGTGAAGTTGGGTGTGGCGCTGTGGGCGAGGCGAGAGTTGTGGAATGTGCAGTCGCCCGCGCGCAGGGGAACCGTGACGCGCCGTTCCCACAGCAGTTCGGGAGCCACGGCGAACATGTCGGCATGGTCGGACAGATCCTGTGGTCGCAGGCCGTCCAGGTGCTGGGAGCCCGGGATGAACGTCATGCAGCCGCGGTCGACCGGCACGTCCACCAGCGCCACCCAGGCCGAGAGCGCATGCCGTGAACCGGCGTGCGGCCAGTACGGCTGGTCCTGGTGGAACTCTGTCGCGGCCCCGTTCCTGGGCTCTTTGATCAGCAGCTGGTCGTGCCACAGCCGCAGCGGGATCCCCGCCAGCCGGGCGGCGATGGCCGCCAGGTCGGGGTTGAGGGTGAGCTCGCGCAGCGTCTCGTCGTGACGCCACAGCTGGAGCAGTTGCGTGAAGATCGTCCCGTTGTGGTGGTCCCGGACGGTGGTGCGGGCCGCCATCGCGGCTTCGGCGAACCTGCCCGCGTCGGCCCGGGAGATCACTCCGGGCAGGTGGACGAAACCGTCACGGCGATACGCTGACACGGTGTCCTCGGAGAGGTCGTCCGGAGTGGTGCGGGTTTCGGCACCGGCTGCTGCCATGGCTGTCATCTCTGCCTTATGGGGGTTGGCGTCTCGACAACTGTCGCCGCCGCCTCCGCCGGGCGGCTAGCACGAGAGCCCGACAGGCGTAGCACGATCTTGACAAGCGTCCATCGAGGGGAGGTCCGGTGCATCGCGTACGGCATGCCGAGGTGTTTCCGCCGGGTCGGCCGCCCATCGCCGCCGAGCGGTTCGAGCTGCGGAGCGACACCGCCTCTCACAGCCATGACTTCATCGAGCTCGCCGTCGTCACCGGTGGCACCGCCACGCACGTCTCGGCCGCGGGCGAGCAGCCTCTCGTCCGCGGCGCGGTGACGATGCTCCGTCCGGGCGACTGGCACGGCTACCGCGACTGCGACCGCCTGACCGTCTACAACCTGTATGTCAGCCCGGAGGCCTTTCGACACGAGCTGGCCTGGATGCGCGCCGCCCCGCACATCGGCCGCTCATTGCACGTCGCCGGCCGATCCGGCCGCCCTACCGGCCACCCGTTGCGGCTGGACCCCACGGCGCTGCGAGTGGTCGAAACCGGCCTGGCGGAAACCGCGGGCGAGCCCGGTTCCGATCCGGCCCTTCGTCCCGGCCCGGTCTACGCGGTGTGGGTCGGGATCCTGCTCTGCCTTCTGGGCGGGGTAGAGGCACATGGCTCCACGGACGCCACCGGCGAACGAACCGACCACGTCCACCCCGCTGTACTGGCCGCAGTGCAGTCCTTGGAGAGCGATATCGAGCGGGCGTGGAACCTGGACGAGCTCGCCTCCACGGTGAACTTGTCGCCTCCCTACCTGACTCGTATGTTCACAGCGCATCTCGGAGTTCCGCCCATGACCTATCTGGGCAGGCTGCGAGCGGAGCGCGCGGCGGCGCTCCTCATCGAGACCGACCTGTCCGTGGCAGCGATCGGAAGGCTCGTCGGCTGGCACGATCCGAACTACGCGAGCCGCCGGTTCCGGCACTTCTTCGCCCTCAGCCCGGCCGCGTACCGCAGCCGGTTCCGTCCCGGTGGGTAACAGACGATGTTCTGAACGTTGCGCCACCCCCTGGTCACCGCGATGCTCGCCACGACGATGCACCGGATGTCCGGCGGCCGGTTCGCGCTCGGCCTGGAGCGGGGCTTCGACATGCTCTTCGACGTGATGGGCCTGAGCCGCGTCACAGAGGCCCAGCTCGACGACTTCATCGGCATCATGCGCCGGTTGTGGCGGGGAGAGGCGGTCGTCGGGCACGACGGTCCCGCCGGAAGCCATCCGTACCTCAGCCAGGACCCCGCGTTCCGCGAAGACATCCCGATCATGCTCGTGGCGATGGGCGAGCGCACGCTGGAGTTCGCCGGCAGGGTCGCCGACGGGGTCGTCCTGCACACCTTCTTCACCGACCGGACCCTGGCCCGTGCGGTCTCCTCGATCCGCCGGGGCGCCGCGGCGGCGGGCCGCGACCCCGCTTCGGTGCGGGTGTGGTCGGTCCTGGCCACGGTGGGCGACCATCTGGACGAGGAGGCCCGCCTGCGCAAGCTGGTCGGCCGCCTGGCCACCTACCTGCAGGGTTACGGGGACCTGCTGGTCCGGGTCAACGAGTGGGATCCGGCCGACCTGGTCCGTTTCCGCGCCGACGACCTGGTCGACGGCTACCCCGGGGCCTTCGACGCCCTCGCCACGCCGGACGAACTCCGCCACCTCGCCGGGCTGCTCCCCGAGCACTGGCTGGAGGCGGCGGCGACCGGCTCTCCCGAACGGTGCGCGCGACGCGTCCTCGCCCAGTTCGACGCCGGCGCCGACAGCGTGGTCCTGCACGGCGCCCCCCCGCCGCCTGCCACCGCGCTCTGGCCGGCCACGGCGTGACCGGTTACTCCCTTGAGCAGTGCCGGGACGACTACGTCTTCGCCTTTACCGCTGCCACAGCACGGTCTGGGTGCCGTACGGTACCTCCGACTGGCTGACTGCCGGCCCGCTGAACGAGGTCATGCCGTTCAGCGGGCGTCTCGAACCGCGCGACCGGAGGAGCCGATGCTGGGATGACGGCAGAGCGACCGATGCCCACACAGGACGACGTGCTCGGCTACTTCGACACGCTGTCGAACTGGGGACGGTGGGGCGACGACGACGAGCTCGGCACTCTGAACCACATCACCGACGACGTCCGGCTGGCGGCGGCGCGGGCCGTGCGCCACGGCAGGAGCGTGTCGTGCGCATGGGAGGTCGCCGTACCGGAGGACATGGAGCGGGCGACGACGACGTGCCCGTGCGCCGCCGACATGCCCGGTGCCGAGAACATGCCGGCGCCCTTCCACAAGGACCGGCGCTGGGGCTTCTCGTCCGAGCGGCTCGGCATCACCTTCCACGGCAACACCCTCACCCACGTCGACTCGCCGTGCCACATCTTCTGGAACGGCACGATGTACAACGGGCGGTCACACTCGCTGGTCGACGCCGCGACGGGATCGGGGTGGGCGGCCGTCACGGCGGCGGCGAACGGGATCATCACGCGTGGCGTCCTGCTGGACATCGCGGGGGTCCGCGGCGTGCCGTGGCTGGAACCGGGGGACGGGGTGTTTCCCGAGGACCTGGAGGAGGCCGAGCGGCGCCAGGGGGTGCGGGTGCGATCCGGCGATGCGGTTCTCCTGCGCACCGGCTACGGCCGCGTCCGGCACGAGGCCGGTCAGGCCGGTGGATTCAAGCAGGCCGGCTGGCACGCGTCCTGCCTGCCCTGGCTGCATGAACGGGAGGTCGCGCTGATCGGCGCCGACACCCCTCAGGACGTCCAGCCGTCGGGGTACGAGGACGTGCTGATGCCCGTTCACGCGGTGAGTCTCGTCGCGATGGGTCTGTGGCTGGTCGACAACTGCGATCTGGAGGCGTGCGCGGCGACGGCTGCCGAGCTCGGCCAGTGGGACTTCCAACTGGCCGTCGCGCCGGTCCGCTTCGCCGGGACGTCCGGCAGCCCGGTCAACCCGATCGCCACGTTCTGACCTCGGGACTCGCAGGCGATCCCCACCCGGTAAATGCGTTGCGGCGTCCGGAACGGGCGTGCATGCTGGGGCGATCGAGCGGCGACGAACGCTGCCTGGACTAAGGAGGGCTGACGAATGGCCGTCACTGTGCTGCGGCATGTCCGCATCAGTCCCTTCTTGTTCAGGAGCGCATCCGTTGTCTTCCGAGTACGAAACCTCTGATACCTACTCCGACCTTCACTCCCGCTCGTCCGGTCTCGCCGGTGACGAGCCCCCGCCCGGTCCGGCCGGCGCCTTCGAGTTCGAGTTCCACTCGGTCGACGAGGAGCTGGGCCCGGATCAGCGGTGGTCCACCTGGCTGGACGTCGAGCGCGGCTCACGCGGCCCGGAACCGCGCCCCTCGTGGGTCGTCACGGAACAGGCTGCGATCGATACGGAGCTCGGCATCCTCAAAACCGGCAAGGAAGCCGACGTCTTCCTGCTCGAGCGGGCTGTCGAAGCCATCGGCGACAACCCGGCGAAGTCCTCGCTGCTGGCCGCGAAACGGTACCGCACCGAGGAACACCGGTCCTTCCACCGCAGCACGTCGTACGTCGAAGGCCGTCGTACCCGCAACAGCCGCGACAGGCGGGCGATGGCGAAGAAGACCTCGCACGGGCGCAGTGTCGCGGCCGGCCAGTGGGCGCACGCCGAATGGGGCGCCCTCAACCGGCTGTGGGAGGCCGGCGTCCCGGTGCCTTATCCCGTGCAGGTGGACGGCACCGAACTGCTGATGGAGTTCATCGACGACGGTGAGGGCGGCGCCGCGCCCCGGCTCGCCCAGGTCCGCCCCTCGAAAGAGCTGCTCGGCGTGTACTTCGAGCAGCTCCGCGACGGAATGCGTGAACTGGCCCGCGCCGGGCTCGCGCACGGCGACCTCTCGCCTTACAACGTCCTCGCCCAGGCCGAGCGGATCGTGATGATCGACCTGCCCCAGGTCGTCGACATCGTCGGCAACCCGAAAGGCATGGACTTCCTGATGCGCGACTGCCACAACATGGCCACGTGGTTCACGAACCGCGGGCTCGAGATCGACGAACAGGAACTGTTCGCCGACCTGCTCGCGATGGTGTTCTGATCGCCTTCAGCCGGCCTCCCGGCCCGAGGTGCCACCCCGGGCCGGGAGCCGGCCGGACGGATGATCCGCCGGGTGCGGTGTGGATCAGCTGGACGCGGGAGCCACGTACTTGTAGCAGGTGAGCCACGTGGTGTCGATGTCCACCGAGGCTCCGGCCGCTGCGTAGGCGCCGGCGAGCGCGCTCTCGTTCTGGAGGATCCAGTCGGCCGACTCGGGGAAGTCGGCGTTGACGGTCTTGACCAGCTTGCCGTCGAGGTAGAACCGCAGCGAGCCCGGCACGATCTCCGTCGAGTAGGTGTGCCACGAGGTCCACGCGGTGCCGGGCGCCACGTCGGCGCTGGACTCCTTGAAGCCGTGCGTGAAGACGCTCACGGGGTCGCTGGAGAAGTTCCCGCCCGCCTCCGGATAGTCCACCTCGTTCGGCGTGTAGCGCAGGTGGGCCATCTTGAAGCCGGGGGTGCGGGTGCGGACGACGAACCGTTCGGTGAACTTCCCGTACCGCAGGTTCATGCACTTCCGGGGAACCACGGCGGCCACGGAGTTGACGGAACCGTTGGAGGTCATGTGGACCCGCATCTGGCCGTCACCGTTGGACGCCGTGTAGACGCTCACGGCCTTCTCCGGCCGGTAGTACCCGCCGAACGTCCGGCCGCCGTTCCCGTCCGCCCCGCTCGTGGCGGTGTCCGGCCAGCCCGAAGGGTAGGCGCCCAGCGTGTCGTAGTAATGCGGATAGTTCGTCTTCAGCCCGGCGCAGCGGAAGTCTCCGTCACCGGCGCACGAGTTGAACGCGCCCGCGGGCACGTCACCGCCGTTGAAGTTCTCCGCGTAGAGCTGGACGAAAGGACCGCAGTCGCCGGAGGGTGTGTTGTTGTTCGTCACCGCACAGGCGTCCTGGGAAGGGAATGTGTCGGCGGCCGAGGAGACTCCGGGAGCGAGTGGCACACATACGAAAGCCGTCGCCAGTACGGCGACGGCCCTTCGCGCCATCAGAGTGGGGGTCATCCGGCACACTATATAAGTCGGATGATCAAGCGTCTCGGGTCTTTCCCGAGAAGTACCCGCCAATTAAGGCCCGCGACGGCATCGCGCGAATCGATCGAGCCGCCGGAGCCTGTTGCCGGCGTCTCCATTGCCAGCTCAGAACCTTTCGGGAGGCCATCACCGGACCGAATGCGTGACGGGACGAAGCTCTGGGCGGCGCGCGGCCTGGCGTGGTGGGCGCGGGTCGGTCAGTGCGGGTTGAAGCTGCCGTAGGCGCCGCGGTGGAACAGCAGCGGCGTCTCCTCGTCGCCCGCCTGCAGGTGCGTGACCCGGCCGACGACGATGTGGTGGTCCCCGGCGTCGTGCAGTTGCTCGGTGACGCAGTCGATCCAGGCGACCGCGCCGTCGATGATCGGGTTTCCGGCGGGGGACGGGCGCCAGCCGATGTCGTGGAACTTGTCCGTCTTGCGGACGGCCACGGCGCGGCAGACGTCCTCCTGGCCGGCGGCCAGCACGTTCACGCAGAACCGCTCGCCCGACGCGCGCAGCGCGCGCCATGAGCTGGAGCCCTTGTCGGGGAGGAAGGCCACCAGCGGCGGGTCGAGCGAGACGGAGGTGAACGAGCCGACCGTCATGCCGATGGGGGCGCCGGCCGGGTCGAGGGCGGTCACCACGACGACGCCGGTCGGGTAGTGGCCGAGCACGTGGCGGAAGCGGTCGGGTTCGATGACCGGGGCGCCGGTGCCGTGGGCGGTGAGGGCCATGGCGGGAACTCCTCCCTGTAGCGATCGCTACAGAGACTGCCATGCGAACCCCCGGTGTGACAACCGCCCGTTTCCGCCGGGTCGCTCCGCCGGGGGGTCCGCCGCCCCGGTCAGCCCGCGTCCGCGACCGCCTGCTCGACGATCGCCACGATGATCGCGATGAAGTCGTCCGGATCCCCGGCCGCGTCGATCTGGTGGGCGAGGAAGAGGCCGTCGGTCGAGGCCACCACGATGCGGGCCAGGTCCATCGCCAGCTCGGGGCGGCGCGCCCGCAGCTCGGTGCTGAACTGGGAGGTGAACCAGGCCGCGATGCTGCTCGCGACCGCGTCGCGCGTGGCCAGGAAGTACCGGCGCGCCTCGGGCTCGACCTCGCGGGACTCCAGCAGGAGCATGTGGCCGATGCGCAGGAAGTCGGGGGCGCCGGGCAGGCCGCGCGTCGAGCGCGCCAGGATGTCGCGCAGCCCGTCGCCCAGCGACCGCTCGTCGCGCGGATCGCGCTCCCAGCGCGGCTCGGCGGCGATCCACTGCTCGAAGCTGTGCCGCACGACCTCCGCGAGCAGGTGGTCCTTGTCCCGGAAGAACCAGTACACCGAGCTGGCCGGCAGGCCGGAGCGCTTGGTGACCTTGGAGATCGTGGTGCCCTCGTAGCCGCACTCCGCGGCGATCTCGGCGGCGGCCGTGAGGATGCGGACGCGGGACATCTCCCGGTCGTCGGCGGGGCCGGGGGAGGCGGGGGGAACGGTGCTCACGCCGCCTCGCCCAGCCACGCGACGGCCTGCGCGTAGGCGCCGGCGGCGATCAGGTCGACCATGCGCTCCAGGTTCCAGCCCCGCTCCGAGCGGACGCCGACGTACAGCCCGTCCATGACCGCGAGGTGGAAGCGGGCCATCCGGTCGGCGACGTCCCGCCCGCGCTCCGGGTCTCCGGCGGGCAGCACCTGCTCCCACCAGCTCCGGATGGCGGCGCGGGTCTCGTCGCGGACCTCGATGTAGCGGCGCCGCGCGGCCGGCTCCTTCGGGCGGTTCGCCAGGCCCAGCATGAGGCCGAGCCGCCAGAACTCCGGCCGGTCGGCGATGGCGCGCGAGGCCCGCTGGAGCCGGTCGCGGACCTCCTCCGCGGGGTCGCCGATCCGGACGCGCTCCTGCCAGGTGGGGGCGGTCTCCCGCCAGCGCCGGTAGCTGAACTCCAGGGTCTCGGCGAGCAGCTGGTCCTTGTTGCGGAAGTGCCAGTAGACGGAGCTCGGCGGCAGCCCGGTGGCCTCCGTCACCAGGCCGATCGAGGTGCCGTCGTAGCCGCGCTCGGCGGCGATGGCGAGGGTCGCCTCCAGGATCCGCAGCCTCGACTCCTCACCTTGCTGGTGGCGTCGTGCCGTCTTGCGCATCTGCACCTTGCTCCTCTGACCTTCGGAAACTGCGCCCCGGCAGGGGGTTGTGTCGACCATCACATCATGGGTACGGTCGCCACGCGTCCCTGTAGTGATCGCTCCAGTCCGTGTAGCGATCAGTACGGATCCATTGTGGCGCGTACGCCTGCGTGGCGACGCATCGGCGTCGGCCGGCGGAACGGAGAGACACCATGCCCACCCCTCGCAGCGATCTCGGCCGCCGACGGCTGATCGCCCCCGTCCTGGCGGCCCTGACGGCGGCCGCGACCCTCGCCGCCTGCGGGTCCGGCGACACCGGCGTCAGCGCCGCCGACGCCAGGACCCAGGCCGCCGACCTCGTCAAGGTCCTCAAGCTCCAGGACGGCGCCGCGCTCGGCGGCGACGTCACCTTCAAGCTCGGCGCGACGCTCACCCTGTCCGGTCCGTCCGCCGCCAACGGCGAGTCCATGCGCAACGCCATCGAACTGGCCGCCAAGCAGATCAAGGCGGCCGGCGGGCCCACGATCGAGCCGAGTGTCAAGGACATCAAGGGCCCCGACCCCGTCGCCGCCAAGCAGGCCGCGTCCGAGCTGGCGGGCGAGCGCGTCCCGGCGAAGATCAGCTCGATGGGGGACGGCCTCGGCGCGATGCTCGCCGACACCGACAAGAACAAGATCCTCACCCTCGACGGCGTCGGCGGCGCCCAGGTCTTCACCCGGGGCACGAAGTACTTCTACGGCACCCGCGAGGTCGCGCCGTCCGACGCGGTCCCCGGCGCCCTGGAGTGGTTCAAGCGGACCCGTCCCGAGGCGCGGACGGTCGGGCTCGCCGGGGTCGACCTCGGCGCGCAGAACGCCGCCATCAAGGCCGACCTGACGAAGAAGTTCGCCGCCGCCGGCCTGACCTTCAACGGCCTGTGGGAGACCGTCGCACCGACCTCCCAGGACTTCGCGAGCATGATCTCCAAGATCAAGAAGAACCCGCCGGACCTGCTCTGGGTGGCCTTCAGCGGCGCGTCGCCCGGCGCCTTCGCCGCCCAGGCCAAGAGCGCCGGCCTCAAGAGCCGGCTCGTCGGCATCGAGTTCACGCAGGAGGCCGTCAAGGCGTCCAAGGGCGTGCTCGACTCCGACGGCTTCACGTTCGCCATGGACTACTTCGACGCGTCGGCGCCGGCCAACCCGCTGGCCAGGCTCTTCGCCGACTCCTACCGGAAGGCCTACGGGCAGCCGGCGGACTTCTACGCCGCCAACGCCTACGAGGAGACGCTGATGGTCTGGGACCTCATCCGCCGCGTCAAGGCGGCCGGCGGCGACCCCGCCGACAGCGCCCAGCTCAAGGCCGCGCTGGAGAAGGAGCCGGTGTTCGCCTCCGTCTACGGCGGCGACGCCGCCACCGTCGGCACCCTCAAGATCGACCTCGCGACGCACGGCGTCGCGAGCCGCCCCATGGGGGTGTTCCAGTACAAGGACGGCAGGGTCGAGACGCTCGCCACCTACAACGTCGGCGGCCAGGAGTTCCGCCTCGCCGACTGACCGCCGCCTCCCGGGGACGGCCCGCGACGGGCCGTCCCCGGCCCTCGATCCGGGGAGGATCCATGCACGACCTTCTGGGCGGCGAACTCTGGCAGCTGACCGTCAACGGTCTCGTCCGGGGCGCCTTCTACGCCGCGCTCGGCGCCGGGCTCGCGCTCGTCATCGGGGTCACCGCCCGCTTCCACTTCGCCTACGCGCTCACCTACACCGTCGCCCCCTACGCCGCCTTCTGGGTGATGGACGGCCTCGGCGCGCCGTTCTGGCCGTCGGCGCTCGCCGGGCTCGCGGCGGCGGTCGCCGTCAGCGTGCTGCTCGAAGCCGGCGTCTACGAGCCCGTCGCCCGCCGCGCCGCCGACCGCGCCATGCTCGCCGTGCTGGTGACCTCCATCGGCGTCAGCACCGCCGGCATCGCGCTCCTGCAGTTGAGGTTCGGGACCAGCAGCCTGCCCTTCTACGGGCCGGACGTTGTGCAGCACCGGTTCGGGCCGGTGCGGATCTCCGACTTCGAGCTGGAGCAGACGGCCACCTGCCTGGTCCTCGTCGCGGGGCTCGCCGCCTTCCTGGCGTTCACCCCGATCGGCCGCTCGGTCAAGGCCGTCCGCAGCAACCCGGGCCTCGCGGCCGTGCTGGGGATCGGGGTCCGCCGCGTCAACCTCGTCTGCTTCGCCGTCGCCGGGCTCATCTCGGGCGCCTGCGCCCTCTGGTACGGCCTCCTCTACACGGTGCAGCCGAGCATGGGCGACTCGACCGTCGTCTACGGCTTCGTGGTCGCCTTCCTCGCGGGCACCCGCTCGTCCCCGCTGCGCGCCCTGCCCGTCGGCGTCGGGCTCGGCCTGCTGGAGCAGTGGGCGTCGAACTGGCTGCCGCTGCAGTGGACGCAGACCGCCGTCTTCATCGTCCTCACCGCCTACCTCGCGTTCCTGGCGGTGAAGGGCCGGCTTCCCCGCCCGCGCCTCGCCCGTCCCGCGCCGCTGAGGAAGGCCTGACGCCATGTGGATCAACTATCTGGACCAGGCGCTGCTGCTCGCGGCGCTCGCCGTCTGCGTCAACCTGCTCGTCGGCTACGCCGGGCAGGTCTCCGTCGCGCACGCCGCCTTCGCGGGCGTCGGCGGGTACACCGTCTGCTTCCTCGCCGGCGCGCACGGCTGGCCCTACCTCGCCTCCCTCGCCGCCGCCGTGCTGGTCGCCACCGCGCTCGGCGTGGTGATCGGGCTGATCGCGCTCGGTCTCGCCGAGGAGTTCCTCATCCTGATGACGCTGGCGTTCTCGCTCGGGCTCATCGGCGTCCTCGCCACCTTCGACTCCCTCGGCGGCGTCACCGGCATCACCGGCGTCGAGGGCCTGCGGCTGTTCGGGCTGGACCTGCGGACGCCGGAGGACTGGCTGGTCCCGTCGGCGGTGCTGCTCGTGCTGGTCTTCGCCGTCTGCCGGCGCATCGGCGAATCGCCCTACGGGCTGGTGCTCAAGGGCGTTCGCGAGGACGCCGTGGCGACCCGCGCGCTCGGCAAGAACACCTTCGGCTACAAGATCGGCATCTTCGCGATCACCAGCGGGCTGACCGGGCTGGTCGGCGGCCTCTACTCGGGCTGGCTGGGCCAGGCGACCCCGTCGGCGTTCGGGTTCCCGCTCGCCATGGCCGTGTTCGCGATGGTCGTCGTCGGCGGCAACGCCAACCTCGCGGGCTCGATCGCGGCCGCCGTCGCGCTGACGATGATCGAGCCGGTGCTGCGCGAGGTGCTCGGGGTGCAGAGCACCCAGGCCGCGCTGGTGCAGGTGGTGCTGTACGGCGCCCTGCTGCTGCTCGTCATGCTCGTCCGGCCTCAGGGCCTGTTCCCCGAACGCTCCCGGCGGGCCGCCGCGTCCGCCGTGCCGGAGGCGGCCGCCGCGTCGCCCGCGCCGCCGGTGAAGGCCGCGCTCAGGCCGGTCGACCCGGCCGCCCGCGCCGCGGCCGACGTCGTGCTGCGGGCGGAGGGCCTGTCCAAGCGGTTCGGCGGCATCGTCGCCGCCAAGGACATCGGCCTCGAACTGCGGCGCGGCACGATCACGGCGCTCGTCGGCCCGAACGGGGCCGGGAAGACGACGGCGTTCAACCTGCTCACCGGCACGGTCGTCCCCGACACCGGCTCGGTGACGCTGAACGGCGCGGAACTGGTCGGGATGCGCCCCGACCTGGTCGTCCGCGCCGGGCTCGCGAGGACCTTCCAGGACGTCCGGTTGCTGAACCGGCTGACCTGCCTGGAGAACGTCATGCTCGCCGTCCCCGGCCAGCCCGGGGAGCGGATCGGCCGCCTGTTCGCGCCCGGCCGCGGCGTCTCCCGGGCGGACCGCGAGGTCGCCGCGCAGGCGATGCGGTGGCTGGAGTTCGTCGGCATGGCCGACCAGGCGGCGACGCCGGCCGACGCGCTGTCCTACGGCCAGTCGAAGCTGGTCTCGCTGGCGCGGGCGCTGGCGACCCGGGCCGACGTGCTGCTGCTCGACGAGCCGGCCTCCGGCGTCGACGCGGCATGGGTGGAGACCATGCTCGCCATGGTCGCGGCCGTCCGGGACGAGGGCCGCACCGTCTGCCTGGTCGAGCACAACCTCGACGTGGTCCGGCAACTGGCCGACCACACCTGCTTCATGGAACTCGGCGAGATCACCGCGTCCGGCACGCTCGACGAGCTGACCGGCTCGGCCCGGCTGGCCGAGGCCTACTTCGGCGCCCAGTGACGGGCGCGCCCAGGGAGGACGGATGAGTCAGGACAGCGCGGTGCGGGACGCGCCGCTGCTCGACGTGAGCGGCCTGGTCGCCGGCTACGGCCGCAAGGAGGTGCTGCACGGGGTCGGCCTCCGCGTCGGGGCGGGGGAGATCGTGACCCTGATGGGGCACAACGGCGCGGGCAAGACGACCACGATCCGGTCCGTGCTCGGCGCGGTCCGCCCGCGCGCCGGGACCGTCCGGATCGCCGGCCGGGACACCGCGCGCCGGCCCGTCCGCAGGGCCGTCGCCGCGGGCGCCGCGATGATCCCGTCGGAGCGGTTCGTGTTCCCCGACCTGTCGGTGCACGACAACCTGCTGCTCGGCGCCGCGAACGCGCCGTCCGGGACGAGCACGGCGGAGCGCCTCGCGACCGTCGGGGAGCTGTTCCCGATCCTCGGCGAGCGCGCGAGGCAGGCGGCGGGCTCGATGTCCGGCGGCCAGCAGCGGATGGTCAGCCTCGGCATGGCGCTGATGGCCCGGCCCCGGTTGCTGCTGCTGGACGAGCCGTCGCTCGGCCTCGCCCCCTCGGTCGTGGAGGCCATCTTCGAACGCCTGCGGCGCCTCGCCGACGACGAGGGCCTCGGCATCCTGTTGCTGGAACAGAACGTCCGGCAGGCACTGAAGATCGCCGACCGCGCCTACGTCATGCGCTCGGGCCGCGTGATCCTGGAGGAGACCGCCGGGCGGATGCGCGACCGCGGCGACTTCTGGGACCTCTTCTGACGGGCTTGTTCTGACGGGCTTGGCCGGAGCGCCGGAAAGGCCTCTTCCGCGGTGACCGGTTCCTGTCAGGTGACTGTCGGGTTCCGGATCTCGCGTGGATGATGATCAAAAGCAGGGGAAGCCCGTGGTCATCGGAGGCAGGAATGCTCGCCAGGCGGTTCGGCTACGCGGTCTCTCCCGCGCCGGCGGCGATCGTCACCCCGTCCGTCCTCGGCCAGCTCGACAAGGCCGCACGCATGAACCGCGTGCTTTCGATCATCTTCTCGGTGTGCGGTGCGGCGGGGTCGGTCGCCATGATCTTGACGCTCGGGGACGAACTGTCCCTCTCCGGCCTTGTGGGCGGGGTGCTCGCAGGGTGGGTGGTCCTGCTGGTCGTATGGCTGTTCGCGAGGAGCCAGGAGCGGGTGCGCGGCCCCTACGGCGAGGGCCTGTCGGGGCCGGAGGCGCACCGGCTCAGACGAGTTCTGACCGAGCAGCCATGGCAGGTCTGGCCATGCCGGGTGGAGCTCGTCCGCGACTTTGTTAACCCCGCGGCGCTGGTTCACGTGTTCCTTCTGGATCCAGACCAGAACGTGGCGGGGGTGATGAAGACCCGCCTCCAGCGCGGCACCTGGAACTCCATCACCGACGGCTACGGGGTGCTGTGGTTCGCCGGAGATCTGAGGTTCGGTGGCGCGCTCGCCCATCCGGCGGATCCCGCCGACCCGACGGTGTCGTACGCCGACGCCGTCCCGCAGCGATCCGCCAGTGCGTCACCTGGCGATTCCGTCCTCGTCGAGGAACTCCAGCGGCAGGCGATCGGCTGGACGTTCGGCCAGCTCTGACTCCGCCACCCGGCGAAGCGGTCCCGGTGGATCCGGCCGCGGTACCGACCGGAGCCCCGGCCCTTGTGGGGCCGGGGCTCTCGTGTGCGGCTCACTGGAAGGTGTGCTCCATCTCGCCGATTCCCTCGACCCAGGTGCGCAGGGTTTCCCCGGGGCGCAGGAAGCGCTGCGGGGTGCGGCCGAGGCCGACGCCGTCGGGGGTGCCGGTGAAGATCACGTCGCCGGGGCGCAGGGTGACGACCCGCGACAGGTCCGCGATCGTGCGGGGGATCGAGAAGATCAGCTTGGACGTGCGGCCGTCCTGGACGGTCTCGCCGTCGATCGAGCAGCCGAGCGCGAGGTCGTCGCGGTCGGGGATCTCGTCGAGGGTCACCAGCCAGGGGCCGATCGGCGCGAAGCCCGGATGGGACTTGGCGAGGCCGAACTGCGGGGCCTCGCCAGTGAACTGGAGGATCCGCTCCGAGAGGTCCTGGCCGACCGACAGGCCGGCGACGTGATCCCACGCCTCGTCGGCCGCGACGCGGTGGGCCGCCCGGCCGATGACCGCGACGACCTCGACCTCCCAGTCCGTGTGGCCGCCCTCGGGCAGGGCGATCTGCCCGTACGGGCCGGTGAGGGACGAGGCGAACTTGGTGAAGACCGGCGGCAGGTCCTTCGGCGGCTCGAAGCCGGTCTCCGCGGCGTGGTCGGCGTAGTTCAGCCCGATCGCGATCACCTGGGACGGCGCCGGCGACGGCGGGCCGAGACGGGCCGCGTCGATCTCGACGTCCGGGACGGGAGCGGCGGTGGCCGCCCAGGCCGTGAAGGCGTCCCAGCGGTCGTAGAGGCTCTGCGGGTCGGGGCCGAAGCGGCCGTCCGAGGCGGTCGCGACGTCCGCTGCCTTGCCGTCGGCGACGACCAGCACCGCTCGGCCCGCGTGGTTGGCGATGCGCATGCGCGTCTCCTCAGAGGTGGCCGTCGACGAGGCCCGTCAGGAGCCGCTCGAAGGTCCGGGGGTGCTCGATCTGGGTCCAGTGGCCGCACCGCCCGAGGACGTACAGGTGCGCGTTCGGGATCGCGGCGGCGAAGTACCTGCTCGCCTCGACGGGGATGATCCGGTCGTCGCGGCCGTGGACGCACAGCACCTCGTGGGTGAGGGTCGCGAGTTCCTCGGGGGTGAAGAAGCGGCGGGCGCCGTCCGGGTCGAAGGACGCCTCGTGCGAGCGCCGGACGTCCTCGCGGTTCACGTAGGCCATCCGCTCGGCCACGACCCGGTCGACGGTGTCGCGCATGGGTTCGAGGTCGTACACGAACTCGCCGAGCAGCTCCTTGAGGGACTCCGCGCTCGGGTTCGCGTAGAACTCGCGCAGGTGCCGCAGACCGGGGCTGACCGGCATGTCCGGCGCGCCGCCGCTGCCCATCAGGAGGATCCTGCCGATCAGGTGCGGCCGGGCCAGCGTCATCAGGAGGGCGAGCTGGCCGCCCATGGAGTTGCCGACGAGGTGGACCTTGCCCAGGCCGAGGGCGTCGACGAGCGCCAGCAGCGCCTCGGCCCGCAGTTCGTTGAACGGGCCCATGCCGCGCGGCGCGTCGGCGGGATGCGAGGAGTCGCCGAACCCGATCTGGTCGGGCGCCAGGCACCAGTACCGGTGCCCGAGGTCGGTGATGATCCGCTCCCAGTTCGACAGCCCGGTCGCGCCGGGCCCCGAGCCGTGCAGGAACAGCACGGCCTCCGGGCCGCGCTCCCCGGTCTCGTGCAGCCGGAACGTCAGGTCGCCGCCGCGGACCTGGACGGCGACGTCGGACGAGGTGATCACAGGTGGACCTCCGCGGGCTTCGCCGCGCCGAGGTGCCGGCCGCCCCACGCCTTGGCCAGCGGATCGCCGAACAGGAAGGCGTGGCCGCCGGCGGCCATGGCGTCCTGGAACCTGGTCTGGAGCGGGTGGTCGACGAAGGCGGAACGGCCCGACGAGACCCGCATCAGCGCCTGGACGGTGTCGACCGCCGCGTTCGCCGACCGGGCGACGTCCCAGCGCCAGAAGGCGCGCTGCTCCAGGGAGGGGACCTCCTCGCGCTCGGCGTGCTCCATCAGCTCCTCGGCCGCGCGCCTGACCTTCAGGACGGCGGCGTCGAGCTGCCAGGCCGCTTCGGCTAGGTGGTGCTGCACGACCGGCTCCTCGCGCAGCGACTGGCCGTAGTTGGTGCGCCGGGCGCGGGTCTCGGCGACCCACCGGTCGTAGAAGCCGAGGCAGGCGCCGAGGGCCCCGGCGGCGATGATCAGGTTGAAGGTGACCGCCCACGGCGTCCGGTACAGCGGCCCGTCGTTGAGCTCCTGGCCGGGCAGCGGGGTGCCGAGGCCGTGCGTGTAGTACACGTGCGACTGGCCGCGGTGCTCGGGGACGAACACGCCGTCCACGACGATGTCGTCGGAGCCGGTGCCGCGCAGGCCCGCGACGTTCCAGGTCTGCTCGATCCGGTAGTCGGCGGCGTCGAGGATGACGGAGGTGAAGTCGGGGTGCTCGACGCCGTTCACCTCGCGGCGTCCGGCGATCCCGCCGAGGATGACGCCGTCGCAGATGCCGCTGCCGGAGGAGAAGCTCCACCGTCCCGACACCCGGTAGCCGCCGGGGACCTTCTCGATCTTCCCGGTCGGCGTGTAGGACGAGGCGATCCTGCGGGCCGGGTCGGCGCCCCAGATCTCCTTCTGCGTCTCCTCGGGGAACAGGGCGATCTGCCACGGGTGGACGCCGACGACGGAGGCCACCCAGCCGGCGGACGCCGAGGCGCGGCCGATCTCGACCACCGTCTCGGCGTACTCGGCGAGGTGGGCCTCGCCGCCGCCCCAGCGCGCGGGCTGCAGCGCCCGCAGGACGCCCGTCGATTCGAGCGCCGCGACGGCCTCCGCGGTGAGCCTGCCCTGCTCCGCGCTCGGGGCGTCGGCCGCGGCGAGCGCCGGCGCGGCCGCCCGCGCCTTCTCGATCATGCTCATGGTCATCGCGTCCCCGTTCCGACGAAGGTCCGCACGATCGCCTGGAATCGCGCGGCCTGCTCGATCTGCGTCCAGTGGCCGCACCCGCCGATGACGTAGAGGTCCGCCTGCGGCAGGTGTTCGGCGAGGTAGTAGCCGCACTCCAGCGGCACGATGGAGTCCTGGCGGCCGTGCACGACCAGGGCCGGGATGTCGATCTTCGCGAGGTCGTCGGGCCCGAAGCTGAGCATCTCGGGCGCGAACATGGCCCGGTGCCCCGCCTCGATCCAGGGGCGCCGCACGATCGGCATCCGCTCCGCCGCGACCGCCTCGACGGTGTCGCCGAAGGCTTTCTTGTCGTGCACGAACCTCATCAGCAGGTCCGCCATCGCCTCGACGGTCGGATCGTCGAAGTAGGTGATGAGCTTGATCAGGTCCGGGGTCGGCTCCAGGCCCGGCATGCCGCCCGAGCCCATCAGCACGATCCGGTCGACGAGGTCCGGCCGCAACTGGGCCATGCGCAGCGAGTACATCCCGCCCATGGAGTTGCCGACGAGGACGACCTTCTCCAGGCCGAGCGCGTCCACGAGGGCGAACAGCGCGTCGATGCGGACCTCGGCCTGCGCCGCGAAGCCCTGCGGCTGCGGGTCCGGGTGGCTGGAGTCGCCGAAGCCGAGGATGTCGGGGGCGACGCAGTGGTAGGTGTCGCCGAGCCCCTCGATCACCGCTCGCCAGTTGGACGCGGCGGTCACGCCGGGCCCGGAGCCGTGCAGGAAGAGCAGGGCGGGCGCGCCCGGGGCGCCGGTCTGGTTGACGCGCAGGTGGCGGCCGCCGCCGATCGCGACGTCCTCGGTGCGGATCGCGGCGGTCATCCGGCGGCCTCCTCGCCGCCCGCGGGGCGGAAGATGCCGGGAGGCCCGTCCAGGTACGCCTGGGAGCGGTGGTGGCCCCAGATCGACGGCAGGTCGTGGTTGCCCGCCACCCAGGTGAGGTCGTCGACGCTGATCCCGCCGTGCCCGTACTCGATCTGCATCGAGGACGGGGTCTGCACGTAGATCGAGGTCATCAGGTCGTTGGTGTGCCGGCCGAGGGACAGCAGGATCTCCCGCTCCGGGTCGGCCGTGAACAGGTCGATCGCGGTGCCGAGGTCGTCGAAGGACTCGACCTCCAGCATCAGGTGGTTGATCCCGGTCATGCCGGGGATCTCCGCGACGGCCAGCGAGTGGTGGCGGCCGTTGCAGTGGTAGAAGCGCAGGTTGAAGACGTCGCTCTTCACCCGGTCCGACAGCCGGAAGCCCAGCGTCTCGGCGTAGAAGGCGTTGGCGCGGTCGAGGTCCGGCACGATCAGCACCACGTGGCCGAGGCCGAGGTCGCCGGTGACGAAGCGGCCGCGCATGGGGCGTCCGGGGAAGAACGAGTTCGGCTGGGAGAACTGCCCCCAGACGATCTCGTGGCGGTTGCCGAACGGGTCGGTGAACCAGTACAGCTCGGCGACCTGGCGCTCCTTCAGCTCCTCGGCGCCGCCGGCGTGCACCTCGACGCCCTTGCCGCGCAGCTCGGCCGCGTAGGACCGCAGGTCGGTCTCGTTGCCGCAGTCCCACCCGACGTACCGGAGCTCGTCCTGCTCCGCCGGGTGGACGGCGACCCGGTAGCCCTTGTCGTCGACCTTCACCCGGACGGCGCCGTCCGGGCCGTCGCCGGCGATGGTCGCGCCGAGCAGGCGGGGGGCGTAGTCGCGCCACTCCGCGGAGTTCGGGGACGCGATGCCGAGGTAGGCGAGTTGCGTGATCACAGCATGACCTCCGGGGCGGAAGAGTCGAGGAGGGCGGCGCCGTAGTACTGGCCGACGCCGTCGGAGACGAGGAACGCGTGGCCGAGTTCGGCGATGACGTCCTGGTAGAGGCGGTGCAGCGGGTGGTCGACGAAGACGGTGCGGCCGGAGGCGGCCCGCATCAGGTCGTTGATCGCGAAGCCGGTCCGCTGGCAGGCGCGGGTGATGTTCCACCGCAGCCGGGCCCGCTGCCGCTTGTCCAGGAACACCCCGGCCTCGGCGGCCTCGGTGATCGTGTCGATCGCGTCGTACATCTTCATGACGGCGGCGTCGTGGACCCATTCGGCCTCGGCCAGGCGCATCTGCATCAGCGGGTCGTCGGCGTAGGTGCCGCCCCAGTTCGCCCTGCGGACGCGGGTGTCGGCCGTCCAGTCGTCGATGAGGCGGCGGGCGAGCCCGAGCATCGGCGCGACCAGGACGAGGTTGAACATGACCGCCCACGGCAGCTTGTAGAGGGCGCTCGGGTTGGTCTCCATGCCGGGCGCGGGGCGTTCCGGGTTGTACTCGTAGAGCGGGCTGGACAGGAAGCGCCGGGCCGGGATGAAGGCGTCCTCGACGACGATGTCCTTGCTGCCCGTGCCGCGGGAGCCGCGGACGTGCCAGGTGTCCTCGATGGAGTACTGGTCGCGGTGCAGTAGCGCGGACCCGTAGTTCGGCACCTCGACGCCGGGCGCCACCTCGACCTTCCCGGCGAAGCCGCCGAGGATCACGCCCTGGGCGTGGTCGCAGCCGGAGGAGAACGACCAGCGGCCGTGCACGCGGTAGCCGCCGTCGACCGGTTCGATCTTCCCGGTCGGGGCGTAGGAGGAGGAGGCGTTCCAGTCCGGGTCGGACGCCCAGATCTCGGCCTGCGTCTCCTCGGGGAACAGGGCCAGCTGCCAGGGGTGCGAGCCCATGACGCCGGCGACCCAGCCCGCGGACGGGGCGATCCGCCCGAGTTCGTAGACGCCGGTGAGGTGCTCGCGCAGCGACAGCTCGGCGCCGCCCCAGCGCTTGGGCTGGAGGCCGCGCATCAGCCCGGTCTCCTGCATGCGCGTGAAGGCCCGGCCGGTCAGCATGCGCTGGTCGGCCGAAAGGTCCTCCTCGGCGCGAAACTCCGGCTCCAGCCGGCGGATCTCGTCCAGGACGGTCATCGGTGACGTTCCTTCGGGTCGCGGAGAACGGGAGAGCGTGACCGGCATCTCTGTAGCAGTCACTACATGGACCGTAGAGCGATCGCTCCGGGGAAGGCAAGAGGTGGCCGCAGAATTCTGTGACTGCGACCACAGGTGCAGGGCGCTGGGACGAGCTCTCGTACATGGCTGATGTGCTGCGACAACTCGCGATGTCGACTCTGGTGGAGGGAGTCTGCGGGAAGGTGGGCCGGAACCGCGAGGGTTGCGCCGACCTGGTGACTGCTGTCACGGTAAGTGTCTGTAGTAATCGCTCCATGGAGGAGTTGACGTGCCCCACACCCCGCCCTGGGAGCCGGGCCTGCTCGCATCGCTGACCGGTGTCGGCCCCGGCCCGACCGCCCGCGACAAGCGGCTGGAGCTGCGCGCCGCGCTGGCCGCCGCCACGGCCGCGCCGGGCGCGCCGGTCGAGCCGCTGGTGCTGCCCGGCGCGACCGACGCGCTCGGCGCCCGGCTCGTCGAGGAGGCCGGCTTCGCCGCCGTCTACGCCACCGGCGCCGGGCTCGCCAACGCCGGCTTCGGGCTTCCCGACATCGGGCTGATCTCCCAGGCCGAGGTCGTCGACCACGCCGGACGGCTCGCCGAGGCGACCCGCGTGCCGCTGGTCTGCGACGCCGACACCGGCTACGGCGGACCGCTGGCGGCGATGCGCACGGTCCGCCTGCTGGAGCGCGCCGGTGTGGCCGGCCTCCAGCTGGAGGACCAGGAGATGCCGAAGCGGTGCGGCCACTTCGACTCGCACGCGCTGATCCCGTCCGGCCACATGCAGACCAAGATCGCGGCGGCGTGCGAGGCGCGCGCCGACGACGCGCTGGTGATCATCGCGCGGACGGACGCCCGGTCCGTGCACGGGATCGAGGAGGCGGTCGAACGCGGCCGCGCCTACGCCGAGGCCGGCGCCGACGCGCTGTTCGTCGAGGCGCCGCGGACGGTCGACGAACTCGCGCTGGTCGGGCGCGAGCTGGCGGGCGTGCCGCTGATCGTCAACGTCGTCGAAGGAGGCAGGACTCCGCAGCTGGACGTCGCGCGCTACGCCGAGCTGGGCTTCGGGGTCGTGCTGTTCGCCAACTACCTGATGCGCTCGATGCAGCTCGCCGGCCGCGAGGCGCTGGCGCACCTGCGCGAGCACGGCGAGACCGCGTCCCGCGCCGGCCGGATGGCGGACTGGGAGGAGCGGCAGAGCCTGTTCAACCTGCCGCGGTTCAGCGCCGCCGAGACCGCCCTGGACCGCGAGTTCGGGAGCCTCTCGTGAGCGCCCTGCCCGGCCTGCCGGTCGAGACCGACCTGCCCGGGCGCGTCGGCGTCCTGGTCCTCGGGGCCGGCCTCGCCGGATGCGCCGCGCTGCTCGCGGCGGCCGAGGCGGGACGGTACGCGCTGCTGCTGGAGAAGACCGGCGAGATCGGCGGGTCCACCGTGAAGTCGGCCGGGCTGTCCGCCTTCGCGGGTACCGACGAGCAGGCCGAGCAGGGGATCGCCGACTCCGTCGAGCTGCTCCGCGAGGACCTCGTCGAGGTCGGGCGGGGGCGCGGCGACCCGGCGCTCATCGACCTGTACTGCGAGCACCAGCTGGCGGCGTACCGCTGGCTGAAGGAGCACGGCGTCCGCTACGGCGAGATCCACGCCGCCTCGGGCCAGTCGGCGCCGCGCAGCCACCCCGCCGACACCACCCGCATGCTGCACCTGCTGCTCGCGGCGGCCGGCGCTCGCGGCGCCCGGGTCGTGCTCGGCGCCCCGGCGCACCGGCTGCTGCACGACGGCGCCCGCGTGACCGGCGTCCGGCTCGCCGACGGCCGCGAGGTGCTCGCGGACGCGGTCGTGCTCGCCACCGGCGGCTTCTCGATGAACCCGGAGCTGCTCGCCGCGTTCGCGCCGCAGATGGAGAACGCGCTCCGCCAGGGCGGCGCCGGGAACCAGGGCGACGGCCTCAAGATGGCCATGGCGCTCGGGGCGGGCCTGCGCGACACCCCCTACATCAAGGGCACGTACGGGCACTACCACGTCGAGCACCCCGACGAGGACGGCACCGGCATCCTCGCCGTCTACAAGGGCGCGATCGCGGTGAACCGCGAAGGCCGCCGCTTCGTGGACGAGTCGCGGAACTACAAGGAGATCGGGGACGCCGCGCTCGCCCAGCCCGGCGTGACGACCTGGCAGGTCTTCGACGCCCGCACGATGGCCCTGGCCAACGACGAGGTCCCGATCTACGAGTTCGCCGGGCGCGAGCGGGCCGGGATGCTGCTCAGCTCCGGGACGGTCGCCGGCCTGGAGGCCGCGATCGGCCTGCCGGGCGGCTCCCTGCAGCGCACCGTCGCCGAGTACAACGCCGCGCTCCGGGACGGGCGGGCCGACGCGTTCGGGCGGGCCCACCTGTCCGGCGGCGTCGGGGACCCCACGCCGATCGACCGCCCGCCGTTCTACGCCCACCCCTCGGGAACCGTCGTGCTCGCGACGTACTGCGGGCTCACCGTCGACACCCGGATGCGGGTCCTCGACTGGTGGGGCGAGCCGATCGGGCGCCTCTACGCCGCCGGCGAGATCACCGGCGGATTCCACGGGGCCGGCTACATGACCGGCACCTCCATCGGCAAGTCCGGCGTGTTCGGCCGGCTCGCCGGACGGAACGCCGCGGACGAGGAGAGCGAGCTCCAGTGGTGAACCCCGCGTTCGACCTGACCGGCCAGGTCGCCCTGGTGGTCGGCGCCGCCGCCGGCGGCCTCGGCGAGATCGCGGCGCGGGCGCTGGCGGGCGCCGGCGCGCGGGTCGCCGTCGCCGACCTGCCGTCGCGCGCCGCCGACCTCGCCGCCACGGCCCGCGACCCGGCCGCCGCGCAGGGCCGCGGCGCCAGCGCGCACGAGGTCGACGTGACCGACGAGGCGTCCGTCGCCGCGCTTCTCGGCAACGTCATCGCCGAGCACGGGCGGCTCGACGTCGTGGTGAACGCCGCGGGCGTCATGCTCCGCAAGCCCTACGACGAGACCTCGGTCGAGGAGTTCGAGCGGGTCGTGCGGGTCAACCTCACCGGCACCTGGCTGGTCGGCCGCGAGGCCGGGAAGGCGCTGACCCGGCAGGGCTCGGGCGGCCGCATCGTCAACCTCACCACCGTCTACGCCGAACGCGTCGGTCCCGTCCCCGAGTCGGCGTACTACTCGTCCAAGGCCGGCGTCGTGAACGTGACCCGGGCGCTGGCCGCCGAGCTCGGCCCGCACGGCGTCAACGTCAACTGCCTGGCGCCCGGCGTCTTCTACCCCACCCAGATGACGGCCGCGCTCGGCGCGGACCCCGACCGGCTCAGGTGGTTCGGCGAGCGCACCATGCTCGGCCGGCTCGGCGACCCGGCCACCGACTTCGCCGGCCCCCTCCTGCTGCTCGCCGGACCCGCCGCCTCGTACATGACCGGCCAGGTCGTGTACGTCGACGGCGGCTGGTCCGCCTGGTAGCCCGACCCCTCCGAGGAGACTCCGAATGACCAGCACCAAGGCCCTGCTCATGCTCGACTACCAGGTCGCGCTCTGCGAGGAGGGCCCGCACCTGCGCATGCCGCCGCTCGCCGCGCAGATCGCCGAACGCGGCGTCCTCGCGACGGCCGGGCGCGTCCTGGACGCCGCCCGCGCCGCCGGAACGCTCGTCGTCCACGTCCGGCTCGCCTTCGACCCGTCCTACCGCCTCCGCACCAACCGGCTGCCCCGCTTCGCCCCCTACGAGGAGCAGCGCGCGATGCTCGCCGACTCCCCGGAGGCGCGGATCGTCGAGGCGCTGGCGCCGGTCGCGGGGGAGCCCGTCGTCGACAAGGGCTGCGTCGACCCGTTCGTCGGGACCCCGCTGCGGGACGTCCTCGCCGCCGAGGGCGTCACCGAGGTCGTGCTCGGCGGCGTCGCGACCAACCTGGTCGTCGAGTCCGCGGCCCGGCACGCCTCCGACTCCGGCCTCCAGGTCACCGTGGTCGAGGACATGTGCGCCTCCTTCCGCCCGGACTTCCACGAGTTCTCCGTGACGAACATGCTGCCGCTGTTCGGGTCAGTGATCGGCTCCGCCGAGCTCGCCTTCTGAGAGGAACGCCGTCATGACCGAACAGACGCACCGCTACGACGTCGTGGTGGTCGGGGGCGGGGTCGCGGGCCTGTCGGCCGCAGTCTCGGCGGCCGAGAACGGCGCCCGCGTCGCGCTCCTGGAACGCTCCCCGGAGGCCGAGACCGGCGGGAACACCCGCTACACCGAGGCCTTCCTGCGCATGAAGTCGCTCGACGAGGTCGCGGACGGCTTCGAGGACGCCCTCGTCGACGACTTCATGGGGCACCCCGACCCGTCCATCGTCAACGACGCGGCCCTCCCGCCGCGGCGGCAGGGCGCCCTGTACCGCGCCACCCACACCGTCGACCCGGACTACGTCGCCGCGCTGGCCGAGAACGCGCCGCCGACCCTGCGCTGGATGACCCGCCACGGCGTCCGGTTCGACTTCGTGCCGACCCCGTTCCTCACCCGGTCGACCACCCGGATGGCGCCGGTCGGCGGCGGCCTGGCCATCGTCGAGACGATGGGGGAGGCCGCGCGCGGGCTCGGCGTGGAGTTCCACTTCGCGACCACGGCCCGCCGCCTCGTCCCCTCCGGCCGCGGCGTCGGCGGCGTGGTCGCGCACACCCCGGACGGCCCCGCCGTGTTCGAGGGCGCGGTCGTCCTCGCCAGCGGCGGCTACCAGGGCAACTTCGAGCTGATGGCCCGCTACCACGGCGACCGGGCGCTGACCTGCCGGCCCGTCGCCAAGGGCGGCAACTACAACAAGGGAGAAGGCCTGGAGATGGCGCTCGCGCTCGGCGCCGCCACCGCCGGGAACTTCGCCCTGTTCCACGCCGAGCCGGTCGACCCGCGCAGCGGCGAGCCGGAGGCCGCGATCTTCTGCTTCCCCTACGGCGTCCTGATCAACAAGGAGGGGCGGCGGTTCGTCGACGAGGCCCGCGGCACCGTCGACGCCTGGTACGAGCGGACGACCCGCGCCGTCCAGGCCCAGACCGGCGGCGTCGCCTGGGTCGTCCTCGACCAGCGGAGCCTCGCGGTGCCGAACCTGATGGCGGGCGTCCGCACCGATGTCCCGCCGGTGACGGCCGACACCGTCGGTGACCTCGCGCGGCGGCTGGACCTGCCCGCCGCGGCCGTCGAGGCGACCATCGACGCCTACAACGCGGCCTGCCCTCCCTCCGACGGCTTCGACCACGCCCGGCCCGACGGACTCGCGACGGCGGGGCTGGACGTCCCGAAGTCGAACTGGAGCCGGCCCGTCGCCGAGGGGCCGTTCGCCGCCTACCCGATCATGGCGGCGAACGTCTTCAGCTTCGGCGGCCTCAAGACCACCTCCGCCGCCGAGGTCGTCGACCGCGACGGCCGCCCCATGGACGGCCTCTACGCGGCGGGCGAGCTGACCGGGCTGTACTACTCGAACTACACCGGCTCGACATCGGTGCTGCGGGGCGCGACGTTCGGCCGGATCGCCGGGGCGAACGCCGCCGCCCGCGCCGCGGCGGTGGTGTGAACATGCGGATCTGGCACCAGTCCTTCACCGTCCTCGACGACGTCCCGCACTACCGCGACGCGCTGGCCCGCCACCTGCGGTCGCAGGCGGCGCCCGGCACCGAGATCGACCTCCACGGCATGAGGCCCGGCACCTACCCCTCCGACTATCCCGGGACGCACATCGGCTACGCCTACCTCGCCGGCCTGCACAGGGAGCAGTTCGTGCACGCGGCGCTGCGCGCCCAGGACGAGGGTTACGACGCCTTCCTGATCGCGACCATCCCGGACACCGCGTACGAGGAGGTCCGCACGGTCGTCGACATCCCCGTGGTCGCCTTCGGCCAGACCTCGGTGCTGATGGCGGCGGCGCTCGGGGACCGCGTCGGGATCGTCAACTTCATCGCCGCCCTGGAACCGCAGCTCCGGCGCAACCTGCGCAACTACCGGCTGGACGGGCTCGTCGGCCCGATCGTGCAGGTCGAGGCGGAGTTCACCGACGTCATGGCGGCGTACGCCGACCCGGAGCCGCTGCTGGACGCGTTCGTCCGCGCCGCGCGCGAGGCGATCGAAGCCGGCGCGAACGTCGTCGTCCCGGGGGAGGGGCCGCTGAACGTGTTCCTCGCCGACCAGGGCCTGTCCCGCGTGGACGAGGTCCCGGTCCTCGACTCCCTCGGCACCTGCGTCCGCGTCGCGGAGCTGCGCGCCGCGCAGTACCGCGCCACCGGACTGGCCCCGGCGCGGACCGGCTTCTACGGCGCGCGCCCGCCGCGCCCGCTGATCGACGCCGCGCGCCGCTTCTACGGCACGGACGGGACCCTCGCGTGACCTGGGACATCGAGGTGGACGTCGCCGTCGTCGGCGGCGGGGCCTGCGGCGTGATGACCGCCCTGCGCGCCGCCGGCGACCCCGGCCTCGTCGTCGCCGTCTTCTAGAGGTCCGCCCGCGAGGGGTGCAACGCCGCCATCTCGTCCGGTTCCCTCGCCGCGGGAGGCACCCGCTTCCAGGCGGCCGCGGGCATCGACGACTCGCCGCGACGGCACGCCGAGGACATCCTGCGCGCCAGCGGGGACGAGGAGTGGCGCCCGGTGGTCGAGGCCCTTTGCGCCGCCGCCCCGCGGATCGTGGAGTGGCTCGCCGACACGGGCTACCCGATCGAGATCGGCACCGACATGCCCCGCGCCGGGATGACCGCCCCGCGCCTGCACACCGACACCGGGCGCCTCGGCGGCGCCCGGCTCATGCGGCACCTGCGCGCCCTGCTCGCGGCCCGCGACAACGCCGCCTTCGTCGACGAGGCCCGCGCCGTCGACCTCGTCTCGCGGGACGGCGAGGTCACCGGCGTCGTCGTCGCCCAGAACGGCGCCCTGCAACGCGTCCGGGCCGGTGCCGTCGTCCTCGCCGCCGACGGCTTCGCGGCCGACGAGGCCCTGGTCGAGCAGCATCTGCCGCACCTCGGCACGCCCTTCTACGGCGGTGTCTCCACCTCCACCGGCGACGCCCTGCCCTGGGCCCTGCGGCTGGGCGCCCGGCTGCGGAACATGGGCGCCGGCCTGCGGTCCGGGCTCGTCGTCGTCGACCACGGCACCCGCGTGTCGCCGGCCCTGCCGTTCAACGGCGCCGTTCTGGTCAACCTCGACGGCGAGCGCTTCGTCGACGAGGAGTCCAAGGGCTACTCGTCCATGGCGGGCGTCCTGCGGCGGCAGCCCGGCGAACGAGCCGCGATGATCTGGGACGCCGCCGCGATGGCCGCCACCCGCGAGTCGGAGATGATGCGCGAGTGCCTCGCCGCCGGCGCCGTCCAGGACCGCGCCACCCTCGGCGACCTCGCCGCCTCCCTGCACCTGACGACCGGCCAGGCCGATCGCGCCCTGGCCCCGCTGCCCGGCCGGCGGCGGCTCACCGCCCCGTACCATCTCGCCTGGGTGACCCACGGCCTGCTCGCCACCCAGGGCGGGCTGGTCATCGACCCGTCCGGGCGCGTCCTGGACGAGGCGGGCGCGCCGATCCCCGGCCTGTACGCGGGCGGCGGCACCGCCTGCGGCCTGGCGGGCCCCCACTCCGACGGCTACCTGTCCGGGAACGGGCTGCTCTCCGCCTTCGGCATGGGCTGGATCATCGGGAACCACCTCGCCGAGAGGACCACACGGGCACAGGTGCAGTGAACGAGCCACCCCGGAGCGGCCAAAGACGATGCGGGGTGACCAGGAAGTGACCGGGGCGATAGCGCCCTGGGGGAGCGTGGCAGCGTCTGGATCGAACCCGAATCACGACGGAGACCATGATGCGCAGAGCCAACCGTGACCTCACCGCACGCTCCGAGCTCGTCACCAGTTCCCCCGCCCGCGGTGCAGGAAGCCGCCGGTACACCGCTCCGGCGGCCCTGGCCGGGGCCGTGCTGGTCCTGGCGGCCGTCCCGGCAGGCGCGACGACCGCCGCCGGCCCGCCCAGCCGCACACCCGCCCGCGTGACCGCCGCAACGGCCGGAGCAGCGGATCCCTGCATCAGGACGGTCCGCGTGTACCGAGACGATGAGGGCTTCTGGCACGGGGTCGGCTACAACTGCTCCCTGTACGGGGGAAATCGCTCTCTACGGTATGCCGACGGCATGAACTACAGCCAGTGCGCCTTCGTGGAAGGAAAGTCCTTCCACGACTGGATCATTCCTGACTGGGCGGCCCAAGGCCCGATCACGATGGTCTCTTACTGCGTCTAGCGTGAATTCACAGCCCAAGGGGGTTGCCTGATCTCACCACCACAGGTCAGTACAGTCGGCAACCCCGTCACCGGGTGTTCAGTCCGAGTTGGGCCACACCAGCACCCCGGGGCCGTCCGGGGTGATGACCGGGACCCACGCCTCGTCGACCTCGCGCATCCGGCTCTCGTCCAACCTCAGGCCGTGCGGCTGCTCGGTGTTGCCGTCGCAGGCCCAGTAGCGGACGGCCTCGATGATCTCCTCCAGCCTGCCTCGCGCATCGGCTGGCCAGGCGTGGTTCCAGGTGCCGGCACCGCGGAAGTCCTTCTCGAACAGCGTGCGCAGTGCGCTCAGTCCGTCACGGCTCGCCAGCGGCACCAGGAAGCCCTCCACCTGCCCCTGCCGGTTCACGTTGCCGCCGTACTGCTGCTGGTAGACCACTCCGGTCCCGGCCTCCACCACCACGTACAGCCAGCCGCCGCCGATGGTGCCGTCAGGGTCGAGGCAGACGAAGCGCGGAGCGTCCATGGCGGCCATCTTCCGCGCCGTCGATCATGTGGTCAACGGCGTGCCGCGAGACGGCCGTCGCGTCGACCCTGCGCTGGAAGGACGAGGTCGCCCGCCCGCTGCCGCACGGCCGTTGTGGCGATTTGCTGGGAACGGTGTCGGACGACCCATTTCGGGGCGGTCCGCCGTCATAGGATCGGGGGACGGGGCGGACGGGGAGAGGGTCGTTCTTTGGGGCTGGGCGGCGTTACCGGGGATGCCGGTGACTTTCCGGTGGCATTGCGGGAGAGATTCCGGCCGATCCGGATCGAGGCGGTCGGCGCCGAGTCGGTCGTCCATCTGGCGGAGCCGCTCCACGGCGGGTGCGGGGGCGCCGACCTGGTCGTCGTCAAAGTGCACCGGGACTCCCGGCTGGAGACCGACCAGCTCGTTGTGCTGGGGCGGCTGGAGGCCACCAGGCACGTCCCCCGGATCCACGATTACGGGAATCTCGTCGTGGAGGGCGCCGAGGTCGGCTGGATGGCGCAGGAGTACTGCGCGCACGGTTCGCTGGAGGCGCTGATCGGCGACGCCCTTCCGCTCGGCGACGCGGAACTGAGGGCGATCGTCGCCGAACTCGCCGAATGCCTCAACTTCTGGCTGGGCGCGATGGGGTTGACGCACACGGACGTGAAACCGGCCAACATCCTGGTGCGGTCCCGGAATCCCTACGAACTGCTGATCGGTGACTTCGGGGGAATAGCCCGCAACGTCAGGGTCCATGGGCGGGATCCGGGCGGGCTGCTGACCACCTGGGCCTACGCCGCGCCCGAGACCGCGCGGGGCCGCCGCGGCGCTCCGGCCGCCTGGTGGGCTCTCGGGATCATCGCCTACCAGCTCCTCCTCGGGCGGACGCCCTACGAGGGGACGCCGTCCGCGCGGGTGCGGGAGCTGCTGCGCGCCGGGCGGCGGCCCGCGCTGGACGCCGTGACCGACCCGGAGTGGCGGCGGCTCATCGACGGGCTGCTCGTCGTCGACCCGGCGCGGCGCTGGACGTACGAGCACGTGGTGGCGTGGGTCGCGGACGAGCACCGGCCGCCGCGGTTCAACGGCCGCACCTACCGGGACGTCCGCGGCCTCGCCGACGACCTGGAGCGGAACTGGCGGGACGGCGCCGCCTGGCTGGCCGGCAACGGCGGGCGGCTGGCCGACTGGCTCGTCCGGCAGGGCGCCGACCCCGCCGACGTGCGGTACCTGCGCGGGCTGGGCGGCGACCGGGCACGGCGGGCGCTGATCAGGCTGACCGCGCAGGTCATCCCGGACGTGACGCCGCGCTACGAGGGCCGTCCGATCGATGCGCCGGGGCTGCTCGGACTCGCCCGGGGCGGGCCCGCCGACCGGGAGCTGCTGCGGGAGGTCGTGGACGGCGGCGTGCTGGCCGACGCGGCCCGGCACCGCTGCGGGCATCCCGGCTGCCGGGGGCGCTGCGCCGTCCTGGACCGGGTGCACGCGGACGTCCCGGAGATCGTCGCGCGGGCGGAGGGGAAGCTGAGCTGGCTGCGCGGCCGGGTGGTGCGCGGCCGTCCCGGCCGGCCGCCGGCGGAGCTGCCGTCCGAGCGGGAGTGGCCGATGCTGTGGGCGTGGGCGGCGGAGCTCACGCTGCTCGCCGACGCCGCGGAGCGGGTTCGCGCTCTCGCCGCGGCCGTGCCGCGCGAGGTCCCGTGGTGGCCGGACCGGCTGCGGCTCGCGGAGGCGGCCGACCCCGCCACCGTGGAGGGACGCGCCGACCTCGTGGTGGCGCAGCTCCTGGCGCCGCACGCCTGGCGCGCCGCGAGCGGGCCCGGCCCGCACCGGCGCTGACCGCCCCCGGCGGGCGCCGGGGCGGCTCACAGGTACTGGCCTGGCTCCTCGGTGTCGATCCGGGGGACCAGCCCGGTGGCGCTGAAAAGCGACAGCAGCGGGCGCAGCACCCGGGTCGGGCGGAAGTTGCGGTGGGGGAACACGCCCTCCTCCGTGATCGGCGGCACGCCCGACGCCGACGCGAAGTGGAGCGTGGTGGGCGAGCCGGAGTGGAACGGCGCCAGCCACAGTTCGGCGCCGTGCCGGTCCAGGAACGCGTAGGCGGCCTCGTTCTCGTCCTCGACGGTGCGCAGGTCGCCGAGCACCGTCTCGTCGTCCCGCGCGAGCCAGTGCGCGACGGTGCCGTCGACTCCGGCCAGCATGTCGGACTTGGCGACGACGATGGCGCCGGGCGGCAGCAGGCCGTCGCGGGACTGCCGGGTGTGCAGGAGCTGGGTGATCGCGTGAGTGAAGCCGGGGTCGGGCACCCACGGGTTCCAGTCGTCGCCGGTGCGGAGCTGCTGGCCGTCCGCGACGTAGAGGATCGCGTCGGCGAGGCTGAGGAACGGGGTGTCCTCGTACTCGTACCGGTGGTAGTGCTCGCCGGGGACGTCGAAGAACCCGACCGCGTGGGTGCGCCCGGTGTACTCGCTGGACACGCGCAGCGCGTACACGAACTCGGCCCGCGCGGTGCGGCGGGTGGCGGGCAGGACGCGGCGCTGCTCCAGGAACGGCCGGATCCGCTCCTCGTAGAACCGCTGCCGCAGGTGCCCGTCGAGCGGCTCGATGCGCAGCTCCGGCGCGAGCATGGCCTTGCGCCGTTCGAGCTGGGCGATCATCGCGGTGAGCAGGTGGGTCTTGCCGGCCGCGCTGGCGCCGACCAGCCCGATGATGAGCGGGTCCAGGTCGCCGTAGTCGGCCGGGAGGGCGTGCGGGTCGCCGTCGCCGTGGCACTGCCGCATCGCGCCGAGCGTCCGGTGCCGCCAGCGGACCTCCGGCTCGTCCGGCGCCCGCGTCAGCACCTCCGGCCCGTCCGGGGTGTTCTTGACGAGCGGGACCTCGCCGTAGTCGGACCAGTCGATGTGGTTCAGGCAGTACGGGCAGAGCGTGCGGGCGCGCGGCTCCGGGCCGGGGTACGCGGCGGGGCCGGGCTGCCAGGGCGGGGCGATCATGTCACAACACCACCAGGAGAATTAGGACGACCAGGACGAACACCACGGGCCACACCAGCAGGGGGTGCGGTCTGCGCCTGCCGTCGTCGCCGACGCGGAACGGGAAGTCGCGGGGCAGCGAGGGGACGCCGACCCCCGGAGGCGCGCCCGGCCGTCCGGTTCCCGGTCCCGTGCCAGGTGCCCGATGGAAGGACGGCGCCGACCCGCTGGACGCGTGCGCGGGCGCGCCGTTCCTCCGCTGGCCCAGCCACTGCTTCTCCCTCCGGTAGTTCTCGATGGCGCGCGCGCCGGCGTCCGTCGCCGGGGGCGCCGGCGGAGGCGGCGGCTTCGGTTCGGCCCGCTCCGGCGGCCCGGCCTGCGCGGTGCGCCTCGTCTGCCCGGGCCGCGCGGGACGGGCGCCGGGGTGGATCTCCACAGTCCGCGTGTCGTCGTCCTCGGGGGCGTCCTGCTCGGTGGGGGAGTCGTGCCCGGCGGGCACGTCCCGCTCCGTCGTGTCGCCGGAGGGCGGCCATCCCTCCATGCGGGCCAGCACCTCCGCGGCCGTCGGGACCTCCTCGTCGAAGACGGGCCGGAGCACCATGCCGAGGTCGGGGTGGTGCCGGATCAGCCAGCGCAGCTCGCCCTCGTCGGCGGGCCCCGCGCCGTCCGGCCCGAACGACGACTCCTCGCCCGACGCGAGCCAGAACAGCAGCCCGGCCGCCGCGCGCACGTCCCGCGCCGCCCGCAGGTCGTCCGGCTGGCCGACCGCGTTGCCCAGGTCGGCGATCTGCAGCCCCCTGCCGTCCCACAGGAGCATCCCGGGGGACAGCTCGCCCAGCGCGTAGGCGTTGTCCGCGAGCACCCGGAGCGCGGTGAACAGGTCGTGGGCCGGCCGCCGCAGCCGCTCGGAGGGAAGGGGAGACGTCCCGGCGAGCGGACGGCCGCGCCGCGTCTGCACCAGCCGGGCCGGGGCGTCGGGGGAGTCGACGTCGAAGCCGAGCAGCGTCCCGAACTGGTCGGCGCGCACGTCCTCCATGCGGAGGCCGCCCCAGACGGCCACCTCGTTGCTGAGCACGCGCTTCCCCATGGCGCCGGTGGCGACCTTGTAGACGCACTCGACCTCGGCGCCGCCGCCGGCGGGCCGGACCGTGCCGTAGTGGCTCTTGTAGCGGGCGCCGACGCGGCTCCCCTGGTCGAGGGTCAGCGCGAACTCCGCGCGCCCCCCGCCGGACGGCGTTTCGAGCAGTGCGATTTCGGTGGTCACCCCGTCACGTCCCTGTGTCGATCAGTTCTGGTAGAAGAAGACGACGAGCTGGACGGAGCCGTCGCCCTCCCCGCCCGTCCACGCGGCCCGGTAGATCGCCTCGCGGAACCGGGGGTTGCCGGACCTGACGGCCTTGGCGGCGTTCTTGCCGAGGGCGACTCCGCTGCCGGTGTCGTTCCGCGCCCCGTAGGCCAGGAAGAAGCCGACCTGGAGCTTCTGTTCGAGCTGCCGGAGGCAGGCGCGGCGGGCGTCCTCGCGCCGCATCTCGTCGCCGTACAGCCAGGACGGGTGCTCGCCGCGCAGCGCCTCGTCGACCTTCTTCAGCAGGTCGGCGCGGGCCCCGCCGGAGCCGGACAGGAGCCCTTCGGCCTGCACCGGGATCAGGAAGTCGCAGAAGTCCTGGCCGAGGACGCGCGGCCCGGACGGCCGCGGCTTCTTCTGCTCCGGCAGGCCGGTGGTGAGCTCCGCGCGGGGCTGCACCGCCATGGCGACGAGGAACAGCACGAGCATCAGGTCGGCGAACAGCCAGCCGGCGAGGTGCACCGCGCCGAACCGGGAGGTCCGCCGTCCCCGCCGGGACGCGCGCCCCCGCGCGGGCCCCGTCACCGGTGCGCACCGCCGTCGTGCCGCACGTAGGCGACGAACTCGCGGGTGTCGTCGACGAGGTACTCCAGCTGTTCGAGCGCCTTCGACAGCCGGTCGGTGCCGGCGGAGAGGCGGGCGACCGCGTCGGCGAGCACCGCGTTGCCGGCGTCCTGGTAGTGCTGTGCGGCCTCGGCGTGGTCGGTGGTCGCGAGCGTCGCCCGCTCCACCTGCGTCACCATGGCGGCCAGTTCGGCGCGCAGCTCGCGCTGCCCGGCCGCGATGTCGTCCTGCAGCTTCCGGAAGCGCTCCAGCGTCTCGGCGGGGGCCTGCATGGCCGCGATCGCCCGTTCCAGCGACTCGGCCTTGTCGATCCAGGTCTGGACGGCGTCCTCGATCCGCTTGCCCGTGCTGCCCTCCAGGGCCGCGCGGACGTCCTCGGCGGTGCCCGCGAGGCGGCCGATGAGCCCGCCCACGCTGGTCTCCATCCGCTGCACCAGGGACTGCAGGTCCCGGTAGGTGACCTGGCCGTCCCGGGAGCCGGACAGCAGGTGCGAGGCGAGCGCGACGTCCTGCGCGATCTGCACGCGCTCGGCCTCGTAGCGCGGACGGTCGAGGAGGTTCTCGCAGGTGGTCACGAGGGCGGTGAACGCGATGACGACGAGGACGGTGAGGACGACCCACCACGCGGTCTCCGACAGCGGCGCGAAGTCCTGGACGCCGCGCCGGATGTGGTCGGGGTCGAACGAGCCGGCCTGCCAGCCGAGCAGGAACGAGCCCTCGCTGTGGGCCCGCCCGTAGGCGTTCAGGGCGTCGTGCAGCTTCCACCAGGTGACGACGATCGGCGCGAAGACGAGCACGTTCTGGAAGAACCGGCCCCAGAACAGCGTGGTCTCCAGCCACCGGCGCGGCGCCGGGTCGGGCAGCAGCGCGTCCGCCGGGTAGGCGGCGACGAGGTCGACGCCGGTCGGCGGCGGCCCGCCCGCCGGGTCGAGGTCGTCGGCGAGGCGCTTCAGCAGGGCCGGGCCGCTGGCGGCCTCCCCGGGGGAGTCCCGCAGCGCCCGGTCGGCGTACCGGTGGAACCGCGCGCTGATGCCGCTCAGGATGTCGTCGGAGGTGAGGGGTTCGGTGGGGCTGATCGTCGCTCCAGGCGCCATCAGGGGGTCTTTTCTGTCGTCGGTTGCGGGGACCGGCCGTCGCCGGACGGCGTCCCGCCCTCGCCGGACGGCTTCTCGGGGCCGGTCGTCCGGGCGGCCGTCGGGGCGGCGGACGGCGCGACGGTGACGGTCACGGTCGGGGCGGCCGGCCGCGGCGGCGGGGTCTCGTCCGAGCCGCCGAACAGCAGGAGGCAGAGCAGGACGACGATCCCGAGGCCGGCCACCGCGATCGCCCACTCCTGGACGGTGCGGTCGGCGATCCAGGCGACGATCGGGTGCCGGTCGTCGTACGGCGCCTCCTGCTCCGGGCCGGACGCGAAATGGTCCGGGGGCGCGGGCGGCGGGTCGAACGAGAAGTGCTGCGGCGGGATCGGCGGCTCGGGGAGCGGGGGCGCGGTGCGGGCCGGGCCGTCCCCGACCGGCCGCGTCGGGTGCGGGTGCTGCGCGTGCCCCGCCTGCGGCCCGCCGGCGGGCGCCGGCGGGGCGGACGTCCTCCTCGCGGTCCGCGTCTCGGCGGCCCGGTGCGGCCCCCGCAGCGTGTACGCGGTGATGTCGGACGAGAGGCCGAGGTCGGCCGCCTGCCCGCGGGCCGCGTGCAGCAGGGCGGGCACGACCGCGTCCTGCGCCGCGTGGGCGACCACGGTCAGCAGGAACGGCGCCGTGCCGCCGGCCCGCACCAGCTCGTCCACCTCCGCGGGCGTGAGCCCGCCGCCCTTCGAGCGGTCACCGGCCTTGTAGACGGCCCGGAGCAGGAGGGTGTACGCCTTGAACCGCAGGTCGGGCTCGTCGGGCCACGCCTTCTCCACCAGGTCGGCGAGGAACCGCCTGGCCAGCGCCGCGTCGCAGGCCGCGCGCTTCTCGGCGGGCGTGGGGCTGCGCTTGGCCACCACCTGGCACACGGGTTCGAGGAGGCCCGGCTGCCCGGGCTGCTCGGCCAGCCCCTGGATCAGGTCGGTGCCGGACAGGACGCCCAGCATCTCCTCGAGCACCGGCGGCGGGGCCTTCCGGCGGCGTGCCTGCGCGGTCAGCTGGAAGACGTGGGCGCGGTCGCCTCCGAGCACGTCGGCGAGCGCCGCCCACGGCCGGAACTCCGTCGCCTCCGCGTCGGCGGGAAGCGCGCCGAGCACCGGGGCCAGGTCCGTGACGGGGTCGCCGTACGCCAGGTGCAGGACGGTCCGGTACAGCTCGACCTCGTCCTCCGTGCGCAGGCCGCAGCCCGAGACGATGGCGTGGATCGTCTCGTGGAACATCTCGGTCTCGCGCATCAGCGCGCGGACGTCCTCGTCGCCGCGCCGGTCGCCGCGGCTCCACTGCCGGTACGCGGCGCGCATGAAGTGCGGAGCGGCCTTGACGTGGTCGCTCGGCGCCAGCACCCTGCTCCAGTCCAGCAGGGTGACCGCCTTCATGCCGGAGAGGAGCCGCGCGAAGGTGTCGTCGGACGCGGGGTCGAGGCCCGCGCCGATCGCGAAGTACACGGCGCTGTACTGGTCCGCCGAGGTGGCCTTCGGCAGTCCGGCGTACCAGTTCGCGAGGACGCGCCTCGCCTCCGCCGCGGTGAGGCCCATCCGGCGGGCGGCCTGGAGCAGCCGTTCGGCGGTGTCGTGGTCCTCGCCGGCGTCGGCCAGGTACCGTTCGGCGGCGATCTGCCGCAGCGTCCGGGCGGCCTCGGACAGCCCGGTCGGCTTCGCCTCCGTCCAGCGCAGCAGCCGGTCGGTGAGCTGCGCCATGCCGGCGTTGCGCAGGTCGGCGCGCAGCCGCTCCTGCCCGTCCGGGCCGTTGAGGTAGCGGCGCGCGGGCTCGTCCAGCGTGCCCGCGATCGCCCGGTCGACGAGGTCGAGGACGCCGGTGGCCCGCTGGTGCTCCGCCTCCACCCAGTCCGCGAGGGCCGCGGTGGACGTCAGCGGAGCGCGCGGCCGGGTCAGCGACGTCGGCGGCAGGTCGGCGAGAAGCCCGGCCACCCGCGCGATGCCGGGGTCGGCGCCGCCCTTGGTCGTCAGCGGCGTCCGCCCGTTCCTGGCGTCCGGCAGGCCGACGGCCAGCAGCCGGGGCCGCAGTTCGGGACGGGTGACCTGGGCGCCCAGCAGCATCGTCAGCGGAGCCGTCCCGGCGATCCCGTCGAGCCGGCGCACGAGCCCGGCGACCAGGCCGACGTCGTCGGGGGAGATCTCGGCCAGGTACGAGTCGCACGGCGCGGAGAGCACCCCGGCGAGCAGGCCGGCCAGCGCGTCGCGGCGCGCCGACGGCTCGTCCAGCCCGGCCCGGGCGTGCGCCCACAGCGCGGTCGCGTCGAGCGCCTCCAGGTCCGGGGGCGTCGCGCCGAGGCGCTCCGGCGTGCTCCAGTCCGGCCAGCGGTGCAGGCCGAGCACCAGCGCCGCGTCCACCACCGACGCCGGGCCGACGAGCGCGTGCACGAGCTGGGAGGGACGGCCGTTCGGGTCGCGGGCCGGCACCAGCCGCAGCGCGGCGCCGTGCTCGCCCTGCCGGCCGAACCGCAGCGCGCCGAGCGCCGCGCACTCGGCCGCGCCGGACAGCCACTGCCCGACGGCGACGTCGCCGCCGGCCAGCCGCTCGTTCCAGACGCGCAGCCCGTCGGCGCCGAGCGACGTCGCGACCGGCCCGAGACCGCGGCCGCCGGCCAGCAGCCGGTCCGACCAGGCGAAGACGATCTGGTCGACGCGGCCGGACGGGGGAAGGGGACCGGTCGTCATGACGCCACGCCCTCCCGGTCCGCGGGCGCGCCGAGCACCTCGCGCGGCAGCACGCCCTTCATCGCCAGCAGCGACAGCAGCGGCCGCAGCACCCGCTGCCGCCGGAACGACTGCTCGGGGTACTCGCCGCTCTCCATGTCGACGCCGACGCCGGTCGCCGACGCGAAGTGCAGGGTCGCGTCCTCGCACTTCTGGACCGGGACGAGCCACGACCCCGCGCCGCGCGAGCGCAGCAGCGCGTAGGCGTCCTCGGACTCCTCCTCGACCGTGCCGAGTTCGAGGTCGTCCCGGCGGTCGAGCCACCGGTCGACCTCCTTGAACGCGCGCAGCGTGTCCGACTTGGCGATCACCAGCGCGGCGGGCAGCGGCAGGAACTCCCCGCCCCGCCCGGCGCGGACGTGGTCGATGTGGCTGAGCACCGCGGTGAACCCCGGGTCGCCGGTGTGCCGTCCGTGCCGGACGTCCAGCTCCGTGCCGTCCGCCACGAAGATCAGCCCGTCCGCGATGCTCATGAACGGGGTGTCGTCGCGGGTGTGGCCCTGGCTGAAGATCTCACCCGGCACATCGAAGATCAGCAGCGCGTACTGCCGGCCGGTGTGCCCGCTGGTGATGCGGTAGGCGCAGGTGAACTCCGGGCTCAGCGCCCGGCGGGTGACCGGCAGGGGCCTGCGGTCGCGCAGCAGGTCGAAGCGGTTCCTGGCGAACAGCTCCCGCTGCAGCCGCGGGTCGAGCGGCAGCACGTCCAGCCGGTGCGAGATCTTCAGCGCGGACTGGTCGAGCTCCTCGGTCATCGCCGCGAGCAGGTGCGACTTGCCCGACCCGGACGTGCCGACCATCCCGACGATCAGGACGGTCATGCCGCCGAGCGACGCGGGCACGAAGTGGTCCTTGCCGGTGGCCTCGCAGACCCGCCAGGCGTGCATCGTCCGGGTGCGCCAGCGGACGTCGCTCTCGCCGGACTCCCGGGTCAGCGCGATCTCCTCGCCGTCCACGGTGCGGTCGACGAGCGGCGCGCTGTTCCAGTCGAACTCGCTCAGGCAGTACGGGCACACCATGGTGCGGTCGGGGCCGTCCGGCGGGCCGGGCACCCGGGGCCGGTGCGGGGACTCCGCGCCGGTGTCCCGGCTCGTCCCCGCCTCGGGCGTGTCGTAGGGGGTGTCGTCGGCCGCGGTGCCGCCGGCCGCCGCGGCGCCGGCGGGCGCGTCGCCGGGCGCGGCGCCGCTCGGCCGGGCGTCCAGGCCCGGGGCCGTGACCGGGTCCAGGTCCAGATCCGGGTTCGCGGCGGGCAGCGGGTAGGCCGGGCCGTCGAGCTTCGGCGGAAGCTTGGGCCTGGGGGGTTCGGGGTCGCTCACGGTCACCTCACGAGCAGGACGGCAGTGACGATCAGGGCCACGGCGAGGACCCCGAGGACGAGGAGGAGCAGCAGGACGCCCGCGCCGCCGGGGGGCGTCCCGTCCGGGGCCGTTCCGGACGGCGCGACGGGGCTCGCCTGCACCCGCGCCCGCGGCGGCTCGGCCGCGGTCCGGCGGCTCCGGCGGAACTCGCGCTGCCGGCGGCGCAGCTCGCGGAACTCGGCCCGCCCGCTCTCCTCCGCGGCGTGCCGCAGGTCGCGGACGGCCGAACGCGGCCTGGTCTCGGGCAGCACCGCCTGGGGGGACGCCTGCGGAGTCGCGTGAGGGGGCGCCTGGCCAGGGGACGGGCGCCGGGGCGGAGCCGCCGGATCGCGCCGGTCCTCCGGGACGTGCCCGGGCGGCGGCGGTTTCGGGCGGCTCCGCCACAGCCGGTCCCTGATCTCGCCGGGGGAGACGGCATGGCCGCCGGTGGCGTGGAAGGCCGGTTCGAGCACCTGCGCGAGGTCGGCGTCGACCTCGGCGAGCTCGGCGACGAGGGCCGCGGGCGTGCCGCCGCCGGGCGAGCCGATGGCGAGCCGCAGCAGCAGGTGGGCGGCGGCCTGGACGTCCGGGACGTCGCCGGCCGGCAGCCCCGTCGGCGTGCCGAGCGCGGATCCGGCGAGCGCCTCGGGCGGGCCGAGCGGTTCCACGTGCCCGAAGCCGTGCAGCTCGACGCGCCGGCCGTCCCAGAACACCGTGTCCGCCGAGACGGCCCGGTGCGCGAAGCCGAGGTCGGCGAGGAACGCGAGCGCGCCGAACAGGTCGCGCGCCGCCCGGCCGAGCTGCACGTCGTCGAGCCGGGGCGCCGGGTCGCACCGGGAGACGGGCACGCCGCGGCGGGTGACCATCAGGCACACGGGGCTCTGCGCCGCCCGGAAGCCGATCATCCGCCCGGCGGACGCCTGCCGCCCGCCGATCCGGTCGTAGACCTCGGCCTCGCGGCGCAGCAACTTCGCGCCGGTGGGCGTGAGGGCCGTCTTGAGCAGGACGTCGCGGTCGTCGGCGCGGCCGTAGCGGTGGCTGAGGAGCGCGTCCTCGTGCCGCAGCCCGCCCTGCACGAAAGTGACCATGACCCGACCGGATTGCCCGAAAGATGACTTTTGGAGGGTGAATGTCTCTTCCGCTGGCGCTCCAGCCTGTTCCGTGTAGATAGCGCCCCCTCGGGTCATATTCACGTTGTGACGAATAAGTGGTGCTAAGGATCCGCTAGGTGTGACGCACGGAGTTGGGGGAAGGTTGCCGCCTTTTTTCGGCCGAGGTCGGCAGGGGTGAGGCGGGCACGGCCCCGCCGCCACGGCGCCGCCGGGCCGTCCGGCGCTGTGCACGAGGCCGCTCGGCCTCCGCCCCCGTCCCGCCGCCCCTGACGACGCGACCGGACATGGACGGATTTCTGGGAGTGTGCAAAACACAATGGACAACGTGCTAAGAAAATGCCGCTCACCGGCGACTCGGCAGCCGCGCCGGCTTGACGGGGAATGCGGACTCCGGCCGGGGGGTTCTTCTGGTGATGAGCGACAGGACGGATGCGGAAGCGGCGCGGACGCGCGAGGTGCTGGAGGCCGAGCGCGAGCGCACGCTGGCCGCCGTCCGCGCGCTCGACCGCGACCGCGAGGGCATCGTGGAGTCGGCCCGGCTGTCGGCCGTGGACGACGAGCACGATCCCGAGGGCGCGACCCTCGGGTTCGAGCGAGCCCACGTGGAGGCGCTGCTCGCGGCGGCGCGGGGCCGTCTCGACGACCTCGACCGCGCTCTGGACCGGCTCGCGGCGGGAACCTACGGCGTCTGCACGTCCTGCGGCCGCCCGATCGGCGCCGGACGGCTCGCGGCCCGGCCCGCCGCGGCACTTTGCATCTCCTGCGCCTGAACGTCCTGCGCGTCTCCTCCTCCGTCGACTGGCCCGGCGGCTACGCAGCACTGACCTTCCGGCACAGCAGGTTTGGTCACGCTCCGTATTGAAGTGAGCACCGTGCGGGAAGGAGAGAGGCGACCGCGACGTCCCAGGAAACACTCGGGAACAGGAAAAGCTCATGCGCCTCTCCACCATGGCCCTCGCCGGCACGACCGCCGCCCTCAGCCTCGCCTTCACCATCGCCCCAGCCATGGCCGGGACGGTGACCAAGCTCGCCGCCGAACCCGTCCAGCTCACTTCCCAGGGTTACGGTGCTCTGGTGATCGGCAGTTCCGAGCGGGCCGCGATTCGCACCGGGATGCTGGTCCGCAAGTCCACCGGACGGTGGTGCGACGGCTTCGACCTGAAGGGCCACCCCACAGGCCGCGACGACCTGTCGGTCTACGTCTCCAAGAAGTACGGGGTCGCGATGATCCAGCCGCCCCGCGGCGCCCGCACTCCGCGCGGCGTCCACGTCGGCTCCACGCTCCCCGAGCTCAGGCGCGCCTATCCGGGCGTCCGTCGCGACGTCCACGGCTTCTGGGACGTCACCGCGCCCCGCAACCACCGGGCGCTGTACCAGTTCGAGGCGGAGCGCGGGCACGTCACCATGATGGCGCTGAGCCTGAAGAACCAGGACTGCTTCAACTGATCGGCCCCGGGGCGCGCACCGTTCCGCCGACCTCCGAGTGAACGCGTCTGAGACGGCAATACCGGAGGACACGTCCCCCCGGAGGTGCGCATGGTCTGGCTCGGGCTTCTTCTCGTCGTCGCGGGCGCCGTCCCGGCTCTCACCGCGGACGGTGAGCTCGGCGGTGTCGACCTCACCGTGGCGGGGGCCGCCGTCATGGCCGTCGGCGCGGTCCTGCTGGTCGCGGGCATCCTGCGGCTGCGCGTCCGGCGCCGTGTCGGGTCGCCCGGCGCGGCCGCGCAGGCCTACTACCGGACCTCGACCGGCAAGATCGTCGCGATGGTGATCGCGGTGGTCTACATCGTCTCGCCGGTCGACCTGATCCCGGACGTCTTCCTGCCGTTCGGAATCGTCGACGACGCCACCGCCCTCACCTGGCTGCTCTTCGCCCTCGGCCAGGAGTACACGCGACGATCCCGCACGCGCCGCCGCGTCCCCTGACGCGGCGCGGGCCGGCGGTGCCGTCCGGAGTCTCGGCTGGGACTCTTCGGGCACCGCCGGCCCGCGCCGCCGGGTGTGGGGGGACGCCGGTTATCGCTGGACGACCCCCAGCTCGGGTTCGATGGTGACCGAGTCGAGGTTGACGTTGCCGTTGTCGTTCGGTCCGTAGACGAAGGTCAGCGGCGCGGACGGGGCGAGGTGGAGGCCGGCCCGGTGCTCCGACCACGCGTCCCAGGACCCCAGGTCGGGGAGCTGGAGCTGGACGGACCGCGTCCCGCCGGCGAGCGTCATGGTCCGCGTCGAGCCCATGCCGTTGGCGTAGCGGAGGCGGACCGTGTAGAGGCCCTCGGCGGTGACCGGGGCGTCGAACCGCACGCCGCTGTCCTTGGTCTTCAGGCAGGCCACGAAGCCGGTGCCGGTGTAGCCGGTGTGGTCGGTGCGCCGGCACGCGCCGCTCACGAGCTGCGCGGACTCCGCCTCGATCGTGCGCGGTTCGGCGGCGAGCGCCCGGCTCGTGGCGAGCAGGCCGGCCGCGACGTCCGGAGTGATCTGCGCGGCCTCCACCAGGGCGTCGAACCGGTCGAGGGCCTCCTTCATCCCCGCCGTGTCGCGTGCGGCCACGGCGTTCACCGCGGTCCTGACCTCGGCGGCGAGCCTGCCGGACAGGGCCGGGTCGACGGCCCCCTCGTCGGTCGCCACCCGCACCTTGCGCGCGAGGAAGAGGAGCCCCTCCGGTGCGCCGAGCCGGGCCGTGAGGCGGCCGTCGATCGCGGTGCGGGCCTCCGCGCTCACGTCGTCGAGGGAGAACCCGTAGAGGGCGAGCCGCACGCCCTGCAGCGCCAGGAGACGGCCGGTCGCGTCGCCGCGGCGGAGCAGGGCCTCACCCTTGACGATCGCGGGCTGGAGGTCGGCCGCCGCCGACGGCGTCATCTTGCCGGACCGCCGCAGGTCCTGGACGAGTCCGAGCAGCGAGCCCGGCTGCTCCACGCGGACCGGCCTGCCGGAATCGGGGCCGGACGTTCCCACCGCGACCCCGAAGTCCCCGTCGGGCACCTCGGAGGCGGGCAGCGTCCACTCGACGGTCCGGGTTCCGCCGCCCGCCACCCGGACGCGCTGGGCCTCGCCGGCGGCGCGGCCGTCGAGGAAGACCCGGGCCTGGAACTCGGCCACGGTGCTGCCCTCGTTGGTGAGCGGGGCCTTCACGGTGAGCCGCTGAGTGCCCTGGTCCAGGGAGGCTTCCACGGAGCCGTAGTCCGCGCGGGGCGCGGCGTACGGGGAGAGGTCGCGGAGGTCGCCGGCGGTGGCGGGCCTGAGCCTGACCGCCTGGCCGCCGCCGCCGACGAGCGACATCGACAGCCGGGTGGAGGACCTGACCAGCGTCCTGCGGATCTCGACGGGCAGCGGGTCGCCCTTCCAGGTGGTCTCCTGCGCGTCGGCGTACGTCTCCGCGACGAACGTGCCGGCCGGCAGGAACGACAGCGGCACCTGGAGGGTCCGGTCGTTCTCGTCGGTGATCGCTCCGAGGTACCAGGTCCGGCCGCTCCGCCGGGCGGTCGTGGTGTAGTCCCCGATCGCGCTGTCCAGGACGCGGGTCTCGTCCCACGTGGCCGGCATGTCCTTCAGGAAGGCGAACCCGGGGTGGGCGGCGTAGTTCTCCGGGGTGTCCGCGAGCATCTGCATTGGGCTGAAGAACGTCGGATACAGGGCGAGCTGCGCGGCCGAGGTGGTCTGGACGCGGGTCCCGAGGCGGGCCGGGTCCCAGGTGACGTTGAGGACGCCGGGCGTGTAGTCGGCGGGCCCTCCCATGAAGCGGGTGAACGGCAGGATCGTGGCCTGGGCGGGCGGGTTGCCGGCCGCGCCCATGTAGTTGTGCTGCTCCATGCCCGCGACGCCCTCGCCCGTCATCATGTTCGGGTAGGTGCGCGCGAGGCCGGTGGGCTTGATCGCCTCGTGGGCGTCGACGGTGATGCGGTGCCGGGCCGCCGCGTCCACCACCCGCTGGTAGTGCCGGACGGCCTCCTGGTCGTAGTGGCTGCGGTTGACGCCGCCGAGCAGGTACTTCGTGGCGTAGCCGGTCTTGATCGAGTGGATGCCGAGGGCCTCGTACCTGGAGAAGATCTTCTCCAGGTTCCGGTCGTAGTAGTCGACGTCGCCCCGGGTCTCGTTGTGCGCGATGAACCCGACGCCGTTGGCCTTGGCGTACCGCAGCACCTCGGGGAGGTCGAGGTCGGGCTGCGGGGTCAGGAAGTCCTGGCCCGACCACGAGCCGCCGGAGCCGGTGTTCCAGCCCTCGGCCAGCACGAACCCGGCGCCCGCCTGCTTGGCCAGGTCGATGTACTGCTTGACCCGCGCGGTGGTCGCGCCGTGGTTCGGCCCGGCGTTCCAGGTGGTGGCCCGCCGCTGCAGCTCCCACCAGACGCCGACGTACGTCGCGGGCTTGATCCAGGACGTGTCGCCGCAGACCGCGCAGGGGTCGTTGAGGTTCTCGATCAGGTGGGACTCGCCGAGGTCGCCGGGCCGCTCGCCCACGGTCAGGGTGCGCCAGGGCGTGGAGAACTCGCCGTTCAGCCTGGCCTTCGTGCCGTCGGGGAGGCTGATCAGGTCGCTGGAGAACGCGCCGGGCCGTCCCGGCACCGCCTTCAGGGTCATGCTGGGGTAGTCGGTCAGGTCGGCCTCGTGCACCACCACGTAGGAGTCGGCGGCGGGCGAGGCGGTGATGGGCGTCTGCGCGGTGGGGACGCTGGACAGGGGCAGGTCGCGGTAGTGCTTCTCGTCGGCGGTCCAGTTGGTGCCCGCGGCGATCGACCAGCTCCTCGCGCCGGGCTCGAAGGCGAACTCCGTCCGCTCCGCGGTGACGGTGTAGGCGTCGAGGCCGGGCTGTCCCGGGAAGTGGTAGCGGAATCCGACCCCGTCGTCGAAGACCCGGAACACCAGGTCGAGCTCGAAGCCGGTCCCGGCCTGCACCGCGTGGACGGTCAGCTCGTTCGCGTGGTTCCTGACCTTGCTGGACGTCCCCCAGACGGGCTTCCACGTCTCGTCGATCGTGCGCCGTTCGACCGACCGGATGGACATGTCCCGCGTGAGGCTGGGCCGTCCCGCGAGATCCATGCCGAGCCCGGACGCGCCGACCAGGACCTTGCCGCGCTCCTTCACGCTGTAGGTGAGCCGCCCGTCGTCGGCGGCGATCGCCACCCGCAGATCCCCGTCGGGGGACCGGACGACCTGGGCGTCCTCCCCGGCGGCCTCGGCGAGTCCGCCCGAGGGGGAGGGCTCGCCGGCCCGGGCCGGGGCCACCGCGATCCCTCCGGGGAGGAGGAGGGCCGCCATGACGAGCGACACCCCCCGTCTTCTTCGCCTCTTCGCGCCTGCACGGTCCATTTGCGTCTCCCTGGGGGGTGGTGGAGGCGATGGGAACGCTCCACAAACGGTCCGGTGATCGTAAGTTGGGCGAAACTCTATGGTCAACACTCTTAATGCGCGTTAATTAGAATATTCAGCGCTCTAATTCGCTATCCTCGTCCGGTGCCCAACCCACCGAACCCGAGGATCGAGCGCAGCAGGCGCGCGATCCTCGACGCGCTGAACGAGTCCTTCCCCGCGACCCGCCAGGAGCTGAGCCGCCGCACCGGGCTCGCGCCGAGCACCGTCGCCGGGATCGTCCGGGGGCTGCTGGCCGAGGGGCTGGTGGAGGAGCATCCGGCAGCCGAGCGCATGGGGCGCGGCAGGCCGTCCTCCCCGCTGTCGCCGCATCGCCCTCCGGGCCATCTCGTCGGCATCGACTTCGGGCACACCCACGTCTCCGCGGCCCTCGCCTCCACGTCGCAGGAAATCGTCGCCGAGGACCGGGCGCCCGTCGACGTGGACGGTTCGGCGGGCAACGCGCTCGACCGGGCGGGGGCCCTGGTCGCCGGCCTGCTCGACCGGTCGGGGGTCGCGGCCGGGTCGGTGCTGCGGACGGTGGCGGGGATCCCGGGGCCGATCAACCAGGCGACCGGCCGGATCCAGTCGGCCACGATCCTCGCGGGCTGGGCCGGCGTCCGGCCTCGGGAGGAGCTCACCGCCCGGCTCGGCGGCGAGGTGCTGATCGCGAACGACGCGGAGCTGGCCGCGCTGGCCGAGCACACGCACGGGGCCGCGCGGAACGTGTCCGACCTGATCTACGTCAAGGCGTCCCACGGCATCGGGGCCGGGCTGATCCTCGCGGGCCGCCGGTACACCGGGGCGTACGGGGCGTCCGGGGAGATCGGGCACACGCTGATCCAGGAGGGCGGGGCGCAGTGCCGGTGCGGGCAGCGCGGCTGCCTGGAGTCGGTGGTGTCGATCGGCGAGGTGTGGCGGCAGCTCATCGCGGCGGGTCTCCCGCTGCCCGAACGGCCCGACGACCTCTCCCTGGACGCCCTGGTCGGCAACCCGGTGGTGGCCCGGATCGTCGCCGACGCGGGGCGCCGGCTCGGGCGCGTCCTGTCCGACCTGTGCAACGCCCTGGACCCCGCGATGCTCGTCATCGGCGGGGAGCTCGCCACGGGAGGCGACGCCCTCCTGGAGGGGATCCGCGAGTCCCTGCGCCGCTTCGCCCAGCCCGCGATCAGCGACCGGGTCCAGGTCCGGTCCTCATCCCTCGGCGCCCGCGCGGCCCTGGTCGGCGCCCTGACCCTCGCCGCCGCGGAGTCCGTCCCCTGACGGCAGGAGACGCCCCGCGGCAATCGCCGCGGCGATCGCCGCCGCGGCGGTGGCCCAGCCGAGCGGATCGAGGGGGACGCAGCCGAAGAAGGTGCTGACACCGGGCGTCTGGACGATGACGGCCAGGAGGGCCGCCGAACCGAGCGTGCTGAGCAGGACGGCGCGGTCGTCGTGGCCCGCCTTGAGCGTCTGGGCGAGCTGGGTGCCGATGAGCGCGACCAGGCCGATGGTGCGAGCGCGGACGGCCGGGCCGGTGAGGCGCCCGGCCACCCAGGCGGCCAGGGCGCCGAGCGTGGTCACCACCGCGCGGTGGGCGATGTCGCGGGTCAGGGCGGAGCCGAGCGAGGTCTCCGGGCCCTCCGCCAGCAGGGCCGTGGTGGCGTCCCGGGTGGGGACGCGGACGGCGATGGCCAGGGCGGGGGCCAGGTCGGTGAGCATGTTCATCAGCAGCATCTGGCGGGCCGACAGCGGAGCGCGGCCGGTCGTCAGCGAGCCGAGCAGGGTGAAGGCGATCTCGCCGAGGTTGCCGCCGACCAGGATGGCGAGGGCCTCGCGGACCGACGCCCACATGGCGCGCCCCTCCACGAGCGCGGAGACGATCGTCTCCAGCCGGTCGTCGGCGACGATCATGTCCGCCGACGCCTGCGCCGCGGCCGTGCCGCGCTGACCGAGCGCGATGCCCACGTCGGCGAGGCGGATGCCGGCGGCGTCGTTGGCGCCGTCGCCCGTCATGGCGACGATGCGGCCGCGTCCGCGCAGGGCGCGCACGACGCGGACCTTGTGGACGGGGGTGCACCGGGCCACGACGTCCACGCCGACCAGGGCCTCCGACAGGGCGTGGTCGTCGAGCCGGTCGATCTCGTCCGCGGTGATGACGCGGTGCTCGACGCCCCCGCCGGCGACCTGGTCGGCGATCGCCGCGGCGGTCGCCGGATGGTCGCCGGTGAGCATGATGATCTGGACGCCGGCGGCGCGGAGGTCGGCGACCGCGGGCGCGGCGGTGGCGCGGACCGTGTCGGCGAGCCCGAGCAGCCCGAGGAAGGTCATGCCGGCCAGCTCGCTCTCGCCGACCGTCTCGCCGTCGTCCGGCATGCGGCGCTCGGCGACGGCGAGGACGCGGTGGCCGCCGGACGCGAGCCGCTCGACGTGCTTGCGCAGGCGCCGCCGGGTGCGGCGGTCCAGTTCGCCGTCCGGGGTGCGGGCGCAGAGCGGGAGCACGACCTCCGGGGCTCCCTTGACGAACACGGTGCGCTCGCCGCCGGAGGTTCCGAGAGTCGCGTGGAAGGCGCGCGACGGCTCGAACGGCAGGCTGTGGATGTGCTTCCACGGACCGCCGAAGTCGCGGTCCACGCCCGCCCGCGCGGCTCCCTCGTCCACGGCGGCGTCGGTGACGTGGCTGTGCCGTCCGTTGCCGGGGACGGGTGTGGCGCGCAGGGCGGCGGCCAGGACGCCGCGGAGAGAGTCGTCCGGCTGGGCGGCCTCCCCGTCGTGGCGGTGGTCGGCGATGCGGGCGAGCGTGATTCGGCCTTCGGTCAGGGTGCCGGTCTTGTCGAAGCACAGCACGTCGACCCGTCCGAGCGTCTCGATGGTCCGCGGGTCGCGGACGAAGATCCCCCGTTCGGCGAGCCGCCGGATCGCGGCCACCTGGGCGGCGCTGACCAGCAGCGGAAGCCCTTCCGGGACGGACGCGACGGCCAGGTTGACGCCTTCGGACAGCGCGCGGCGCAGCGGGCCGCCGCGCAGCAGGCCCGAGGTGACGACGCCGACGGCCGCTCCGACCGCCATCGGCGTCGTGGCCTCGGTGATCTGCTTGAGGCGGGCCTCCACGCCGCTGGACGGGGGGCCCGCGGCCAGCGCGGCGGCCATGGCCCGCCCGCTCTCGGTGGCGTCGCCGAGCGCGACCACCACGGCGGTGCAGTCTCCTGCGGCGATCGTGGTGCCCTCGTAGAGCATGCAGCCGCGCTCGGCGACGTGCCGGGCCAGAGTCGGCGCCGTGTCCTTGGCCACCGGAAGGGACTCGCCGGTGAGCGAGGACTCGTCGGCCTCCAGCCCGTTCGCGGTGACGATCCGGCAGTCGGCCGGGACCGCGTCCCCGGCGGCGAGCACCAGGACGTCGCCGCGGACGAGCCGCTTCGCCGGCACCCGCGTCTCCTCGCCGTCCCGCAGGACGCCGACCGGCTCGCCGGACCTGGCCGAGATCCTCGCGATGATCTCGTCCGCGGAGACCCGCTTCCGGCCGCCGACCAGGCCCGACAGGCCGATCGTCGCGGCGACGAGTGCGGCGTCGACCGGCGAGCCGACCGCCGCCGCGCCGGCCGCGCCCGCGGCCAGCACCGCCGTCAGCGGGTTGGCCAGCTCCTGGACGACGGCCCGCGGCAGCGCCCGGCGGCCCCCTCCGGGGCGCGCGCGGTCCGCGCCGTGCTCGCCCCGGTCGCGCGCCTCGGCTTCGGACAGGCCCCCGGCGCGGCTGTCGAGGCGCTCCAGCACCGCCTCCACGGGCATGGCATGCCACGGCGTGGACGGCAGCGCCGGCGCGGGAACCCGCCGCATCACCTCGCGGGCCGTCCAGGCGCCGTAGGCCATGCCCAGGGCCGCCGCGCCGTTGACGGCGGCCAGAGCGCGGTCGGCCGCCTTTCCGGACGGCCCGGTGAGGGCGAGGAGAGCGGCCACGCCCGTGCCCGACCATGCGAGCGTGACGCCCCGCTCGCTGACGCGGCGCGCGGCGGCGACGGCATCGACGACGTGCGCGGCCGCCGCCGGATCCCGCAGGACCAGCAGGTGCGCGCCCCAGGGCGGCGCCCCGCCCGCTCCGTCCGCCCAGTCCGCCACACCGACGTCGGCCGCGGCGAGCGCCGCCGGATCGCGGGAGATCAGCAGGACGCCCGCGCCGCCCTCCTGAAGTGCGCGGACGGTGGCGGCCAGGTCCGGGCCGCCGGGGGCGGTCTCGTCGGGAGGGAGCGGCAGTTCGACGCCGGAACCGGCCAGGACGATCTTCGTGCCGGCCTCCCGCGCGGCGGTCACCAGGGCGTTCGTCTCCTCCCGCAGGGAGCGGCGCATGCGGATCAGGGCGCGCGGCCGGCCGCCCTCGGCCAGGGCCAGCACCGGACCCGAACCGGGGAGGTCCCGGCCCTCGGCCGGAGTCTCCCCGCCGGGCAGGACGCGCGCGACGGGACCGAGGGACCACCCGTCCGCCTCCCTGACCTCGTCCAGCGCCTCGGGCGCCAGCAGCGCGTGGACGCGCCGGGCCACCTCGGCCTCCGGCGTGTCCGCGAGCACGGCGACCTCGTCCACCACCAGGTCCGCGGCCCGCAGGACGTCGGCGTCCAGCACCACCGTGTCGATCCGGTCCAGATGGCGCAGCGCCGCCGGATCGAGGGGCAGCACTCCCCGGCCGGCCAGCCGGGCGGCGAGCTCGGCCGCGAAGACCTCGCGGGCGGCGCGGGGCGCCTTCGACGCCGCCGCGACCCCGACGTCCAGCGCGCGGCGCGCGCTGCCGGTCAGGAGCCCCCCGAGGACGAGACCGCCGAGGCCGACGGAGAGCATCCGGGCCGCGTGGCGTTCCGGCGGCCCGTCGCGCAGGTCGTGGGAACGACCGCCGGAGACGGGGGCGCATCCGGCCCGCTCGGGCGCGCCGGTCAGTTCGGCTTCGGCGATCCGCCACAGCCGGCCGGTGGCGGCGGCCTCGCGGCGCTGCCAGAGCCGCTGCGCCACGTCGACGACGAGCCCCGTCCCGCCGGGCGCGAACGCCTGCGCGGCGGCCTGCGTCAGCGGCAGCCACCGCTCCACCGGCGCACCCGGAACCAGCCGGGCCAGAACGCCGCGCAGGACGGGCACCACGTCCGCGAAGGCCACCAGGCCCGCGACCTCGGACGGCAGCACGGCCCGCCCCAGCACCCGTTGCGCCGCCGTGATCGCGAGCCCCACCAGGTCGGCGCCGAGGACCAGCTCCGTCGGGAGCGCCGCGGATCCCCCGGCCTCCTCGCCCCCCAGGACCGCGTCCAGCGCCTCCACGATCTCCAGGACGGACTCCGGTGAGACTTCCTCCGGCACGTGGACGATCAATCGCCCGAGGGCCGAGTTGACCCGCGCCCAGCGCACGGCGGGAAGCCTTTCGACGGCGTGCTCCAAGGCCTGCGCCTCGGACAGCCTCTCCGCCTTGTGCAGGTGACGCAGCTCGATGTGCAACCGCTCCGGGTAGGCGTGGACGGTCCGCGCCGGGCGGAGGGCCTGCGCCGCCATGCCTCCGACTCCGCCGAGGGCGCGTCTCGTCTGCCGGATCGGCACGGCCGCCGCCCGGACGCCCAGGGCTCCCGCGTGGTCCGCGGCGCGGACGACGGTTCCCCCGCCCGGGAGACCACCGGCCGCCGCCGCGCCGCGCCGCGCCGCAGGAGTTCAAGGACCATGACGCTGCCCTAACCCCGCGAGCAGGGCCTAAGCGCGTATCAGACCCTGTTTGCGGAAGTCGGCCGCTCGCATGACCTGGCCGGCGGGTCGCCGGGCCCGATCAGCCGCCGTCGAGCAGGCGGACGATCCAGACGTGGCCGAACGGGTCGCGGAACCGGCCCATGCGGCCGTACGGGTGGTCCTCGATGGGGTAGACCACGGTCGCCCCGCCCGCCTCCATGCGGGAGCCGACCGCGTCGGGGTCGGGCACGTCGAGATTGATGATCACGGGTGAGCGGTCGAGGCCCAGAGCGGCCGGCCCGGCGTCGACGGCGTCCTCGTCCTTGAGCGTGAGCTGGACGTCCCCGAGGACCAGCCGGACGTGGACGATCTTCCCGTCCGGTGTCTCGAAGCGTTCGGTCTCCTTGAGGCCGAGCGCCGTCGTGTAGAACTCGACGGCACGGCCCGCGTCGTCGACGACGAGTTTCGGGAAAAGGTTCATGGCCCCATCGTGCGGGCCGCCCGCGTTCCCCGTATTGGACGAATTTCCCTCAGAGCGGCACGTGGTTGGGCTGGTCGGGGGAGCGGGGCCGGTACTCGGTCGGCCGCAGCCCGGCGATGTCGCGGAAGTCGCGGATCAGATGTGACTGGTCGGCGTAACCGCAGGTGAACGCGAGCTCCGCCCAGTCGACCGGCCGGTCGTACGGGATCCGCCGGAGCGTGCGCTGGAACCGCCGCACGCGGGCGAAGCGCTTGGGCGTCAGGCCGACGCGGTCGTGGAAGAGCCCGATGAGGCGCTTTCGGGTGAAGCCGAGCCGGTCGGTCACCTCGCCGACGGCGGCGCCCCGGTCGAGCGCCGAGATCGCGGCCTCCAGGGCGGGATCGCGGTCCAGGTCGCCCGCCTCGAGAAGGACCGACTCCAGGGCGTCCAGGATCTCGGCGGGACCGCCGGCCTCCAGGAGCCGTTCCCGCACCACCGCCCCGGCGCGGCCCCAGAGATCCTCCAGGACGACCAGACCGGGCTCGGGCGGGAAGAAGGGGAACGCGCCGCCGGGCTTGAACGCGACCCACGCGATGGCCCGCTGGTCCTCCGTGTCGATGACGGAGGGCCGGGACGTCGCGCCGAGGACCGCGGCTCCGCCGGCCCCGCCGGTGAACGCGTCGGCGTGCAGGTTGACGAACAGCTGGGCGCAGCCGGTCGGGATGGATTGCTCGCGGACGGCGGGGCCGTGCGACTCGGAATAGCCGAGGCCCGCCACGAACGGATCGAGGGCCGGGTGGAGAGGCCCGCGATGGAACAGCACACCCCCAGCCTAAAGGCGCGCTCCGCGGCGTCCCAACTCGTCCGGCCGGCCGTCCGCGGGCGTCACAGCATGACCGCTCCCGCGACGGCCGCCGACGCGACGGCGAGAAGGCCCACGACGTTGACGGCGATGTCCGTTCTCAGGGAACGCTGGTCGGCCACGCGGTTCAGGGTGAAGACCGCCGGGTCGGCCGGGGTGTAGTGCACCGTGACCTCCCGGCCCCGCGCGCCGCCCGGGTCCGGGATCTGCTGGGTGCAGTGGGCGGTGACGGCCGCGCCCTCCCGCGTGGTGAACGCCACGACCGGCGTGATGGTGGTGAGGGTGCCGCCGTCCCCGTCGCTGCTGACGTCCTTGAGCACCGCGATGACCCGGCCCTGGACGGCGATCATGGAGGCCAGCGCTTCGCGGCGGCGGCGCGTGTCGCGGATGTTCCCGGGCAGGTGGAAGGCGCCGACGACGGCCCACGGCCCGCAGAAGCCGAGCAGCGCCCACGGCCAGCCCCGGTCGATCGCGGCGACGACCACCGCCCCGGCGTAGACCAGGAAGAGCGCGAGGTTCGGCACGACCAGGCCGCGGCCGCCTCGCCGGGGCCGGTCGGTGAACCGGTACGCGTGCGGCCTTCCGCGCGGGTAGTGGACTCCGACCTCGCGGCCCGTCCACGCGGCGGTGATCATCTCGCCCCGGTCACCGTCGTTCGTCACGACGACCTCCCGTCCGCTGGACGGGTCGCGGTAGGAGACGACCACGGGTATCCCGCCCTTCCGGGAGCCGCCGTGCCGGGGCTCCCGCACCTGCTCGATCCCGCCCGTGACCCGGACCGTCCGCTGCGCCCGGGTCATCCCGGCCAGCGACAGCCCGTAGCCGACCAGCGCGACCGTCCCCAGAACCGCGCACCACAGCACCAGGTATCCGTGCCAGCCCATACGTCTTCCTCCTGCCAGTTCAGGAACGGTCTGCCGGACACGCCGCCGCGGGTGTCACCGCACCGGGCTGCGCCGCACCACTTCGCCGCGTCCGTCCGCCTCCATCGAGGCCGTGCCTTCGGAGCCGGTCACGGTGATCCTGATGGTGAGGGAGCCGGTGACGCGGTCGGCGGTGAGCTGCCAGCTCCGCGGCGATTCGACGCCGAGGGTCGTCCTGGCCGCCGTGACCAGGGACGGGATGCGGTCGTAGGGCACGGAACGCAAGTCGAAGTGCGGGGCCTCTTTCCCAGTGGGGAGAAAGACGATCGACAGCAGGCGGTTCTGCACGACGAGGGTGACCGCTCGGCGCCTGTCCTTGCCCTGGGTGAGCGAGTCGACGGCCCGGCGCAGCTCTCCGTCGTCGAGCAGCGACCGGCCCGGACCGAGGACCATGGTGCTGGACGCCGACGTCACGATGGTGGTCGACGGCGTGGGCGTGGAGAAGACGGACGGCTTCGGGGAGGGCTGCCGCGCGGCGCCGCCCTGGGGGAACATGTCGGCACGGAAGAGCAGGACCACCGCGGCGGCGCCGAGCAGCAGGCCGAAGAGCGTGGCGAAACCGGCGGCGGCGCCCTCCGGGGGGTCGCTCACCATGGCGGGCCCGGGCGCGGAGTCGATGCGCGCGCCCGCCGCCCGTTCCTCCCACTCGGGCGTGGGCCGCTTGACGATCCTCACCTGCCATGGCCGGTCCGGCGCGTACTCGACCACCACGACGCTCTGCGGCCGGTAGTCGGGGAGGTCGGCTATGTGGACGTCCTGCCTGATCTCGACGCGGTACGCCGGCGCACCGTCCGGCGCGACCGTGAGATCGAAGCGCACCGGGACGTCGGTCTCCTCGCCCTTGACGGCCTCCCGACTCTCGATCACCGCCAGCGCCGTGCAGGGCGCGACGGACGCCTCCCGGAGGCGCCGCGGCGCCCCGGCGAGGAAGACGAGCAGGCCGTAGACCGCGGGCACCGCCAGACCCGTGACGAACAGCGGCACCCTCTCGATGACGATGCCGGCGACGAGGGCGGCCAGCGACGTCCCCAGCACGCCGCCCGTCAGGAACCCCCGGGCGAGGTCGACGGGAGCCCGGTGCGCGGGCGGCGTCGCCGCCGTGATCGTCATACGGGCGATTCTGTCGGTTTCGGGCGCCGCCCGACAGGTCCTTCTTCACTTGGCGGGAATTTGAGGGATTCCGCGCCCGGTCCATAGTCCCGGGGGCGGCGCTCCGCCGCCGGGACTATGGACAATTCCTATTGCCGTCCCGGCGTGGCAGCCGTCCGGCCGGGCCGCTCCGGAGGGACGCGCACCCCGGCTCGGGGACAGGCGGTACCTGCGACATGGAGGAATCCGAATGCCGGACCAAGGCGACCTTCCGGCGCCGAGCCAGGGGCTCGTGCTCACGCATTTCCTGACCGTCCGGGACGTGGCGGTCTCCAGGCGGTTCTACGCGGACGTCCTCGGCGGTGAGGTGGTGCTCCCGGAGAACCCGGCCATCGTGAAGGTGGCCAACACCTGGATCATCATGAACCCCGGCGGCGGCCCGACGCCGGACAAGCCCGACGTCGTCCTGAGGCCGCCCGAGCCCGGGGACCCCGTGTCGGCCTTCATGAACGTCCGGGTCGCCGACATCGAAGCGTTCCACGCGGCGGCCACCGCCCGGGGGGCGCGGTTCCTGACCGAGCCCCTGGACCGCAAGGCGGAGATCCGCTGCTACATGCGCGACCCGGACGGCTATCTCATCGAGGTCGGGCAGGCCACGGGCATGCTCCACGGCGTCTTCGCCGACCGTCCCGCGCCCGGCTAGGACGCCGGCCGAGGCCTCACGGCGCGGAGGCGCCGCCGTCTCGCGCGGGGGCCAGCAGGCCGCGGACGCGCTCGTACTCGGCGGCCATCTCCGGCGTGGCGAGGAAGTCGTCGAGATCGGCGGAGACCTCGTGGTCGACATCCTCGATGGAGCGGATGGCGAGTTCGTAGAGCTCGCCGCGCCGGCCCTTCTCCAGGTAGCTCTGCCAGTGCCCGAGCGCGCTGATGGCGGTGAGGACTCCGATGTCCAGATCGTCGTCGACGAGGATGCCGTCATGGATCGTCGTCAGCGCCTCCAGCAGCTCCGCGGCGCTGATCGTCCGGACGTTCGCGCAGGCGGCGGCGAGTGCCGCCCGGGCGTCGTCGTCGAGTTCGTCCTCGGCCGCCCCGCTGAGCAGCTCCGGCCGCACCAGACGGGTGACCGTCTCCTCTCCGAAAGCGCGAACGTCCTCCTCGGCGGCTTCGATGACCAGTCGGAGAATGGAGGCCTCAAGCTCGCTGTAGTTCACGCCCGCAGCCTAGGGCTGCCGGAGGTCGAGGAGGGGCCGATGCCGCCAGAGAACGAGGCGCGGCGGCACGAGTGGCGGATCGAGGCCCGGGAGTACGCCCGCCACGAACGCCGCCGCGGTCGCCGGTTCGCGTTCACGCACCTCGTTCCCGCCCGTACGGCGCTAGTGGTGCTCGACATGGTGCCGTTCTTCGTGTCCGCCAACCCTTACTGCCAGGGGATCGTGCCCGACATCCGTCGGCTCGCCGACGCTCTGCGGGCCGCAGGCGGCACGGTCGCCTGGGTCCTGCCCGCGGTGGGCGAACGCACGGCGGTGGGCGACGAGTTCTTCGGACCGGAAGCGGCCGAGGCGTACCGTACCGCCGGCGGCACCGGGCCGATGGCCGAGCGCCTGTGGCGCGGCCTCGCGGTCCGTGCCGACGATCTGCTGGTGGAGAAGTCGGCGGCCAGCGCCTTCTTTCCGGGGCGGTGCCCCCTTCCAGGTCTGCTGGAGGAGCGCGGGGTCGACACGGTCCTGATCACCGGCACCGTCACCAACGTGTGCTGCGAGTCCTCCGCGCGCGATGCGAGCACCCTCGGGTTCCGGGTCATCATGGTCGCCGACGCCAACGCGGCACGCCGCGACCAGGACCACAACGCCACCCTGCACACCGTCTACCGGTCCTTCGGCGACGTGCGCCCGACGTCCGAGGTGCTCGACATGATCGAAGCGAACTCCTAGCGCGCCACCCGTCCGTTCGGAGCGTCGGCCCGGGCGGTGGAGAGGGGGCGTATTCCCGCGGTCCTGCGGCCCCGAAGCGCGCGTTGCCCTTCTCGTTCCTTTACGGACAGTACGTAGTGTCCAGATCAATCTTGTTCTCGGACCGTTCGTGGCCAGGTCACGGACGAACACAAACGGAGGAAAGATGAGTACTGACGAATTTGGTCAGGCGTCCCATGTGGGCTCGCACATTAATCTGCTGAGAGATTTATCGGGGGTCGGCGGTGTAGGCCCTGGCACGGTGGACGCCATTGTGGTTCCCACGGTCGCTCCACACCGCGTGGGGCCTGTGATCGCCTTGGCGGAGGCGTTGAAGTGCACGATCGTCCTGTTGTGCAGCACATCCGTGCAGTCGCGGGAGATCAAGACGAGGTACGCGCTGCCCTCGAACGCACTTTGCCTGACGGTCCCGCCATGGCACAGTCACCCGCTGCTCGACTTCGAGCGGCGAGTGATGGAGAAGCATACGGACATCGCGTTGAAGAGGAACATCGGCCTTCTCCTGGCCCGCCTGTGCGGCTGGCGGACGATCCTCTTCTTGGATGATGACATACGAGGCATGGAGCCTTCGCTGATCCGGAGGGCCGCCGCTCTGACCGAGCAGTATCGGGTGGTGGGATTTCAAGTTCCCGATTTTCCGGATAATTCAGTTGTATGTCACGCCAACCGGGTTTCCGGGGGAGCGCAGTCGACCTTCATGGGAGGCAACGCGCTCCTCGTCGACACGCGTCGCGCGGACACGTACTTCCCCGCGATCTACAACGAGGACTGGCTGTTCATGTACGACGCGGTCGCCGATCGCTCCGCGGGCGTCGCGGGGAAGCTGCGGCAGCTGCCGTACGATCCGTTCAGCCGGAACGCCGCAACGGAGGAGTTCGGCGAGCTCATCGCCGAAGGCCTGGTCCGGGCCCTGCACTCCGGCGCGGACGTGACCACGCTCTACTTCTGGATGGACGCGATCAAGAAGCGCTCGCGTTTCATCGAGGAAGTGGGGGACCGCCTGCGCGGGGCTTCTTCCGTGGGGGACGAGCGATCTCCGGATCGCGACCGGATCCTGCGGCGCCTCGACGAGGCCAAGAAGCGTCTCCTGGAGATCTCCCCGCTCGGCTGCCTGTCGTTCTACCGCACCTGGCGGGGGAACGTGGGCATCTGGCAGCGGCAGCTCCTGGACCTTCCCACCTCCCTCACCTCCCAGCAGGCGGTTCGCTACCTGCGGCTGTCGAGCGAGTAGGGCTCGCTGGCGGGGGAGGGGTGAGACAGCAAGTGTCCGACGAGCCTGGCCACCCGCGGCCGGTCTGACCCAGCACGACCGGTCCCGGGGCCTGAAGCCCCGGGACCACCGGCTTCGAGGAAGGGTTGAGCCTTCCCCTAGGGCACGATCGTTCCGTCCCCCGCCACCGCTGCCTGCCGGTAGTCGCTGGGGGAGGTGTCGTAGGCGGCGCGGAAGGCCCGGGTGAAGGCCGAATGGTGGGTGAAACCCCAGCGGGCGGCGATCTCGTGGACCGGCACCCCGTGCTGAGCCGGGTCGGCCAGGTCCCGGCGGGCGCGTTCCAGGCGTTCGCGGCGGATCAGTGCGCCGACGGTGACGTCCTCGTCCTGGAAGAGACGGTACAGATGGCTGGTCGAGATATGGTGCGCGGCCGCGACGACCGACGGGGTCAGCTCGGCATCGTGCAGGTTCCGAGCGACGAAGGAGCGGATGCTCAGAGTCAGGGTCCGCCGGTGGGCCTCGGGAGAGAGGTCGCGGTCGGCGTCGAGGGTGTGGGCGAACAGGGCCGAGACCAGATCGGTCAGGACGGCGCCGAGCCGGGGGCCGTCGGTGGCCAGGTAGGCGGCGGTGTCGGTGCTGAGGCGGGTGAGGAAGCCGCCCAGTAACGCTCCGACGCCCTCCCGTGCCGACAACGGCCGGCCGATCGCGCGATCGGCGCTCCTGCGCGGGAGCGCCAGGACGTCCCGGGGAATCTCCACGCCCACGCACCTGACGGACTGGTCACGCCGCCCGACCTGGACCGTGCAGGGTCGCCAGGAGTTCTGGCCGTGCAGGTCGTAGGGACGGTATTCCGCCTCCCGGTCGTCCCAGCTGGCGCGTGCCACCCCTTCGACGACGAGGGTGAGGTTGTACGTCCCGGGGTCGGAGTGCCTGATGAGTTTCGCCGTCCGCCGGGACAGCAGCGGCTGGACGGTGGACGGCCACACGGTCACCGCGCCGAGTTGCAGGATGCGCTGGTGAGCGCGGAAATCCGCGGCATATTCGCTGCTCAGGTCCACGGGGGCGTGCGTACGCCCCATCCATTCCCGCCAGCGGTCGAATCGTTCGGCCGGGGGGAAGTCCTCGGTTCTGTACACCGTTTCGATCACTGGCTTCCCCAAGTCCGCTCGTTATGGCCATGAGGTTACTGGTCGCTTCTCGGGCGGGCGCCCTTCGAAGCCGTGGACGCCGCGCCCATGCCCCGCCGCGCGGGCCGGTCGAGAGCGGCGCGGATCCGCGAACAGTGTCAAAGAATCGTGGAGGCATCGTCAAAGACGAGCGGAAGCAATTCAGGCATGATGGCGGGAACATGAGTGGGCCGCCCGCGCTCCCCGCGACTCACCTGCTTCGAAAGAGCCACTGGCAGAAACCGCACCGGTTCGCTTCAGTAGGGAGACGTCCCATGGTCGAGTGCGGATGGCGAACGACGGAAGATGAGGACTGCGGTGGACGCTCTACGGCCCGGGGACCCTCGTGCGATCGGCCGGTACGCGCTGTCGGCCCGCCTCGGCGCCGGGGGAATGGGGCAGGTGTTCCTCGGTTCGTCTCCCGGAGGCCGGCCGGTCGCCGTGAAGCTGGTCCATCCGGGTCTCGCCGCTGACGCCGAGTTCCGCCGGCGGTTCAAGCGCGAGGTGGAGGCCGCGCGCCAGGTAGGCGGCTTCCACACCGCCCCCGTCGTCGACGCGGATCCCGACGCGGAGATCCCATGGCTGGTCACGGCGTACGTGCCCGGGCCCTCGCTCGCCGCCGCGGTCGCCGACCACGGTCCGTTCCCGCCGGTCTCGGTACTCGCCCTGGGGGCGGGGTTGGCGGAGGCCCTGGAGGCCGTCCACCGCGCCGGCGTCGTCCACCGCGACCTCAAGCCCTCGAACGTCCTGCTCGCCGCCGACGGGCCGCGGGTCATCGACTTCGGCATCGCTAGGGCGGTCGACGCCTCCGGCGTCACCGCCCTAGCGGGGACCCCCGGCTTCATGGCGCCGGAGCTGATCTCGGAGGGCACGCTCACCCCGGCGTGCGACGTGTTCGCCCTCGGCGCCGTTCTCGCCTACGCCCTGGGAGTCCGCCCGTTCGGGGAAGGACCGGTGGAGGCGCTGACCTATCGGGTGGTGCACAAGGCGCCCGCTCTGGACGCTCTGCCCGCTCCGCTGAAGGGCGTCGTGGCGGACTGCCTCGCCAAGGACCCCGCCGCCCGCCCGAACCCGGCGGACCTGGTGGGAGTCCTCTCCTCGGCCGGTGAGGGCGGTGCGTGGCTTCCCGCTCCCGTGCAGGACATGCTGACGCGGTATCACGTCACCGGCGCCACCACCCTCCCGCCGGTGAACGCCGCGACGGACGCCTTCGAGGACGACCGATCCCGGACCACTCCGCTGCCCGACCGCCACGGGTCCGTGCGGTTCGAGGCCAGTGTCGCTCCCGTGATCCTCGCGCTCGTCGGACACGCGCTCCGCCTCGTCGCGGGGATCGCTCTCGGCCTGTTGACCGTGACCACCGCGGCCGGCTCGGTCGGCTCGGCCGGCGTGTTCTTCGCGCTGATGCTCGCGATCATGTCCGTGCTGACCTTCTGGCTCGTGCGCGAGCCCGCGGTGTGGACGCTCCCCCTCCTGAACGCGCTCTGGAGGCCCGGTGAACTGACGGTCGGCGCCGAGGGCCTCGAACTCCGGTACGGCGGCCGCCGGGTCCATTACGGGTGGCACGAGATCGGCCGGGTCGTGGTGCGGCGCGCGAAGCCGGCCGGGTGGGCGGTCTGCGTCTTCCCGCTGCCGGGGACGCCCTTGCCGGCGGCTCGGGGGCCGCGGACGCCGTTGTGCTACCTGGACAAGGGAAGCGGCTGGATCGTGGTCGTACCCGTCCACCGGCTCAAGGGCTCCCGCAAGGAGATCGAGATGACTCTCGCCAGGTACGCGGGCTCCCGGTGGGGAGGCAACGCCTGACCCCTCCGGCGCCGGCGCGCCGCCGGCCGGCCTCGGGCCACCCGCCCGGCGAGGGCCCGGGCGGGCGGCCTGCCCGTGAGATGGCGGTCCGCGAGCCGCCGGGTCCCGCCCAGCCCGATGCCGTCCGCACATCCGGTTCCGTCCCGCCCGCCGTTCCCGGACGGTCAGGCGATCAGTCTCAGGCCGGGGACCGCCAGCGTCAGGGGGCCGTCGTAGGACTCGCGAGCCTCCCGCAAGGCGGCCATGGGGTCCGCCCAGGGCCGCAGGTGGGTGAGGACGAGGTGGGCGGCGCCCGCCTCCCTGGCCAGGCGTGCCGCCTGCGCCGGGGTGAGGTGGGCGGCGGCGGAGCCGGGGGTGCCGACGGCCGCCGCCGCCTCGCAGAGCAGGACGTCCGTTCCCCGGGCCAGTTCCAGGAGCTTGGCGCATTCGCCGGAGTCGCCGGAGTAGGTGAGGCTCGCGGATCCGGCGGTGACCCGGACGGCCTGCGCCGGCACCGAGTGCCGCACCGGAGCCGTCTCGATCGTCAGCGGCCCGAGCCCGTACGGCCCCGCGGGCGGCTTTCGCCAGTCGAGGGCCCGCGCGTAGCCGGACGGGGCGGCGACGTGCGCCTCGGTGCCCGCCGGGGCGATCACCGGCAGCCGGGCCGTGGTGCCCCTGCGGTCCCGCAGGTAGGCGAGGGGCACCAGGTCCGAGCAGTGGTCGCGGTGCCGGTGGCTGATGACCACGGCGTCGATCGCGCACGGGTCGGCGAAGCGCTGCAGCGGTCCGAGCGCGCCCGTCCCGGCGTCCAGCAGGAGCCGGAAGCCGTCGTGTTCCAGCAGATAGCAGGAGCAGGCGGCCTCCGGCCCCGGGACGGTGCCCGCGCAGCCGACGACGGTCAGGATCACGGCAGGACGCGGGCCACGAGGTCGGCGACGGCGCCCTCGGCGCAGGGGCCCACCACCACGTCGGCGGCGGCCCGGACGGTCTCGGCGCCGTCCCCGACGGCGGCGCCGAGACCGGCGGCCTGGATCATGTCCAGGTCGTTCGGGTTGTCGCCGATCGCCGCGACGGCGCTGAGGGCCACGCCGCGGGAGGCGGCCAGCTCGCGCAGCGCCGTGCCCTTGGTCGCGCCCGCGGGCAGCGCCTCCAGGTAGGTGCTCTCGGACCGGACGAGGGTGACGCCGGACACGGCCGCCGAAACCGCCTCCTCGGCCGGATCCATCAGCTCGGGGCGGTCGCAGATGAGCATGACCTTGACGATGTCGTCGAACGGCAGGTCGCCCCACGAGCCGATCCGCTTGAGCTCGATCCCGTCGCGGCGGGCGTACTCCAGCAGGGCGGGCGAGGAGCCCGTGGTGTGTGCGCGCCCCTGGGTGAAGGCGACCGGCCAGACCCCGGCGGGCAGCTCGGCGAACAGCAGCGTGAGCTTCGCCCAGGCGGCGACGGCGAGGGCGCGCCGGTGCAGGACGGCGCCGGTGCTGAGGTCCACCACGCGCGCCCCGTTGTAGAGGATCGCGGGGGTCGTCAGGCCGAGCGTCCGGTAGTACGGCAGCGCGGCCTCCTCGCTGCGCCCGGTGGCGATGACGACGGTGCCGCCGGAGGCGACGAAGCGGCGCAGCGCCGCCAGGCTCGGCTCGACGATCCGCAGGTCGCGCCCGACGAGGGTCCCGTCCAGGTCGGTGACGATCCAGTCGACGGTCCGCAGTCCGGTGGCGCTCAAGCGGGCTCACCGGCCTTCACGAGGCCCGCGACCTCGGCGATGACGGAGCCGTCCAGGTCGAAGCCGGCCACGCACGCCAGGTAGCCGGGGGCCTCCCAGTCGCGGCCGCCGGGCTCCCCGTTCAGCGGCAGGTAGGTGCCGCCGGCCTGCCTGACCAGTAGGACGGCCGCCGCGACGTCCCACGCGTTGACGGACGTGCCGTAGGCCACGTCCGCCCATCCGGCGGCGACGTGGGCGAGGGTGAGGGCGGCGCTGCCCGGGCGGCGGACGGTGGCGAACGCGTCCACCAGCGAACCGAAGCTCCGCAGCGACTCCTCACCTCGGCGGTGCATCTCCCGCGCGTTGGGGTAGCCGGTGACGAGCACCGCGGTCTCGTCGCGGGTGGCGCCGCGGCTGCGGATCGGTTCGCCGTTGCAGGTGGCGCCGTCGAGCGTGGCGGTGAACATGTCGTCGCGCACCGGGTCGTAGACGACGCCGGCCACCAGCTCGCCGCCCATGGCCGCGCCGATGGACACGCAGAAGAACGGCAGGCCGACGGCGAAGTTGGCCGTCCCGTCGATGGGGTCGACGAACCAGCGCAGGTCGCCGTCGCCGCCGCCCACGCCGCCCTCCTCGCCGACGACGACGCTGCCGGGGGTGTGCTCGGCGAGCACCTGGCGGATCGTCTCCTCCGCCGCCCGGTCGTGCTCGGTGACCGGGTCGTGGATGTCGCGCTTGAGATCGACCTCGGGACGCGACCGGAACGCCGTCCGCAGACGGTCCCCGGTGGCGCGGGCGGCGAGTTCGGCGATCCCGGCGAGCTCCCGCGAGGCGGGGACGTCGACGCTCATCGTTCTCCTTCTGTCGTGGCGGTGAGCAGGTCCAGCAGTCCGTGCCCGTCGTCGACGACGGCGTCGGGGCGGCAGCGGACCTCGTACGGGACGTCATGGGTGCCCTTGGCCACCATCAGCACGTTCCCGCCGACGCCGGCGCGGTGCCCGCACAGGACGTCGCGGTCGAAGTTGTCGCCGACGTACCAGGCGTCCGACGGCTCGACGCCGAGGGCGCGGGTCGCGATCCAGATCATCTCCGGGTTGGGTTTGCGGATGCCGACCTCGTCGCTGTACACCTCCAGGGCGAGCTTGCCCGCCAGCCCCGTCGACGCCGTGTAGTCGCGGTGCACCGCGCCGGACAGCGCGTTGCTGACGACCGCGCAGGGGATGCCGAGCCCGGCGGCGGCGTCGAGCAGTTCGGGGATGCCGGGACGGGTGCGGCGGTCCTGCCGCAGTTCGCCCATTCGCTTGCACAGCGGGGTGGCGTGCGCGACGACGAGCTGCCGCGCGGGCGCGGGCCAGTCGGCCGCCACGTAGTCGCCCCAGAACGCGGCGTGGGTCGTCTCGCGCGGCGCGTACGGGCGGGACATGGCGTCCTTCCAGCACTTGTCCGCGGCCGCGCCCGCCCTGATGTCGGTCTCGATCGCGGCGGCGTCGAGCTCGCGGGAGCCGGCGCCGGTGAGAAGGGCGTGGACCTCCTTGGCCAGAGCGGCCTGCCAGCCGTCCCGCTTGGAGGTCTCGACCAGCACGCCGCCGAAGTCCAGTAGCAGCGCCCGCGGCCGGCGCAGGGGCGCGGTCACAGGGCGGCCTTCTTGACGGGCGCGACGGCGTCGTCCCAGGCGCCCATCCGGGAACCGTCCTCGGCGAACACGTGGAGTCGCCCGGGTCGCGTCCAGCAGTGGAGCCGGTCGCCCGGGGCCGCCTCGGGGTCCTCGTGGGTGACGGCGAACAGGTCGGTGTCCAGGACGCGCAGCTGCACGGTCCAGCTCGACCCGGTCGGCAGGACGGTCTCGACGACCGCCTCGTCCCACAAGGCCGCGTCGGGCACCTCGTCCCGCGACTTCGCCAGCTTCAGCGCCTCGGGACGGACGCCCGCGCACGCGGGCCCGCTCAGCCCGGCGTGCTTCTCCACGAAGCGCAGCAGCGACCCGGCCAGCCCGTCGGGCTCGTCGCCGAGGGGGACGATGTTCATCGGCGGGCTTCCCACGAACTCGGCGACGAACCGGTTGGCGGGCCGCTCGTACATCTCCATCGGCGGCGCCACCTGCTGGAGCTCCCCCTCCGCCATGACGGCGATGTGCGTGGCCATCGTCATGGCCTCCATCTGGTCGTGGGTGACGAACACGACCGTCGCGCCCGTCTCCTCGTGGATGCGCTTCAGCTCCGTCCGCATCTCCAGGCGCAGCCGCGCGTCGAGGTTGGACAGCGGCTCGTCCAGCAGCAGGACGTCGGGGTCGACGGCGAGCATCCGCGCCAGCGCGACGCGCTGCTGCTGGCCGCCGGACAGCTGGGACGGGTACCGGTCCATGCAGTCGGCGACGCGGACCTTCTCCAGGGCCTCCCGCGCGCGGGCCTTGCGGCGCTCCGCCGGGACCCGGCGCATCCGGAGCCCGAACTCGGTGTTGCCGCGGACGGTGAGGTGCGGCCAGAGCGCGTAGTTCTGGAACACCAGTCCCATGTCCCGCTTCTCCGGCGGGACGTAGACGCCGCGCTCGACCGAGTCCAGGACCCGGTCGCCCACGCTGATCTCGCCCAGGGTCGGCTGCTCCAACCCGGCGATCATGCGCAGGGTGGTGGTCTTGCCGCAGCCGGACGGCCCGAGCAGGCAGGTGAAGGACCCGTCCGGAATGACGAGGTCGAGGTCCTTCACCGCGGCGCGGTCGCCGCCGACGTAGTTCTTGACCACTCCGCTGAGGGTGATGGCCGGCATGGTCAACCTCCGATGCCCGAGGCCAGGCTGCTCTTGGTGAGCCGCTGGGCCAGGTAGGTCATGGTGAACGAGAGCAGGGCGATGACGAGCACGACGCCGTTGGCGAGCTGGGTGTAGCCGTAGTCGACGAGCCCGATGGACAGGGTGGTGAGCAGCTGCGTGCCGGACGTGGTCAGCATGATGACGATGCTGAGCTCCTTCAGCCCGGAGATGAACGGCAGGACGACGCCGGTGACGAGCGCGCCCCGCTGGATCGGGATGATGATGCGGACCATCCGGGTCGGCCAGCGCGCCCCGCTGATCTGCGCGGCCTCCTCCGGCTCCCGGCCGAGCTGCATCATCGCCGAGATCCCCGACCGGGACGAGTACGGCAGGTGCGTCACCACCATCACCAGGACGAGCAGCGTGATCGTCCCGTAGAGGGCGGGCACGGGGCCGCGCCGGACGGCGAACAGCGACAGGCACGCGGCGGCGAACGCGATGCCGGGCACCAGGTACGGCAGGAACGACACCTGCCGCAGGAAGGCCGAGACGCGGCTCCCGGCGCCGCGCACCACCACGTAGCCGATGAGGAGCCCGACGAAGCCGCAGACCAGCGCGGCCAGCCCGACGATCCGCACGCTGTTCCAGGCCGCCTCCCACAGCTCGTTTCCGCGCAGCACGCCGTGCGGGAACCCGACCGCGCCCTCGATGTCGGATCCGAACCAGTACTTCAGCGTGAAGTTGCCGGGGCTGAACACGCCGGGCGTCTTGGTGATGGTGGACAGCAGCAGCGTCAGCACCGGGATGACGACGCTCGCGGCGAACACCGCCATCGCCAGCCCGAACGCGGGCCACCGCCAGCGGCGCAGGTCGCCGCGGCGGTCCATGGCGCCCTTCCCGCCGACGGTGACGAACTTGCGCTGCTCGCGCACCAGCCGGGTGTCGACCACGACGACGAGCACTCCGATGAGCACGATCACGCTGGCGATCGTCGAGGCGACGCCGGTGCTGCGGTCGCGGATCGCGTGGTACAGGCTCGTCGACAGGACGTTGTAGTCGCTCGGCAGCCCGAGGATGTAGGGGGTGCCGAACGTGCCGAGGACGCGCCCGAGGACGAGCAGCACCGCCGACGACAGCGCCGGCAGCATCAGCGGCAGCGTGACGCGGCGCAGGACCGTCCGGCCGCCGGCGCCGAGGATGCGCGCCGAGTCCTCCAGCTGGGAGTCGATGCGGCGCAGCGCGTTGCCGAACAGCAGCAGCACGAAGGGGTAGTAGTGCAGGCCGAGCGTCACGATGATCGGCACCGGCCCGTAGGCGAGCCAGTCGGGGGTGTGGATCCCGGCGCCCTGCAGGTAGCCGACCTGCCCGCCGGACCGCTCGTTCTTGAACAGCGACAGCCACGCCAGCGCGAACGTCCAGGACGGCAGCATGTACGGCACGACCAGGGCGCCGGCCAGGAACTTGCGGCCCGGGACGTTCGTGCGGGTCACGAGCCACGCCATCGACCCGCCGACGGCGAGCGCGAACACGATGACGCCGACCGCGACCGTGAGGGTGTGCAGGAGCGGTTCCCAGAACAGCAGCCTGCTGACCGGGGAGCGGAACACCCGCCACAGGTAGTAGCTCGTCCACGAGCCGGCCCCCTGGCCGGAGCGCGCCTCGTCGCCGTACTGGACGCGGCCGGCGTCCGAGACGACGGAGACGAGCGGGGCGATGACGAGGTAGAGCAGCGCGGCGCTCAGGACGAGGCCGAGCAGCACGGTGGGGTTGCGCAGCAGGACGCGGGACCGGTAGAGCACGCGCCGGCCGCGTGACACGGGCCGTGCGGAGGCGGCGACCGCCATGGGTTCTTCCTCCGGGGTGGAGCCCGGCGGGCCGCTCGTGCGGCCCGCCGGGGGTCGGGCAGTGCTCAGGAGTGGTTGACGCGCCAGAAGTCCTTGATGTCCTGGCGGTTGCGGAAGTCGGCGAGCAGCTTGTCGGAGGAGAACCAGTACAGCTGGGTGTTCCAGTCGGTGAGGCCGGGCGGGTTGTGCGGGCTCACCCCGACCGCGTCGTTGCCGGACACGCCGCCGGAGTGGGCCTCGATGTCGAAGCCCTCCTTCGACATCGCGAAGTGGACGAACAGCTTGGCGGCGTTGGGGTGCTTGGACTTCGCCGCGATCGTCGCGAACTTGGGGTAGGCGAAGCCCGTCCAGGGGTTCAGGCCCTCGCAGACCTTCATGTTGAAGCCCTTGCCCTCCAGATCGCGGAACTTGGCGATCGAGAACAGCCCGATGGTCGTCCGGGTCTGGTTGGGGGCGCCGACGGCGGTCGCGACGTCCTCGTCCTCGGTGGTCAGCACCGGGTCGTTCTTCGCCAGCCGCTTCACCCACTCGTGGGCGGCGTCGTCCTCCCCGGTCTTGAGCTTGCCCTTGCCGAGCTGCTCGTAGGCGGCCGCGAGCTTGTCGGAGCTCCGCTCGGAAAGCTGGGTGAACCACTGGGTGAAGACCTCCTTGCCCAGCGGGTCCTGCATCATGACCTTCCCCTTCCACTGGGGGTCGGTCAGGTCCCAGACGTTCTTCACCGGGCAGCCGCCGGGGTTGAGCTTGGGGTTGTAGGCGAACACGTACGCCTTCGAGATCATCATCAGCGGGTTCCGGTTCTTCTCGCCGATGGTCGCGGCGAGGTCCGGCGGGATCCAGGTGGTGACGATCTTCTGGGGGAGGAGCTGGCCGACGAGCATCGGGCCGTCCTCGAACAGGCTGACGTCGATGGTGACGTTGCCGGCCTGCGCCTCGCGCGTCATCTTCTCCGCGGTCGCGGCGGCCTTGGACTTCTCGCCCTCGGCCTTGATGCCGTACTTCTTCTCGAACGCGGCGGCCATGTCCTTGACGTCGCCGCTGCCGTCGTAGGCGAGGAGGCTGCCCTCCTTCTTCGCGGCGGCGATCAGTGCGTTCAGGTCGAAGGACGCCGCGTCCTCCACGGTCACGGAGGGGAGGGGCCGGTCGGCCCCGGCCTGCCCCTCGCTGGACGGCGCGCACGCGCCCAGCGCCGCCGTGGCGAGGGCGGCGGCGACGGCGGCTCCGGCCCGTGCCCGGCGCCCTCTCATCATGGTGCGGATCATGGTGGGTTCTCTCCTCGCGCTGTGCCCGCAGCCCCGACCTGCGGCTTCATGGTTCGATCAGTGACTGCGTTTGAGCATCGCGTCCGACAACGCGTCGGCCGCCTCGCCGAGCCGCCGCCCCACCGCGTCCAGGCGGTCGAGCAGCTCGCGCCTGCGCAGGACGTCGATGTCCAGCGGTCCGGCGAACAGCCGGGTCAGCGCCGCCTGCCGGGTCTCCCGGACGCGGTTGCCGGCCTTGCGCGCGCCGAGCGCCGCGACGGTGACCGCGGCGGGCTCGGCGAGGACCTTCCGGACGGCGGTGTCGAGGGAGGTCAGCCCCTCCAGCACCGCGTCCAGCGGCGGTACGGCGAAGCCGAGTCCGGGCGGCCCGAACAGGTCGGCTTCGCGGACGAAGTCGCGGAGGTTGTCCAGGACGTCGTCGACGGAGCGGGAGAGCCGGTACAGGTCCTCCCGGTCTATGGGGGTGGCGAGGACGCCGCGCAGCATCGCGGCGAGCGCCGCGCGCTCGGCGTCCCCCGCGTGCTCCAGCTCGGCCATCCGGGCGCGGGCCTCCCCGGAGGGGACCCGCCCGGCGGCCATCTCCCGGGCCAGCTCGGCGCCGTCGCGGACGGCGCGGATCTGCCGGGCGACCTGCCCGACGACCCGGTCTCCGGAGCGTCCTCGCAGGTCGTCCCAGATGAGCCGGACGCGGCGGACGGGCCGGACGGCGGCGCTCACAGGGTCCTCACCGCGACGCCGCCGAGCGTCCCCGCGGCGAACGCGAGCGGCAGCGTGAACAGCCACGCGGCGCCGATGCCGACGACGTTCTGCCAGCGCACCCGGGAGGCGCCCTCGCTGGCGGCGACGCCGACGACCCCGGCGGTGACGGACTGCGTCATGCTGACCGGCGCGCCCGCCAGCGAGCTGGCCGCGACCGACGCGGCCGCCGCCTCCGTGGACACCACGTGCAGCGGCCGGGCCAGCACGAGCCCGCGCCCCAGCCGCTCGCCCACCCGGTGGACGGCGCTCAGCGCGCCGGCGCAGAAGACGACGGCGATCGCGATGAGCACCACCGGGGTCGGCTGGACGGGGCCGACCCCGCCGAGCCGCCGCGTGGACACCACGTGCCGCGCCACGCTGACGACGGCGAGCATCTTCTGCCCGTCGTTGGCGGCGTAGGCGGCGCACTGGGCGGTGTAGGCCAGGACGTGGGCGGTCCGGACGGCTCCGGGCATCCCGGCGAAGGACGGCACGCGCCGCGACGCGAGCCCGAGCCCGAACCCGACGGACGTGCCGACCAACGGGGCGGCGGCGCCGACGGCCAGGACGAGGCCGAGCCCGCCCCAGGCCACGTCGAGGCCCATGCCGAGTCCGGCGCCGCCGATGCCGCCGACGATCGCCAGCGTCAGGCTGGTCGGCAGGCCGCGCCTGGTGAGCCCGGCGACGACGGCGAGCGCGACGGTCACGCCGAGCAGGAAGGCGAGCGCGCCGCGCCGGTCGCCGAGGTCGGTGAGGCCCTCGGTGAACGTCCGCGCGACCGTGACGGTCACCTGCGGGACCAGGACGAGGGGCACGAGCACCAGCGCGGTCAGCAGCAGCCCGGACGAGCGGGGGTAGCGCCCGCTGAGGCCGAGCAGGGCCGCGCCGTCGTTGACGCCGGTCACCCAGACGAAGGCGAGCGCGACCGCGCCGAACGCCGCCGCCCAGATCATCGGAGCTCCGCGAGCGGGACGCGGCGGCCCTCGCGCAGCGAGAGCGTGGCGGCCTCGGCGACGAGGAACGCCTCCAGCGCGTCGTCGACCGTGCAGGGGCTGTCCGCGCGGCCCCTGGCCATTTCCAGGAACGTTCCAATTTCGTTCGCGTAGGCGGGTTCGAAGCGCTCCTGGAAGTCCGTCCACGGATCGCCGGGCGGCCAGTCCACCCCGGGCTCGGCCGACCGGAGCGGGGCGCGCTCGTCGAGCCCGACCACCCAGGTGCCGGCGGTGCCCGACAGTTCCATGCGCACGTCGTATCCGGCGCCGTTGTACCGCGAGCCCTGCATCGTGGCGAGCGTCCCGTCGTCCATGACCAGGACGGCGGCGCTGGTGTCCACGTCCCCGGCGGCCGAGAAGTAGGCGTCGCCGCGGTTGGCGCCGACGGCGGTGACCGAGGCGACCTCCCGGCCGGTGACCCAGCGCAGGACGTCGAAGTCGTGGATGTGGCAGTCGCGGAAGATCCCGCCGGACGAGCGGACGTACTCGGCCGGCGGCGGCGCCGGGTCGGCCGTGATCAGGTGGACGCGGTGGAGCGTTCCCAGCCGCCCGTCGAGGACAGCCTGCCGCGCCGCCGCGTACCCGGCGTCGAACCGGCGCTGGAAGCCCACGTGCACGGGCACCCCCGTCTTGGCGGCGCGGTCGCGGACCTCCAGCGTCGTGCGCAGGTCGGGCGCGACCGGCTTCTCGCAGAAGGCGGGGACGCCCGCGTCGCAGGCACGGACGAGCAGCTCGGCGTGCGTGGACGTCGGCGTGGCGATGACGACCGCGTCGAGCCCGGCGGTGAGCACCGTCTCCGGGTCCCCGGCCGTGGCGCCGATCGGGCCGGCCAGCGCCGCGGCGCGGCGCACGTCGGCGTCTCCGATCAGCAGGGTGTCGACCTGGGGATGGCCGCCCAGGAACCGGGCGTGCGACGCCCCGATCCGCCCCGCGCCCAACAGTCCGACCCGCATGGTGCCTCCCATGGCTGTCCGATCGGATGGCGAGTTCATCTGATGGACCGGCGGCGGACACCGGTTGTTCATCTGCTCGTCATCTTCGTGTGGCTTGGGCCACATTTGTAGCCCGCACCGGAACGGCAGTCAAGACTTTGTTCTTACATCTTGACGTTCTGACTTGGACTGGAGTCTTCCCCGGGCCGGCCGTGGCCGTGCGGAGCTGCGGGAACGGCGGGACAAGGCTCGGCTCCGCCCGGCCGCGTCCGGCCAAAGGCGTGCGCGAGCCCCCCACGCACGGTGTAATCGCGTGCCTCGGGCGCGGCGGATCCACGTGCCGCGGGCATGGCTGAAGGGCGTGCCGCGGATCCGGCCGGAGCCGAGAGGGCACGCCTTCCGGGCGTCGCTTCCGGCCCGGGCTACCGGGTGGTGCCGCGCTCGTCGAGGACGGGCGGGACGGTGACGCGCCGGGTCTCCGCCTGCGCGCCGTCCCCGATCCGGTCCAGCAGGATCGCGGCGGCCGCGCGGCCCATCTCCGCGGCCGGCGAGGCGATCGTCGTCACCCCCGCGGCCCGCGCCCCCGGCGGATCTCCGTGGACGATCAGTGAGACGTCGTCCGGCACGCGCCTCCCGGCGCGCAGCAGCGCGGCGAGCGCGGCGACGCCCGTCGTGTCGCCGAGCGCGAGGACGGCCGTCGGCGGTTCGGGCAGACGCCACAGCTCGTCCGGCCGGGCAACGACGGCGCCGGCCGGGCACGCGCGGCGCAGGGGCGAAGGGCGGGGACCGAGGTCCAGGCAGGCGACGCGGTGGTGGCCGAGGTCCGCCAGGCGCCCGAGCGCCCGCTCGACGGCCGCGGCGCCGTCACCGGTCACGCAGTCGACGCGGTCGGAGCGGACGGAGCGCCCGACCACGGTCACGGCGCATCCGGCGGCGGCGCGCTCGATGTCGGCGGCGGGCAGCTTCGGCCCCGCCAGGACGACGCCGTCCGGGCGCAGGTCGAGCAGGTCGTCAAGGGCGGCCCGCTCGCGCGCCGGGCCGCCGCGCCCGGTGGCCAGCAGCAGGCGGACGCCGCGCCGGGCGGCCTCGTCGGCGAGCCCGTCGTAGACCGCGCCGTACCAGGGATCGCGGAGGTCGGAGAGGAGCACGCCGATCATGCCCGTCCGGCCGGCCGCGAGGCTCCGCGCCATCATGTTGGGCCGGTAGCCGAGTTCCCGGGCCGCCCGGAGCACCGCCTCGCGGCGCTCCCTGCCGACCTTGGGGGAGCCGCGCATCACCAGCGACACGAGCGCGCGCGACACTCCGGCTCGCGCTGCCACGTCCTCCAGGGTCGGGTGGGTCATGCGGTGTTCTCCCGGGTACGGCGAGTCGCCGCCATGAAGGGCATGGCGGCGACTCGCGTCGGTGCGGTTCGCTGCTAGCCGCGCGGGTCCCAGTCGCCGGGCGTGACGTCCAGGTCGAGCGGGTCCGCCACATCCTCCCAGTCCACCAGCTTGAAGTTGGTGTTCTCCCGGACCTCGCCGTTCCCGTCGGTGACCGTGGGGGTGTTGACGCCGTCGTGGACGACGAGGAGGCCGTTGTCGAAGCCGCCGACGGGGGCGCTGGTCACCATCGCCCCGTCGCAGACCTCCGACCCGTCGACCGTCGATCCGGCGGCGACGCGGAAGTGGCCGAGGTACTGGCGCGGGTCCTGGCGGTCGTAGACCACGAAGGTGTCGTCCCCCTGGCTGGAGGCGAGCAGGTAGCCCTCGCCGTCGTCCTGCCGGTAGATGGACAGGCCCTCGGCGTCGGCGGTGAGGTGCGTGCCTCCGACGCCGGGGTCGGGCCCGCTCGGGGCGCACTCCTCGGTCTCGGGGTCGTAGGCGGCGGGGACGCCGTACTCCCGGACCTTGTCGACGAGCTGCGGCGAGCCGCTGCCGAGCGGGATGCGCCAGATGCCGACGTCCTCCTGGGCGGCGAAGAGCACCCCGTTCTCGGGGTCGGCGACCATGCCCTCGACCTGCGGTCCCTCGCCGGGGTCCTCGCAGGGCGCCCAGGTGCCGCCGCCCGGCAGGGCGAACGAGGTGGGCAGGTCGACGTCGCGGACGTGCCGGTAGGTGACGGTGCCCGCGGCGGTGGCCTCCAGCCGGACGGTGCCGATCCGGGAGGTGTGCCGGCGGCTGAGCGCGACGTAGGAGGCGCCGCGGGAGTCCTTCCAGGACGCCAGCCCGTACGCCGTCGCCTGCTCGTTGATCTCGTCGAGGGAGGAGGAGAAGACGGGCGGGGCCGCGGGGTCGGTGACGTCGGTGAGCGGGGGCCGGTGGGCCTCGGCCTTCGCGGGGTCGATCGTGTAGGTGCGGACGGTGTCGCGGCCGCGGTCGGACACGACGGCCAGGTCGACCTTGCGGCGGCCGAGCTGGAAGCCGTAGATCAGGTCGACGTTGTTGAACCGTCCGGGCTCGTCGCCGGGCCGGGGCGGGGTGGGGGCGGCGAGCCGCTGGATCTGCCGGCCGGCGGCGTCGTACACCGCGAGGCCGCCCTGCTTCAGGGTCGCGACGATCAGGTCGCCGTCGCGGTCGTCCGGGTGGCTCCAGATCGCCGGGTCGTCGGCGTTGGCGTTGCCGCCCGCGTCGTCGTCGAGGTTCGCGGGCGTCTCCAGCGCGGCGCGGACCTGGGCGAGCTCGTCGCCGTCGGCGACCGCGGGGACCGCGGACAGGAAGGCCGCGGCGAGCGCGGCGGTCGTCGCCGCGGCCGCCAGGCGGGCGCCCTGGGGGGTGGGTCGCAACTGCATCGGGTTCCTCCTGATGCGTGGGGGGATGCCTGAACGGTAGGCATTAGAGCGCTCTAATTCAATAGAGCGCTCTAATTGATCAAGAGATTTTCACCGGCCGTTCGCCGGACGGGCCGGCTAGCGCTCGACGAGGGTGAGGGCGAAGGAGTACCGGTCGGCGCGGTAGACGTGGCAGCCGTACTCGATCGCGCCGCCCTTGTCGTCGTAGGCGGTGCGGGTCATGGTCAGCAGCGGGACGCCGCGCCGCTCGTCCAGCAGCCGGGCCTCGGCCGCCGTCGCGCCGCGGGCGCCGATCGTCTGGTTCGCGATGCGCAGGTTGATGCCGGTCGCGCGCAGCAGTTCGTACAGGCCGTGCTCGGCGAGGTCGGCCTCGCCGATCCTGAGCAGGTCGAGCGGCAGGTAGTTGGTGAGCAGGGCGAGCGGCTCGTCGCCGGTGAACCGGATGCGGCGCATCCGGGTGACCTCGGCGCCGGGCGGGACGCCGAGCTCCTTGGCCACCTGGTCCTCGGCGGGGACGGTGCCGAGCTCCAGCACCTCGGTGCGCGGCTCGCGCCCGGCCGCGGCCAGGTCGTCGTGCAGGCTGGTCAGCTCGATCGGGCGGCGGATCTCCGACTGCACCACCTGCGTGCCGACGCCGCGCTTGCGCACCAGCAGCCCGCGGTCCACCAGGTGCTGGATCGCCTGCCGGACGGTCGGGCGCGACAGCCCGCACCGGTCGGCCAGCTCGACCTCGTTCTCCAGGCGGGTGCCCGGGGACAGCTCGCCCTCCCGTATCGCCGCCTCCAGCTGCTGCGCGAGCTGGTAGTACAGCGGGACGGGGCTGCTGCGGTCCACGGTCACGCGCGGTCGGTACACCCGGCGCCTCCTCTCGTCCCCACGATCGTACCCGCCGCCGTCGGCTAGCTTATTACCTCATAATGTCATAACAAACTATTGACATACCTTCCCGGCTTTCAGCAGACTCGGCGAGGCCGATGCCGAGCACGGAACCGGGCCCGTCCCAGGGAGATGGTGAGCCAATGATCAACGACCGCGTCGCGGGAGCCCCGATCTCGTGGGGGGTGTGCGAGGTGCCCGGCTGGGGGCACCAGATGGACCCCGGGCGGGTGCTGGGGGAGATGCGCGATCTCGGGCTGGCCGCCACGGAGTTCGGGCCGGACGGCTTCCTGCCCGCCGGGGCCGGGGAGCGCGCCGCCCTGCTGGCCGAGTACGGGCTCCGCGCGGTGGGCGGCTTCGCGCCCGTCGTGCTGCACGACCCGGACCGCGACCCGCTGCCCGAGATCCGGCGGGTCCTGGCCGGCTTTGACGTGGAACGCTCCAAGTCGGAACTGACGCTGGTGCTGGCCGCCGTCCACGGGCTGGAGGGCTACGACGAGCGTCCTCCCCTCGACGCCGCCGGGTGGACGGCGCTGCTGACCAACCTCGACCGGATCGCCTCGCTGGCCGCTGAGGCGGGCGTGCGGGCCGTGCTCCACCCGCATGTCGGGACCATGGTGGAACGATCCAATGAGGTTCGGCGCGTCCTCGACGGGTCGGGCGTCCCCCTGTGCCTGGACACCGGCCACCTGCTGATCGGCGGCACCGACCCGGTGGAGCTGGCGGCGGGCGCCGCCGAGCGGATCGCGCACGTGCACCTCAAGGACGTCGACGCCGCGCTCGCCGAGAGCGTGCGGCACGGCCGCACGCCCTACACCGAGGCCGTCCGCGCCGGCCTCTACCGCCCGCTCGGCGCGGGGGACGTCGACATCGCCGCGATCGTCGGCTCTCTCGAAGGCGCCGGATACGACGGCTGGTACGTCCTGGAGCAGGACACCGTCCTGGACCGGGAACCCGCCCCCGGCGCCGGGCCGCTGGACGACGTCCGCGCCTGCGCCGAGTTCCTCGCCGGGATCGGCTCATGAGCGGCGCCGCGTCCTTCGACGTCATCACCATGGGCCGCGTCGGCGTGGACCTCTACCCGCTCACCTCCGGGGTCGGGCTGGACGAGGTCGAGACGTTCGCGCGGTTCCTCGGCGGCAGCGCCACCAACGTCGCGGTCGCCGCCGCCCGGCACGGCCGCCGCACCGCCGTGATCACCCGGACCGGCGCCGACCCGTTCGGCCGCTTCGTCCGCCGGGCGCTCGCCGAGTACGGCGTCGACGACCGGTACGTCTCCGACGTCCCCGGCCTGCCGACCCCGGTGACCTTCTGCGAGCTGTTCCCGCCCGACGACTTCCCGCTGTACTTCTACCGCTTCCCGAAGGCTCCCGACCTGGAGATCCGGGCGGACGAGCTGGACCGGTCCGCGATCGAGGGCGCCGGGGTGCTGTGGGTCACGATGACGGGGCTGTGCGCCGAACCGTCCCGGACGGCGACGCTGGCCGCGCTCGGCGCCCGCCGCCGCGACTCCCTCACCGTCCTCGACCTCGACCACCGGCCCATGTTCTGGGAGTCGCGGGACGAGGCGCGGCGCTGGGCGGGCGAGGCCCTCGAACACGCCACCGTCGCGGTCGGCAACATCGCCGAATGCGAGGTGGCCGTGGGGGAGGCCGACCCTCTCCTCGCGGCCCGCGCGCTGCTCGACCGGGGCGTCCGGCTCGCCGTCGTCAAGCGCGGTCCGGACGGCGTCCTCGCCGTCGACGCCGAGGGCCGCACCGCCGAGGCGCCGCCGGTGCCGGTCGAGGTCGTCAACGGCCTCGGCGCGGGCGACGCGTTCGGCGGGGCGCTCTGCCACGGGCTGCTGTCCGGCTGGGACCTGCCGCGCGTCCTGGGCTTCGCCAACGCGGCCGGCGCGATCGTCGCGTCCCGGCTGGCGTGCTCGGCGGCGATGCCCACGACGGACGAGGTGCTGGCACTGACCGAGCAGGTGGCCGCATGACGATCGACCTTCCGGTGCCGCCCGCCGACGCGCGGGCGGAGCGGATCGCGGGTCTGACCGAGACGCGGGTGACGCGTCCGGAGGCGGTCGCCGAGGCGGCGGAGCGCAGGACCAGGCAGGACTCGCTGGTCGGGGAGTCGGGGCGGTTGATGCTGCTGGCCGCCGATCATCCGGCGCGCGGCGCCCTGGCGGCCGGTGGCGATCCACTGGCGATGGGCGATCGGGGAGAGCTGCTGGACCGGTTGTGCGTCGCCTTGGAGCGGCCGGGTGTGGACGGCGTGATGGGCACGGCGGATGTGATCGAGGATCTGCTGCTGCTGGGCGTGCTGGAGGGCAAGGTCGTGATCGGTTCGATGAACCGGGGCGGCCTGGTGGGTTCGGCGTTCGAGATCGATGACCGCTTCACGGCCTACAGCGCGGCTGCGATCGCGGCGTCGGGGCTGGACGGCGGCAAGATGCTGGTGCGGGTGGACGATGACGACCCGGCGACCGTGCGCACGTTGGAGGCGTGTGCTCGGGCGGTGTCGGAGCTTGCCGAGCGTGGGCTGATGGCGATGGTGGAGCCGTTCATCTCCCGGCGGGTGGACGGGCGGGTCCGCAATGACCTGTCGCCGGAGGCGATGACGCGTGCGGTCGCGATCGCGTCGGGGTTGGGGACGACGTCGGCGTACACGTGGCTGAAGGTGCCGGTGGTGGCGGACATGGAGCGGGTGATGGCCGCGTCCACGCTGCCCGCGCTGCTGCTGGGCGGGGAGGTCGCCGCCGATCCCGTCGCCGCGCGGGAGGGCTGGCGCCGTGCCCTGCGTCTTCCCACGGTCCGGGGCCTGGTGGTCGGCCGTTCCCTGCTGTACCCACCGGACGGGGACGTCGCCGGAGCCGTGGACGCCGCGGTGGAACTCCTGTGAACGAGGTATCGAGGGGAGTGCCGGGTGACGGCCGGCACTCCCCGCACGCGCCGGCCGGGACGGCGCGTATCCGGAAGAGCCGGGAGGGGCAGCCGGCGGAGCCGCGGCTGCCGTCGCCCCCGGCACGCGGTGTGGAGGAGCGGTCATGAGATTGACGGTGGCGCAGGCGCTGGTGCGTTTCCTGTCGGTGCAGTTCAGCGAGCGGGATGGTGTGGAGCGGCGGTTCTTCGCGGGGTGTTTCGGGATTTTCGGGCATGGCAACGTGGCCGGGATGGGGCAGGCGCTGCTGGAGTCCGGTGGTGGGCTGCCGTATTTCATGGCGCGTAACGAGCAGGCGATGGTGCATGCGGCGGCGGGGTTCGCGCGGATGAGTGATCGGCTTTCGACGTTGGCGTGTACGACGTCGATCGGGCCGGGTGCGACGAACATGGTGACGGGTGCGGCGCTGGCGACGGTGAACCGGTTGCCGGTGTTGTTGCTGCCGGGGGACATCTTCGCCACGCGGGCGGCGAGTCCGGTGTTGCAGGAGTTGGAGGATGGGCGTTCGCTGGATGTGTCGGTGAACGACTGCTTCAAGCCGGTGTCGAGGTATTGGGATCGGATCAATCGGGCCGAGCAGTTGCCGGGGGCGTTGCTGGCGGCGATGCGGGTGCTGACCGATCCGGCCGAGACGGGTGCGGTGACGTTGGCGTTGCCGCAGGACGTGCAGGCCGAGGCTTTCGATTGGCCGGAGGAGTTGTTCGCGCGGCGGGTGTGGCGGGTCGCGCGTGCGGTGCCCGAGCCGGCGGCGTTGCGGGAGGCGGTGGGGCTGCTGCGGGGGGCGGAGCGTCCGTTGGTCGTGGCGGGCGGCGGGGTGATCTATTCCGGTGCGGTCGAGGAGTTGGGGGTGCTGGCCGAGGCGACCGGGGTCCCGGTGGCCGAGACGCAGGCGGGCAAGGGTTCGCTGGCGTGGGATCACCGGTGTTCGGTGGGGGCGGTGGGCGCGACGGGGACCACCGCGGCCAACGCTTTGGCGCGTGAGGCCGATGTGGTGGTGGGGATCGGGACGCGGTACAGCGATTTCACGACCGCTTCGCACAGCCTGTTCGCCCACCCCTCGGTGAGGTTCGTCAACATCAACGTCGCTCGCGCTGATGCGGTCAAGCTCGGGGGAGTGTCGGTCGTGGCCGACGCCCGCGAAGCGATCCGGGCGCTGGGCGAGGCGCTGGACGGCTGGTCGGTGCCCGAGTCGTATCGCGGCGAGGTGCGCGAGCGGGCGGAGCGGTGGAACGGTGTCGTCGACGCCGCGTTCGGAGGGCGGCAGGGGACGCCGCCGGCGCAGACGGAGATCATCGGGATCGTCAACGCCGAGGCCGGGCCGCGGGACGTGGTGGTGTGCGCGGCCGGGTCGATGCCCGGCGACCTGCACAAGCTGTGGCGGGCGCGCGACCCCAAGGGCTACCACGTCGAGTACGGCTACTCCTGCATGGGCTACGAGATCGCCGGGGGTCTGGGGGTGAAGATGGCCGCGCCCGACCGGGAGGTGTTCGTCCTGGTCGGTGACGGCTCCTACCTGATGATGGCCCAGGAGCTCACCACCGCCGTCGCCGAGGGGATCAAACTGGTCGTGGTCCTGGTCCAGAACCACGGCTACGCCTCCATCGGCAACCTGTCCGAGAGCGTCGGCGCCCAGCGCTTCGGCACCCGCCACCGCCTGCGCACCCCCACCGGCCTGGACGGCGACCCCATCCCCGTCGACCTCGCCGCCAACGCCGCCAGCCTCGGCGCCGACGTCATCCGCGCGGAAGGCGCCGACGGCTTCAGGAAGGCGCTCCGCCAGGCGATCGCGTCGCCCCGCACGACGGTCGTGCACGTCGAGACCGACCCCCTCGCCGCGGGCCCCAGCAGCGAGGCGTGGTGGGACGTCCCCGTCGCCGAGGTCTCCGAACTGGACGACACGCGGCAGGCGCGCGCCCACTACGACGACAGCAAGAAGACCCAGCGACGTTACCTCTGAAAGGAACCCGATGCGTTCTATCCAGCACTGGATCGGTGGTGTCCCGGTCGGCGGGAGCACCACGGCCGCCGTCCACGACCCGGCGACGGGTCTGCGGTCGGGCGAGGTCGTGCTCGGGCGGCGCGCCGAGGTGGACCTAGCGGTGGGGACCGCCGCGCGGGCGTTCGAGTCGTGGTCGGAGGTATCGCTGAGCCGGCGGGCGCGGATCATGTTCGCGCTGCGCGACCTGCTGGAGCGGCACGAGGACGAGCTGGCCCGCCTGGTCACCGCCGAGCACGGCAAGGTCCTGGACGACGCGCGCGGGGAGGTCGTGCGCGGCCGGGAGGTCGTCGAGTTCGCGTGCGGGATCGCGCAGGTGCTCAAGGGCGAGTACTCCGACCAGGTGTCGTCCGGGGTGGACGCGTTCTCGTTCCGGCAGCCGCTCGGCGTGTGCGCGGGGGTCGTCCCGTTCAACTTCCCTGTGATGGTCCCGCTCTGGATGCACCCGATCGCCATCGCCTGCGGCAACACGTTCGTGCTGAAGCCGAGCGAGCGCGTGCCCTCCGCGTCCAACCTGGTCGCCGAGCTGTACGCGCAGGCGGGGCTGCCGGACGGGGTGTTCAACGTGCTGCACGGCGACCGCGAGACCGCCGACGCGCTGATCACCCACCCGGACGTGGCGGCGGTGTCGTTCGTCGGGTCCACGCCCGTCGCGCGGCACGTCCACGAGGCGGCGGGCTCCGCCGGGAAGCGGGTCCAGGCGCTCGGCGGCGCGAAGAACCACGCGGTGGTCCTGCCCGACGCCGACCTCGACCTGGCCGCCGACCAGATCACGGCGGCGGCGTACGGATCGGCGGGCCAGCGCTGCATGGCGGTCTCCGTCGCGGTCGCCGTGGGGGCCGCCGCGGACCCGCTGATCGAGCGGCTCGCGGTCCGGGCCCGCGCGATCCGGGTCGGTCCTGGCGACGACCCGGCGAGCGAGATGGGGCCGCTGATCAGCGAGGCGGCGCGGCAGCGCGTCACCGGCCACGTCGAGGACGCCGAGCGGGCGGGCGCGAAGCTCGTCGTGGACGGCCGCGGCGCGGCCGGCCCCGGGTTCTTCGTCGGTCCCTGCCTGCTCGACGGCGTCGCCACCGGCATGGCGGCCTACCAGGAGGAGATCTTCGGACCGGTCCTGCTGGTGCTGCGCGCCGAGACCCTCGACGAGGCGATCGAGCTGATCAACGCCAACCCCTACGGCAACGGGACGGCGATCTTCACCTCGTCCGGGGAGGCGGCGCGGCGGTTCCAGCGCGCCGTGCACGTCGGGATGATCGGCGTGAACGTCCCCATCCCGGTGCCGATGGCGTTCTACTCCTTCGGCGGCTGGAAGGCGTCCCTGTTCGGTGACACCCACGTCCACGGGGCCGAGGGGGTGCGCTTCTACACCCGCGCCAAGGCCGTCACGTCCCGCTGGCCCGTCCCCGCCGTGGCCGACGGGGCCTCCTCAATGGCCTTCCCCACGGCGCGCTGAGGAGCCGCGCACGGTGGTGAGCGCCTCGCCGAGGGACAGGACGTCGGCGTACTTGGCGCCGAGGTCCAGCAGGTTCGCCTCGTGCAGGCGGGGATCCCGGTCGCCGCAGGCCTCGTCCACCACCAGCGGGCGGAACCCGTGCTGCAGCGCGTCGGTCGCGGTGGCGCGGATGCAGCCGCTGGTGGTGAGCCCGCAGATCAGCACGGTGTCGATGCCGGACGCGGTCAGGGTGGCCGCCAGGGACGTGCCGTGGAACGCGCTGGCGTACTGCTTGGTCACCACGGTCTCCCCGGGGCGGGGGGCCGCCCCCTCGGCGAAGTCGCCGAGGGGGCTGCCCTCCTCGAACACGCGGAGCGCGGGGATCTTGCGGCGGAACAGGCCGCCGTCCGCGCCTCCCGGCTGGTAGCTCACCCGGGTGAACAGCACGGGCAGCCCGGCCGCCCGGCCCGCCTCGATCAGGTTCGCGGCGGCGGCCACCGCGCCCTCGACCGGGGCGCGCAGCGGCGACCCGTCCACCAGGTAGGCGCGGACGAGGTCCACCGCCAGCACCGCCGGCGACCGGCCGCAGCCGAGGCCGCGGCCGAATCCCGACGCGCGGTAGCCGGCGGCGAGGTCGTCGCTCACCGGCGGTCCCGGAGCGCGGCGGCGGACCGCACGTCGACCGGCGGGCGCGGCGCGGGAAGGCCCGTCTCCTCCTCGCAGCGGGCGAGGATCTCCTCCAGCGGCGGGCCCATGTCGAACACCGGGATCTCCGTCCGCTCCGCGGCCATCCTCGCCCGCAGCAGGCCGGTGGCCTCCTCGTCGAGGACGCCTCCGGCGGTACAGACGACGCCGTAGCCGTCGCGCGCGCCGTCCGCGGTGACCAGGCCGCGCAGCACCTCCAGCGCGACCAGCTCGGCGGGACGGGCGAGCGGGTCGCCCCACCCGCCGCCGCCCCAGGTCACGAAGTGCAGGACGTCCCCGGGCCCGACCGCGACATCGTGGATCTTGCTGGGCAGCACCTCCCGGGTGCCGTCCGCCCGCTCGATCCACTTGCGGCCCCGCTCGCCCGGGCGCCCGCCGTTCACGCCCCACGGGTAGGTGAGCCAGCGGTCGTCGTGGATCGCGATCGTGCCGGGCTCCTCGAAGCGGTACGCGACGTCGACCCCGTTGCCGCCCCGGTGCAGGCCCGCGCCGCCGGAGTCGGCGATCGTCTCCCACCGCTCGACGCGCAGCGGGTAGTACGACTCCAGGTACTCGCAGGGGATGTTGACGAACGACGGCCACAGCGAGTGCCCGTCCGGGCCGTCCCCGACGGGGCGCCCCGGCACGCCGCCGAACCCGATCGAGTACAGCTGGAACCACTCGCCCTCGCGCGGCCCCGAGCCGTAGTGGCCCGAGTACATGAAGTGCGGCGAGGACGAGAAGCCGGCCGCGTTGAGGATCTCCGGGTTGGTCTGGCCGAGCAGCCCGCCGAACAGGTCGAACACCCGGCCGATGCCGTGGTTGCGGGCGTTCAGCGCCGCCGGGTGGCGCGGCTTCCAGAACGAGTCCTCGGGGATCGTCACGTCGATCAGCGGGTAGAAGCCGTCGTTCCAGAGGATCTGCGGGTCCGCGACGGTGATCACGTAGATGCCGAAGAACATCCGGACGAGGTTCTCGTTGATGAAGTAGTTCACCGGCCCGACGGCCTGCGGAGCGGCGTGCGAGAAGTCCAGATGGATCTTCTCTCCGGTCCGGGTGAGCGAGATCTTCAGCTCGTACGGGCCGTACCCGCAGCCGTCGTCGCAGATGTAGTCGGCGAACTCCAGCGTCCGGCCGTCCTCGAAGAGGGTGGCCAGCAGCACCTTCATGGCCTGGTAGTTGCGGTCGAGCAGGGCGTCCAGCGCCGACAGGTACGTCTCGACGCCGAACCGGGCGCACAGCTCGGAGACCCGCCGCGCGGCCGTGGTGCACGCGGCGACCAGGCCGTTCAGATCGGCGCGGTTCCAGTCGGGCATGCGCACCTGGTTGAGGATGATGCGCAGCGCCGGCTCGTTCAGCACGCCGCCCTCGTACAGCTTGAACGGCGGGACGACCACGCCCTCCTCGTAGATGGTGCGGGCGTCGGCGGGCATCGAGCTGGGCGTCTTGCCGCCCACGTCCGACATGTGCCCGAACATCGAGGACCAGCCGACCAGCCGGCCCTCGTGGAAGATCGGCACCACCAGCAGCCAGTCGTTGGCGTGGCTGATCGCGGCCCCGCACGCGTACGGGTCGGACGTCATGAGGATGTCGCCCTCGCCGATCGTCCCGTCGAAGTTCTCCAGGAAGTCGGGGACCGAGAGCCCGAACTGGCCGACGACCATCTTCCCCGACGGGTCGGCGATCAGCGGGAACTCGTCGTGCTGCTCGCGGATGCCCGGGGACAGCGCGGTGCGGAAGAGCACCTCGTCCATCTCCTGGCGGGCGTTGCGCAGCGCGTTCTCGATGATGTCCAGGGTCACCGGGTCGACGTCGACGCGGCCGGCCGGCGCGGTCGCGGTCTGCAGGATCTCGGCCATCAGCCCTCCTCGTTCAGCGGACGGATCAGCAGGCTGCCGCTGGGGTGCACGGTCGCGGCGTGCCCGGCCAGCACGAGGGTGGTGGAGTCCATCTCCACCACCACGGCCGGCCCGGCCACGACGTCACCGGAGAGCAGCTTGGAACGGTCGTAGATGCGGGCGGGCGTCGTGGCGCCGTCCATCCACACCTCGGTCTCGCGGACGAGCGCGGCGGACGGGTCGCCCGACCCCTCCGGCAGGACGCGCCAGGCGACCCGCGGGCGCGGACCGCTCACCGTGACCCGCAGGTTGATCACCTCGCGCTCGTTGCCGAGCAGGAAGGAGAACAGCCGCTCGTGCTCGGCGTCGAACGCGGCGCCCAGCCCGGCCAGCAGCTCGCCGTCGACGGTGGCACGGTCCACCTCGACCGGGATCTCGAAGCCCTGCCCGTGGTAGCGCAGGTCGATCTGGTACGTCGCGGTCTGGCTCGCGCGCGGCACGCCCTCCGCCTCCAGCCGCGCGGCGGCGGCGTCGGCCAGTTCGGCGAGCGCGGTGCGCAGCTCGTCGTCGTCGAGGGTGGAGAAGCGGCGCACCATCGTCCGGGCGCTCTCGTCGCGCGGGCAGGTGGTCGCGTCGCCGTAGGCGCACAGGACCCCCGGCGACGGCGGAACGATCACCGGCCAGGAGCCGGTCAGCCGGCCGAGGGCGTTGGCGTGCAGGGGGCCCGCGCCGCCGAACGACATCAGCGCGAAGTCGCGGGGGTCGTAGCCCTGCCGGACGCTGATCAGGCGGAGCGCGCCGAGCATGTTCTCGTTGACGATGTCGATCACGCCGGCCGCCGCGGCCTCGACGCTCGGCAGGCCCATCGCGTCGGCGATGGAGCGCATCGCCTTGCGGGCCGCCTCGGCGTCCAGCGCGATCTCGCCGCCGGCCAGCCGCGTCGGGAGGTAGCCGAGCACGACGTTGGCGTCGGTCACGGTCGGGTCGGTGCCGCCCGCCCCGTAGGCGGCGGGGCCCGGGTCGGCGCCCGCCGACTGCGGGCCGACCCGCAGCGCCCGGGTCAGCTCCGGGACGTGCGCGATCGAGCCGCCGCCCGCGCCGACCGTGCGGACGTCCACGCTGGTGGCGCGGACGGTGAGGTCGCCGACGGTGGTCTCCCGGCCGATCCGGGGGCGCCCGCCGAGCACCAGCGCGACGTCGGTGGACGTGCCGCCCATGTCGAAGGTGAGGAAGTCGGGGAACCCGGCCTGCTCGGCGAACCAGACCGCGCCCGTCACCCCGCCGGCCGGGCCGGACAGCAGCAGCGAGACCGGGTCCTCGGCCGCCTTGGCGGCCTTGGTGAGCCCGCCGTCGCTGCGCAGCACCGACAGCGGCGCGTCGATCCCGCTCGCGCTCAGCGACCGGTCCAGGTTGCCCACGTACCGGGCCACCTCGGGCTGGACGTAGCTGTTCGCCACGGTGGTGACGGTGCGCTCGTACTCCCGCATCTCCGGCAGGACGTGGCTGGACAGCGAGACCGGCACCCCGGGCAGCTCCTCGGCGGCGAGCTCCGCCACCCGCAGCTCGTGCGCGTCGTTCGCGTAGGAGTTGATCAGCGAGACGGTCAGGGCCTCGATGCCGGCGCCGCCGAGCCGCCGCAGCTCCGCCCGCGCGCGGTCCTCGTCCAGCGGGGCGACGACCGAGCCGTCGGCGGCGATCCGTCCCGGGATCTCCACGGTGTGCTCCAGCCGGGCCAGCGGCTCCGGCTTCGGCCAGATGATCCAGCCGGCGAGGCCGCCGGGGACGAACGACCGGCCGATCTGCAGGACCTGCCGGAACCCCTCGGTGGTCACCAGTCCGACCCGGGCGCCCCGGCCCTGGAGGATCGCGTTGGTCGCCACGGTGGTGCCGTGCAGGACGTGCGCCACCTCGCGCATCTCGATCCCGGCGTCCCGGCACACCTTGCGGATGCCGTTCAGCACGCCCTCCGACTGGTCCGCCGGAGTGGACGCCGTCTTGGCGCGGTGGCTGACGCCGGTCCGCTCGTCGACCAGCAGCACGTCGGTGAACGTGCCGCCCACGTCGACGCCCAGTCGATAACCCATCTGCTCTCCCGGTGCTGTGCTCAGATGACGCCGCGCTGCGACAGCGCGGCGATCTCGTCTTCTGGTAGGTCGAGGAGGCCGCCGTAGACCTCCCGGTTGTGCTCGCCGAGCCCGGGTCCGGGCCGGCGGACCGACCCCGGGGTCTCGCTGAGCCTGGGGAACGCGTTGTGCATCGGGAGCTCGCCGAAGTCCGGGTGGACGAGGCGCACGATGGCCTCCCGGGCGGCGAAGTGGGGATCGTCGAACATGTCCTTGGCGGTGTAGATGCGGCCGGCCGGGACGCCGCCGGCGTGCAGCCGCTCCAGCAGCTCCCCGGTCCCGATCCCGGCCGACCAGGCCGAGATGATCTCGTCCAGCTCGGCCATGTTCCGGCCCCGGTCGGCGTGCCCGGCGAACCGGGGATCGGCGCTCAGCTCGGGCCGCCCCATCGTCGCGGCGAGTCGTCCGAACACGGTGTCCTGGTTGGCGGCGATGAGGATCATCTCGCCCGACGCGGTCGGGTAGACGTTGCTGGGCGAGACGTTGGGCAGCACGGACCCGGTCCGCTCGCGCTGGTACCCGGCGACCGCCCACTCGGGCAGCAGCGACTCCATCATCGCCAGCACCGCCTCGTAGATCGCCGAGTCGACGACCTGGCCGCGTCCGGTGGCGTGCCTGCGGTGGACGGCGACGAGCGCGCCGATGGTGGCGAACACCGCCGCCAGCGAGTCGCCCAGCGAGATACCGGCGCGGGCGGGCGCGCCGCCGGGGTCGCCGGTGACGTAGCGGATCCCGCCCATCGCCTCGCCGATCGACCCGTATCCGGCCCGGGGCGCGTAGGGGCCGGTCTGCCCGAACCCGGACACGCGCACCAGGATCAGTCCGGGGTTCGTTTCGCGGAGCCGGTCGAAGTCCATCCCCCAGCGCTCCAGCGTGCCGGGGCGGAAGTTCTCGACCACGATGTCGGCGCGCCCGATGATCCGCCGGGCGAGGTCCTGCCCCTCGGGGGTGCGCAGGTCGCAGGTCACCGACTTCTTGTTGCGGGCGACCACCGGCCACCACAGGGACTTGCCGTGCGGCTTCTCGCGGCCCCACTGGCGCATCGGATCGCCGGCGCCGGGCGACTCCAGCTTGATCACCTCCGCGCCGAAGTCGCCGAGCAGCTGGCCGCAGAACGGTCCGGCGAGCAGCTGCCCCATCTCCACGACGCGCAGGTCGGCGAGCGGGCCCCTGGCGTCCGGCGCGGCGCCGTCGTGCGTTGACATCTACCCGGTCCTCGTTTCCGTGTGGTCGTTCCGGTCGTTCCGGTCGTTCCGGTCGTCCGGGGCAGGGGCGGCGCGCAGCAGCACCGCCTTGGCGGCGAGCACGTGCGCCCGCATCACCGACTCGGCCCACGTCCCGTCCCGGGCGCGCAGCGCGGCGGCCAGCTCGCGGTGGTGGGCGGAACTGCGGGCCAGGTCGGCGGGGGAGTAGCGGTGGAAGGTCCGCATCACGAGCGGGAGCTGCACCACCGCGTTGAGCATGGACACGAGCCGGCCGCTGGCGGCGGCGGCGCGGACGATGTCGTGGAACTCGGCGTTGAGCTCGGCGACCCGGTCCAGGTCCTGGCCGGCGCCCGGCTCGACGGCGGCCTCCATCAGGCGGCACAGCTCGTCCATCCGGTCCACGTCGGCGTCGGTGACGCGGGCGGCGGCGCGCCGCGCGGCGGCGCTCTCCAGCAGCATCCGCAGGTCGTAGATCTCCTCCAGGTCTTCGGCCGTCCAGTCCGGGACCCGCGCGCCGCGGTGCGGCAGCACCTCCACCAGGCCCTCGACCTCCAGCCGCCGCAGCGCCTCCCGGACGGGCGTCCTGCTGGAGCCGGTGGCCTCGGCCAGCTCGGCCTCGCCGAGGCGCGCCCCGGGTGGGTGGACGCCGTCGAGGATGTCGGCGCGCAGCCGTGTGTAGACACGGTCCACGGCACGGACCATCCGAACCTCCTCCGGTCGATTGCATGCAAGATAGACAGAACGTGAGCCTTGACACAAGAGACTTCCCAGGACAATCCTGCAGATGGCTCTGGATTGCATACAAAGGATGCTCATGGTCGAGATCATCGAGGTGGCGCCCCGGGACGGGCTGCAGAACGAGTCGGCGATCCTCGCGACCGCCGACAAGGTGCGGCTCATCGAGCGCAGCGTCGCGGCGGGCCTGCGGCGGATCGAGGCCGTGAGCTTCGTGAACCCGAAGCGGGTCCCGCAGATGGCCGACGCCGAGGCGGTGATGGAGCGGCTCCCCAGGCCGGACGGCGTCAGCTACGCGGGGCTCGTCCTCAACCGGCGCGGGCTCGACCGCGCGCTCGCCGCCGGAGTGGACGAGATCAACGTCGTCGTGGTGGCCACCGACGAGTTCAGCCGGCGCAACCAGGGCTGCACGGTCGAGGAGGGTGTCGCCGCCTGGGCCGCCATCGCCGCGGACGCCGGCGCCGCCGGCGTCCGCCGCACCGTCACGATCGCCGCGGCCTTCGGCTGCCCCTTCGAGGGCGAGGTCCCCGCGGACCGCGTGCTCGACCTGGTCCGGCGGGTCGCCGAGAGCGGGCCCGACGAGATCGCCGTGGCCGACACGATCGGTGTCGGCGTCCCCGCCCAGGTCCGTGCGCTGCTGACGGGCGCCGCGGAGATCGCCCCCGGCGTGCCGCTGCGCTGCCACTTCCACAACACCCGCAACACCGGCTACGCCAACGCCCTCACCGCGCTCGACTGCGGGGCGAGCGCCCTGGACGCCAGCGCCGGCGGCTTCGGAGGCTGCCCGTTCGCGCCCGCCGCCACCGGCAACATCGCCACCGAGGACCTGCTGTACGCCCTGGACCGCTCGGGCGTCGACACCGGCGTCTCGATGTCCGCGGTCGCCGGGACGGCGGCCTGGCTCGGCGACCGCCTCGGCAGGCCGGTCCCGGCCCTGCTCGGCCGCGCGGGTCCGTTCCCCGCCGGAGCGGCGGTGCGGGACGGCTAGGGGGCGAGCAGGCCGTCGTCGCGGATCGTGCGGAGGACGTCGCGGGCCGCTTCGAGCGTGCGGTCGATGTCCTCCGCCGTGTGGGCGGCGGAGATGTGGTTGCGCTTGAGCGACAGGGGGAGCATCAGGAAGCCGCGGTCGGTCATGCGGCGGTGGAACGCCACGTAGGCGGCGTCGTTGTTGCGCATGAGGTCGCGGTAGCCGCGGATCGGGCCCTCGGTGAAGTAGAGGGCGAACACGCCGCCGAAGCCCGCCGCGGTCCCCGCGATGCCCAGTTCCGCGCAGATGTCGGTGAGCCCGGCGCGCACACGGTCGCCGAGGGCGTGGGTGCGCTGGTAGAAGTCCGGGTGGTCGCGCAGGTAGGTGATGGTGGCGATGGCCGCCGCGGAGGAGACCGGGTTGCCGTTGAAGGTCCCGGCCAGCAGCACGTCGCCGCCCGCGGAGCTGAAGCGCTCCATCAGCCGCCGGGGTCCGGCGAGGCCGGCGATCGGGTACCCGTTGCCCATCGCCTTGCCGAAGGTGGTCAGGTCCGGCAGCACGCCGCAGACCTCCTGGTAGCCGCCCGGCGCGTGGCGGAAGCCGGTGATCACCTCGTCGAAGACCAGCAGGGAGCCCCGCTCGGCGGTCAGGGCGCGCAGCCCCTCCACGAACTCCCGGTCGGGCACCAGGGCGCCGACGTTGTGCGGGATCGGCTCCATGATCACTGCCGCGATCCGGTCCGGATGCCGCTCGTAGAGGGCGCGCACGGACTCCAGGTCGTTGAACTCGGCGATGAGCGTGGAGTCCAGCGCCTCCGGCAGGATGCCGCGCGACAGGGGGTCCTCGCCGTAGGCGCGGTCCGGCGCGGAGATCACGTTGCGGGCGACGGCGTCGTGCCAGCCGTGGAAGCCGCCCTGGAACTTGACGATCAGCGGGCGGCCGGTGACGGCCCGGGACAGCCGGACCGCCTGCGCCGTGGCCTCGCTGCCCGACATCGCCGAGATCATCTGCTCGGCGGACGGGATCGTCTCGACGACCAGCCGGGCGAGCTCGATCTCGGTCTCGGTGACGCCCCAGCCGACCAGGTCGAGCCCGCCGACGGCGGCGCGCACCGCGTCGTCCACCTCGGGCGCGGCGTGGCCCAGCAGGATCGCGCCGAACGCCGCGTGGTAGTCGAGGTAGCGGCGGCCGTCGGCGTCGGTGACATGCGCCCCGGACGCCGCGGTGAGCGCGTGCGGCGCGCCGACCAGGCGGGTCGCGGAGTTGACGCCGCCGGGGATCACGGTCCGCGCGGCGGCGAGCAGTTCCACGCCGCGCGATCTCTGCCCGGCCAGCTCGGCGGTGGTCATTCTGGGAGCCCCCAAGTGGTTGACGAAGATAGTCGGAGCCGTTCGGTCGAATAGTTCATGGAAAGGTGTTCCATGTCAACAGTCCAGAAATCAGGCTCGTTCTGACCAGGGTGAGTTCAAGGTTTTTTCCGGCCGACCCTTGACATGGGAATGGTCTGACGATCAGGATCCGTCGGCATGGAATCCCATTCCGTGCCGCTTCCGGTGCTGGTCGTCGGCACCGGTTTCATCGCCGCGCAGCACGCCGCGGCGATCCATGCCGAACCCCGGCTGGAGCTCGTCGGCGTGGTCGACGTCGACCCGGCGCGGGCCGCCGCGGCGTCCCGCGCCAACGGCGGCGTCCCGGCCTTCACCGACCTCGCCGCGGCGCTGGCCGGGACCGGCGCGGGCGGCTGCGTCGTGTGCACTCCGAACGACACGCACGCGGACATCGCCGTCCAGGTCGCCGAGGCGGGCGCCCATCTGCTGATCGAGAAGCCGCTCGCGACCGAGGTGGCCGGGGCCCGGCGCGCCGTGGAGGCGTTCGCCGCGGCCGGGCGGGTGCTGATGCCCGCGCACAGCCACCGCTACTACGACTACGCGCGGACGGTCCGGGACGTCCTGCGCTCCGGCGAGCTCGGCACGGTCGACCTCGTCCGGCTGTCCATCCTCGGCGGCTGGATCTGGCCGGACTGGCGCGGCTGGATGCTCGACCCCGTCCGGTCCGGCGGCCATGCCCTGCACAACGGCGTCCACCTGCTGGACCTCGTCACCTGGTGGACGGGCGACACCCCGGAGACCGTGTACGCGCGCGGCCGCCGCCAGACCGCCGCCGAACTCGGCGTCCACGACTACCTGGAGATGACGGTCGCGTTCAGCGGCGGCGCGACCGCCGTGTGCGAGATGAGCCGCGGGCACCGCCCGACCTCGCTCGCCCGCCGCGACGTGGTGGTCGCCGGCACCGGCGGGATCCTCACGCTCCCCTGGGACGGCGAGGCCGGGACCGTCACCGACGAGACGGGAACCTCCCTGCTCCCGCCCGGCGGCGCCGACGGTTTCGCCGCCCAGATCGGCGCCTGGGCCGACGCCGTCACCGGAGGCCCGCAGGCCGTGACCGGCGCGGACGGGCTGCTGGCCGTGGCCATGGGCGTCGCCGCCGAACGATCGATCGCGACCGGTGCGCCCGTCCGGGTCGCCGACGTCCTGAAGGAGGCGCCCTGATGCGCGCGCTGAGGGTGCTGCCCTGGGGGTCCGGCGGGTTCGGGACCCAGGACCACCAGCACGACATGTACCTTCCCGCGTTCCACGAGCACGCCGGGTTCACGGTCGTGCGGAGCGGGCTCACCGACCTCGCGGCGGCCGTCCGGGAGTCGGGCGCCGAGGTCGTGTCCGTGTGCGCGCCGCCCGCCGAGCGCGCCGCCACCGTCATCGAGGCCCTGCGCGCCGGCTGCCACGTCCTCGCCGACAAGCCGCTCGCCCTGGACGTCGCCGGGGTCGAGGCGATCGCCGCGGTGGCGGCGGAGACGGGCCTGGTCTGCATGCCCGCGCACCACCACCGGTTCGGCGCGGCCGTCCAGGCCGCCGGAAGGGCGCTCGCCTCGGGACGCGTCGGGCTGCCCTGGAACGTGCAGGCCGACTTCCTCGTCGACGGCGGCGACCCCTGCCCGGACGGGGAGCTCGCCAACTTCGGCCTCTACCCCGTGGACGTGGTGCGGGCCCTCACGGGTCAGGCCGTCCGCCGCGTGCACGCCCTGCCGGCCGGCGGGCGCGGCACGATCACCGTCCTCCTGCTCGACCACGAGCACGGCCTGACCAGCACGATCACCGTCGGCCGGCTGCGCGGCACCGCGGACGCCCCGGGCATGGCGCTGCACCGCTACCGCGTCAGCGGGTCCGGCGGGGTCATGGACGTCGACGCCGCCCGCCCGGGCGCGTCCCTGCGGACGGTGACGGGCAACCGCACCGCCTGGCACGGCCCCGGCACCGTCGGCCGGATGCTCACCGCCCTGCACACCGCCGTCGTCACCGGGCGCCCGCCGGAGGCCGGCCCGGCCGACGCCCTCGCCGCGCTGCGCGTCACCCGCGCCGCGGCCCGCTCGCTCGCCCTCGGCACGCCCGTGCCGATCGACTCCCCGGAGGTCTGAACCATGAAGTTCGCGACGTACCGCCTGCCGGACGGCACGGTCCGCCACGGCGAGGTCGTCGACGGCGGCCGCGTCACCGACCTCGGGCCCGGGGACCTCTCACCCGTGGTCGCCGCGCTGGCCGGCGGCGGACCCGGCTCGGTGCCGTCCGGCGAGCGGGCCCGCGCCCTGGAGGAGGTGACCCTCCTCGCGCCGCTGCTGCGTCCCGGCAAGGTCCTCGCGGTCGCCGCCAACTACCAGGAGCACGTGACCGAGACGGGCGGGGAGCCGATCGACAAGGCGCGGATCTCGCCGCGGCTGTTCCTCAAGCCCGCCACCTCCGTCAGCGGCCCCGGCGAGGAGATCGCGCTGCCGTCCGTCAGCCCCAGCGTCGACTGGGAGGCGGAACTGGTCGCGGTCATCGGGAGCGGCGGCAGGGACATCCCCGTCGAGGACGCCCTCGCCCACGTCGCCGGCTACACGGTCGGCAACGACGTGTCGGCGCGGCGGATGGACTACGGCCACGAGCGCGACACCGCCGACCCGGCGGTCGCGTTCTTCGACTGGCTGAACGGCAAGTGGCTCGACGGGTTCGCCGCGCTCGGCCCCTACCTCGTCACCGCCGACGAGGTGCCCGACCCGCAGAAGCTCGAGGTGACCCTGGAGGTCAACGGGCGGGTCCGGCAGCACGGCGACACCGGTCAAATGATCTTCAGCGTCGCGGAGCTGGTGGCGTTCGCGTCCCGGCTGATGACGCTGGAGCCCGGCGACGTGCTCTACACGGGCACGCCGTCCGGGGTGGGACTGGCATCGGGGGAGTTCCTGTCCGCAGGCGACGAGATGACCGTGCGCGTGAGCGGGCTCGGAAGCCTGGTGAACCGCGTCCGCTGAGCGGACCAGTGGCCGGGCGCGCTCCCGGCCACCGCCGAGAAGAGGCAAGTCAATGACCATTCGTTCCGGCAGACCGACGGCCGGCGCGACCCGGCGGGCCGTCGCGGCCGTGCTGGGCGGCGCCCTCGCGGCAGCCGCGCTCGCCGCCTGCAGCTCCGACCCGACGCAGAAGTCCTCCGGCGGCGATGCCGGCGTGCTGAACATGTACCTCTACCAGAAGCCGAAGACGTTCAGCCCCCTCGCGCCGAACAACGGCCCCGACCAGCTCGTCATGTCGTTCGTCTTCGACTCGCTGTACGGCGCGGACGCGTCCTACGGGCTGAAGCCGCACCTGGCCGCCGCGGCGCCGGAGGTGTCCGGCGACGCCAAAACGATCACTTTCAAGCTGAAGCCCGGCCTGAAGTGGAGCGACGGCAAGCCGCTCACCTCCAAGGACGTGGTCTTCACCTACACCGCCCTCGCCGACCCGGCGACGGGCAGCGCCCAGGCGGGCAAGTTCGCCGCGGTGACCGGCGCGAAGGCCCTGGCGGACGGCAAGGCCGACTCGCTGGCGGGGGTGACCGCGCCCGACGCCGCCACCGTGAAGATCACCACGACGCGGCCGGCGGCGGGCCTGCCCGGGCTGATCGGCGGCACCCCGATCCTGCCGGAGCACGTCCTCGGCGGCGTCCCGGCGAAGGGGCTCGGCGACAACGGGTTCTTCACCAAGCCGGCCGTGGGCTCGGGGGCGTTCACCTTCGTCGACTACAAGACCGACCAGTACGTGGAGCTGAAGGCCAACCCCCACTTCCGGGAACCGGTGTCGATCAAGAAGGTGTACCTGAAGCCGGTGACCTCGGACGTGGCCACCGCGCAGCTGCGCACCGGCGAGATGGACCTCACCCAGGTCTCGCCGACCGACCTTCCGACCGTCAGGAAGATGGACGGCGTCAAGGTGGTCTCGGCCAAGAGCCCCGGCTACACCCGGATCGCGCTCAACCAGACCCAGGGCCGGTTCAAGGACGCGCGCGTCCGGCAGGCCCTCCTCACCGCGATCGACCGCGAGGGCCTGGTCGGCAAGGTGCTCGGCGGGGCGGGCACGGTCGTGAACTCCAGCTTCTACGGGGACGCCGGCGCGTCGGCGAAGGAGGCCTACGCCTACGACCCCGGGAAGGCCAAGAGCCTGCTCGCCGCCGCCGGCTGGGACGGCTCCAAGCCCGTCACGCTGTCGTGGATCCCCGGGCAGCGCGACCGCGACACCGCCGTGACGGTGATCCAGAGCCAGCTCAAGGCCGTCGGCGTGAACGTGGAGCTCAAGCAGGTGCAGGCGGACGAGCTGCTCTCCTCCTACGAGAAGAAGTCGTTCGACATGGCGTTGTTCGGCGGCGGCAACTACGCGACCGAGCCGTCCACCGTCGCGACCATCGACGCCTGCGACCAGGGCTACCCCGCGGGCGGCAACATCGGCCGCTTCTGCGACCCGAAGCTGGACGGCCTGCTGTCCCGGGCCGACGCGGTCGCCGACCCGGCGCAGCGCACGAGCCTGTTCCAGCAGGCCGCCGGGGTCGAGAACGCGCAGGTCCCGTACCTGTGGCTCTACAACCCGGACGCGGTCTGGGCCTACCGGACGCGCCTGTCGGGCTTCGAGCCGTGCGGCCTGCCGACCAACGAGGTCGGGACCTGGGACTTCGCGAACTGGAAGCTGAGCTGACCGGCCCGGGGCCGGGGCCGCTCGCCCCGGCCCCGGCCGGCACCGACGAGAGGGGGTGAGGCGTGGCGGCCTATGTCGTCCGGCGCCTGCTGGTGAACGCGCTCGTGTTCCTGCTGATCAGCGTCGGGATCTTCGTACTGGTGCGGGTCGCGCCGGGCGACCCGGTCCGCATGATGGTCGACCCCGAGCAGATGCGCGGGGGCGGCGCCGCCTTCATCGAGGCCAAACGGCACGAGCTGGGCCTGGACCGGTCCGTCGTCGTCCAGTACGGCCACTGGCTCTCGGGCGCGCTGCACGGCGACTTCGGCTACTCCTACGTCGGGCACCGCCCCGTCTCGGCGGTGCTCGGCGAGCGGGTCGGGCCGACACTGCAGCTCATGAGCGCCGCCCTGGTGGTCGCGCTCGCGGTGTCGATCGCGCTCGGCGTCGCCGCCGCGGTGCGCCGCAACACCGCGGTCGACTACGGCGCCACCGTCCTCGGCCTGGCCGCGGTGTCGGTGCCGCCGTTCTTCCTCGGCATCGTCGGGATCTACCTGTTCTCCCTGAAGTGGGGCGTGCTGCCGTCCGCCGGGATGACCACTCCGGGCGGCGGCGGCCCCGCCGACCAGCTCCGGCACCTGATCCTTCCGGGGCTGATCCTGGCGTTCGTCACCGCCGGGCCGTTCACCCGCTACGTGCGGGGCGGCCTGGTGGACGAGCTGGGCGCCGACTACGTCCGCACGGCCGAGGCCAAGGGCGCGTCCCGGGCCCGCGTCGTGCTGCGGCACGCGCTGCGCAACGCGCTGATCCCGCTGATCACCGTGGTGATGTACCAGATCCCGCAGATGCTGGCGGGCGCGGTGGTGATCGAGCAGGTCTTCGCCTGGCCCGGCATGGGGCAGCTCGCGGTCAGCTCGATCGGCCAGCACGACTACCCGGTGATCGTCGGGTTCGCGCTGTACGTGGCGGTGCTGGTGCTGCTCTGCAACCTGATCGCGGACGTGCTGTACGCCGTCGTCGACCCGAGAGTGAGCCTGCGATGACCGCGACGCCCGCCGGCGCGCCGGCCGAGAAGCTGAGAAGGCCCCGTCAGGGGAAGGCCGCGCCGCCCGGGAAGGGGCGGGGCGGCGAGGGCCGCGCCGGCTCCGCCTCGCCCCGGGCGCGCGCCGTGCGCCGGTTCCGCCGCAACCGCCTCGCCGTCGCCGGGAGCGCCGTGCTCGGCGCGGTCGTCCTGGCGTCGCTGCTGGCGCCGCTGATCGCCGCGCATCCGAACGCGGTGGACCTGGACGCGGTCCGCGAGGCCCCGTCCGGCGCGCACTGGTTCGGCACCGACACCTCCGGCCGCGACGTGTTCGCCCGCACCCTGCACGCCGGACGGGTGTCGCTGCTGGTCGGCCTGGCCGCCGCGCTCGGCGCGGTCGTGGTCGGCACGCTGTTCGGCTCGGTGTCCGGGCTGTTCGGCGGCGTGGTCGACAACGTGATCATGCGGATCGCCGACATCGTCATGTCGTTCCCGACCGTCGTGGTGATCCTGGTGCTCGCCGGGATCGTCGGGCCGAGCGTGACCGTGCTGATCGTCGCCATCGGGCTGACGCAGTGGCCGGTCGCGGGCCGAGTGGTGCGGGGCGTGACGCTGTCGCTGCGCGACCGCGAGTACATCCAGGCGGCCGAGGCGAGCGGGGCGGACGCGTGGTGGCTGATCCGCAAGCACATCGTCCCCGCGGCGCTGGCGCCGGTCACCGTGACCGGCACCCTGGCCGTCGCGCAGGCGATCATGCTGGAGACCACCGCGTCCTTCCTCGGGCTCGGCGTGCGGCCGCCGCAGGCGAGCTGGGGGAACATGCTGAACGACGCGCAGAACCTGACGCTGATCCAGACGATGCCGTGGCTGTGGATACCGCCGGGCGTGGCGATCGCCGTGACGGTTCTCGCCGTCAACTTCGTCGGGGACGGGCTCCGCGACGCCGTCACGCCGGGGGGACGGACATGAGCGCGCTCGCTGGGAAGGCGACCCCGCGGGAGACCCCGGGGCGCGCGGACGGACGCCCGCTGCTGGAGATCGAGGACCTGGTCGTCGAGTTCGCCGGCGACGAGGGGACCGTCCGGGCCGTGGACGGCGCCGGGTACACCGTCGCGCCGGGCGAGACGCTCGGCGTGGTCGGCGAGTCGGGATCGGGCAAGAGCGTCACGGCGATGTCCGCGCTCGGGCTGGTCAGGCCGCCGGGCCGGGTCGTCTCGGGACGCGTCGTGTTCGACGGGGCCGACCTGCGCGCGATGCCCCCGCGCGAGCTGCGCCGGCTGCGCGGCGGCCGGATCGCGATGATCTTCCAGGATCCGATGACCGCGCTGAACCCCGTCCTGTCGGTCGGCGCGCAGATCCGCGAGGCGCTGCGGCTGCACCGGCCGGGCATGTCCCGCTCGCAGGCGCGCGAGCGCGCCGCCGAGCTGCTGACCCTGGTCGGGGTGCCGGGCGCGGAGCGGCGGCTGAAGCAGTACCCGCACGAGTTCTCCGGCGGGATGCGGCAGCGCGCGATGATCGCGATGGCCATCGCCAACGACCCCGACCTGCTGATCGCGGACGAGCCGACGACCGCGCTGGACGTGACCGTCCAGGCCCAGGTCCTGGACCTGCTGCGGCTGACCCGGCGGGAGACGGGCGCCGCCACCGTGCTGATCACCCATGATCTCGGCGTGGTCGCCGAGCTCGCCGACCGGGTCGCGGTGATGTACGCGGGGCGGGTCGTCGAGCACGGCCCCGTCGAGGCGATCTTCGACTCGCCCCGGCACCCCTACACGCGGGGGCTGCTGGAGAGCCTGCCCGCGCTGGACGGCGACGCCGGCGAGCTGACACCGATCCCCGGTGCGCCGCCGGCGCCGGGCGAGATCGCGCGGGGGTGCGCGTTCGCGCCGCGCTGTCCGATGGCGCGGGACCGCTGCCGGGTGGAGCGCCCCGAACCGGCCCAGTCCGGTCCCGGGCGCGCGAGCGCCTGCCATTTCCACCACGAGATGGCCCCGCCCGGCGGGGAGAAGGGAGGCGACCGATGACCGGACCGGACGAGGTGCTCGGCGTCACCGGCCTCACCAGGCACTTCCCGGTGCGGTCGGGGCCGCTGCGCAGGCGGACCGGCAGCGTCCACGCCGTCGACGGCGTCGACTTCTCCCTGCGCGCCGGGCGGACGCTCGGCCTCGTCGGCGAGTCGGGCTGCGGCAAGACGACCACGGGGCGGATGGCGGTGCGGCTGCTGGAGCCCACCGCCGGCCGGATCGTCGTGGCCGGGCGGGACGTCACCCGCGCGCGCGGCGCCGAGCTCCGCGCCCTGCGCCGCGACCTGCAACTGGTGTTCCAGGACCCGTACGCGTCGCTGTCGCCGCGGATGACCGTGCACGACATCGTCGCCGAGCCGCTGCGCGTCCAGGGCCGCTACGGGGACGGGGGACCCGAGCGGGTCGCCGAGCTGCTCGACATGGTGCGGCTCGCGCCCTCGCACGCCCGCCGGTACGCCCACGAGTTCTCCGGCGGGCAGCGCCAGCGCATCGGGATCGCCCGCGCGCTCGCCCTCGGCCCGAAGGTCCTCGTGCTGGACGAGCCGGTCAGCGCCCTGGACGTCTCGATCCAGGCGCAGGTCGTCAACACGCTGCGGGAGCTCCAGCGCGAGCTGGGCGTGGCGTACCTGTTCATCTCGCACGACCTGTCGGTGGTGCGGCACGTCTCGCACGAGATCGCCGTGATGTACCTCGGGACGATCGTGGAGCGCGGCACCCGCGAGGAGATCTTCGGCGGTCCCGCGCACCCCTACACGCAGGCGCTCCTGTCGGCCGTGCCGCGCCCGCGTCCCGGCGCCCGCGGCGGACGCGAGCGGATCATGCTGACCGGGGACGTGCCGAGCCCGATCGACCCGCCCTCCGGCTGCCGGTTCCGCACCCGGTGCTGGAAGGCGCGCGACATCTGCGCGACCGAGACGCCGCCGCTCGTCGCCCACGCCGGCGCCGGCCATCCGACCGCCTGCCACTTCGCCGAACCGGCCACCGCCTGACCCCGCCACCGTCCGACCCGCCATCGAAGGAGTCACCATGCACGACGCCGACCAGCGCCTGGCCGCCGCCTCCACGGACCCGGGGCCCGCGGGGGAGCGCCCGGCCGTCGCCGCGGCGCGTCGCTCGGGGGAGATCCTGATCGCCTCCGGCCAGGTCGCCGTCCGCGACGGAAGGCTGCTCGCCGAGGGCCGCGTGGGAGACGAGGTCGCGCTCGACACCGCCCGCGCCTGCGCGCGGCAGTGCGCCCGCAACGTCCTGACCGCCGTCCGGGACGAGCTGTCCGGTGACGGCGGGCTCGGCGCGGTCGCGCATGTCGAGGCGGTCTCGGTGTGGGTCGCGTCCGCGCCCGGGTTCACCGACCAGCATCTGGTGGCCGACGCCGCGACGGCCCTGTTCACCGAGGTGCTCGGTGACGGCGCCGGGCGGCACGCGCGGGTCGCGCTCGGCGTCGCCGCCCTGCCCACGGGCAGCCCGGTCGAGGTGGGGGCCACGTTCCGGCTGCGCCCGGAGCCGGCCGCGCCATGATCGATCTGCTCATCGCCGGCGGGACCCTCGCCGACGGCACCGGGGCCGCGCCGGTCCGCGCGGACGTCGCCGTCACCGGCGGGCGGGTCACGGGGATCGGCGACCTGGCCGGGCGCCCCGCGGCCCGGACGATCGACGCGTCCGGTCACGTCGTCGCGCCGGGTTTCGTGGACGTGCACACCCATTCCGACCTGACCCTCCTGTCGTCCCCCGAGGCGCACAGCGCCGTCCGGCAGGGGATCACGACCGTCGTGGTCGGCAACTGCGGCCTCGGCGTCGCGCCCGTCGCCGCCGGAGACGACCGGGAGGCGCTGCGCGCCGCCGCCGGCTACCTCGACCTGGACCCGTCCGTCCGCTGGGACTGGGCCGACCTGCCCGGCTACCTGGCCGCGCTCGACGCCGCGCGCCCCGCCGTGAACGTGGCCGCGCTCGTCGCGCACACGCCGCTGCGCGCGGCCGCCGTCGGGTTCGGCGACCGCCCGGCGGACGCCGCCGCGCTCGACCGGATGCGGGGGCTGCTCGGCGACGCGCTCGCGGCGGGCGCCGCCGGCGTCTCCACCGGCCTGGTCTACGCGCCCGCCTGCTACGCGCGCGAAGACGAGCTTGAGGCGCTCGGCCGCACGGCCGCCGCGCACGGCCGGCTGTTCGCCTGGCATGTGCGTGACTACGCCGACGGGCTGCTCGACTCCGTGCGGCAGGCGCTGCGGGTCGCGGCGGCCACCGGCTGCCGCACCCAGATCTCGCACCTGGTCGCGGTCGGGCGGCGCAACCACGGCTCCGTCGCGCGGGCGCTGGAGCTCATCGACGCCGCGCGGGCCGCAGGGCTGGACGTCGGCTTCGACATCTACCCCTACCTCGCCGGGAACGCGCCGCTGTCGCAGCTGCTGCCCGCGTGGGCGCAGGAGGGCGGCGAGCGGGCGATGCGGGCCCGGCTCGACGGCCGTGCCGTCCGCGCCCGCGTCCGGGACGGGTGGCGGGACATGCCGAACTCCTGGGACGACATCGCCGTCGGGGGGCGCCCCGTCACCGCCCTGGCCGCCGAGGCCGGGACGGAACCGCCGGACCTCGTGCTCGACCTCGTCGCCGAGCACGGCAACGCCGTCCAGATGGTGGCGGGAGGCCGCAGCGAACGCGACCTCGCCGACGCGCTCACCCATCCCGCCGGGGTCATCGGCTCCGACGGCCAGGCCCTCGACCCCGCCGGGCCGACCGGGCGCGGCACGCCGCATCCCCGCTCCTACGGCTGCTACCCGCGGCTGTTCGCCGCGTACGTCCGGCCGGGCCTGCTCGGGCTCGCCGAGGCCGTCCGCAGGTGCACGTCCGCGCCGGCCGAACGGGCGGGGCTCGCGGGGCGCGGCGTCCTGCGGCCGGGGGCGCACGGGGACATCGTCGTTTTCGACCCCGCGCGCATCGCCGATCGGGCTACGTTCGCAGCACCCCAGCGGTATCCGGACGGGATCCGCGCGGTCGTCGTCGGCGGCCGCGCCGTCGTCGAGGACGGCGCGCACGGCGGCGCGCGGCCCGGCGAGATCCTGCGCGTCCCCTGAACCGCGCATCCCCAGAACAGAGACGAGGCACCATGGACAGAGCCAGAGGGACGAGAGCCGCCGGCACGCGGCCCGCGGCCCGCCGCGCCAACGTGGACGACGACCGCCCGGCGGCGGCGAACTACCACGCCAACGCCCTGGCACGGGGCCTGGCGCTGCTCGAACGCCTCGCCGCGCAGGGCGGCGCCCTCACCCTGAACGACTTCTCGGCCGGCACCGGCCTGCCGAAGAGCACGCTCGTGCGGCTCCTCGGCGTGCTGGAGGAGATGGGCTACGTGGTCCGCGCCGACGAGCGGCCCGCCTACCGGCTCGGCCACAAGACCCTGACGCTGTCCACCGCGTACCTGACCGGGCTGGACCTGTCCCAGGTGGCGGGAGGCCACCTGGCGAAGGTCGCCGAGGCCACCGGCCAGACCGCGAACCTCGGCGTGCTGGACGGCCGGGAGGTGCTGCACGTGTGCGTCCGCGAGCCCGACCGGCCGATCCGGTTCCACACCATGCCGGGCACCCGCGACGCCGCCCACTGCACCGGGCTCGGCAAGATGCTGCTCGCCCGGCTCGACCCGTCCAAGGTCGCCGCGCACCTGCCGCCCGAGCCGTTCCCGGCCCGCACCGAGCACACCCTCACGACGGCGAGCGCCCTGGCCGAGGACCTGCGGGCCACGGCCGAGCGCGGCCACGCCCTCGACGACAACGAGGGCAGCGTCGGGCTCCGCTGCGTCGCCGTGCCCGTCGAGGTGGGCGGCGACTGCGTGGCCGCCCTCAGCGTGTCGGGGCCGTCCGCCGAGTTCGACGGCGACCGCCGCGCCGACTACCTGGAGGGCCTGCGGGCCGCGGCGGCGGACCTCGCGGCCGACGCCGACGTCGTCGCGGCCCTGGAGTACCTGCGCTCGTCCCTGCGCTCCGGCGCGCCCAGCACCCGGGAGGATGCTTGATCGACTTCCATACCCACTGCCAGCGGCCCGAGCACTGGGGCCACGAGTGGGAGCACCACTGGAGACCCGTCTACGGGCGGGGAGCCCACGAGTTCACTGCCGCCGACTACGACCGCGCCATGGCGGACGTGACCGCGGCGTGCGTGTTCGGCATCCGCGCCACGGCCGCCGGGGTCCTCACCCCGAACGAGTACACCGAGCGGTTCTGCGCGGAGACCGCCACGGACACGATCGGGTTCATGGCGCTCGACCCCACCGACCCCGACGTGCTCGACCAGCTCGCCGACGGCGTCGCGCGCGGGCTGCGCGGCATCAAGCTGTATCCGGTGCTGGCCCTGTTCGACCCGCGCGACACCGCCTACGACCCGTTCTACCGGGCCGCGGCCGACGCCGGGCTCGTCGTCCTGTGGCACATGGGCGCCACGCCGAGCCCGGCGGGCGACCTGTCGGTCAGCAACCCCCTGGTCGTGGACGACGTCGCGCGCCGCCACCCCGGCCTCGTCCAGATCATCGCGCACCTCGGGCACCCCTGGCAGCGCGAGACGATCGTGACCCTGCGCAAGAACCGCCGGGTCTTCTCCGACGTGTCGGCGTGCTGGGCCCGTCCCATGGACGGCTATCTGGCGCTGGCCCGCGCCCAGGAGTGGGACGTGGTCGACAGGCTCGTCTTCGGCTCCGACTTCCCGCTGTGGACGCCCGCCGAGGCCGTCGCGGGGCTGCGCGAGATGGCCGGGCAGCGCCCCTCCGGCTTCCCCGAGATCAAGAAGGAGACCGTCGAGTGGCTGCTGGACGGGGACCCGCGGCCCCGGATGGGACTGGCATGAACCCGGACCTCCCGCCCGGCGGGCTGCCCCTGGACGCCCTTCCGACACCCGCGCTGCTCGTCGACCGGGCCCGCATGGAGGCCAACCTGGCCGCCATGGCGAGCTCGATCGGGGCCGCCGGGATCGCGCTGCGGCCCCATTTCAAGACGTCGAAATGCCTCGCGGTCGCGCGCCGCCAGCTCGCCCACGGCGCGACAGGGTTCACCTGCGCCACGCCCGCCGAGGTCGGGCTCCTGCAGGACGCGGGCGTCGAGGACGTCCTGTGGGCGCACCAACCGGTGGGGCCCGCCAAGGTGGCCTTCGCCGTCCAGGCCCTGGCCCGGGGCGGGCTGACCATCGCGCTCGACTCGCAGGAGGCCGCCGGGCCGCTGTCGGACGCGGCCTCCTCCAGCGGGGTCACCGTCCCGTTCGTCCTGGAGGTCGACACGGGCCTGCACCGGGCGGGCGTCGATCCCGGCAAGGCCGTCGAGACCGCGGGCGCGCTCTCCGCGCTGCCCGCTCTGGAGATGCGGGGCGTCCTCACCCATGAGGGGCACCTCGCCGCGCACGGTCCCGACCGCCCGGGGCTGGAGGCGGCGGGCGACCTCGCCGGACGCACGCTGGCGCAGGTCGCCGAGGCGTTGCGCACCGCCGGGCACGAGTGCCCCCTGGTCTCGGTCGGCTCGACCCCCGGCGCCACGTCCGCGCCGTTCGCCGCGGGGGTCACCGAGGCGCGCCCCGGCACCTACGTCTACTACGACGCCAACCAGGTCGGCCTGGGCAGCGCCGGGATCGACCAGTGCGCGCAGACCGTGCTGACCCGCGTCACCAGCGCCCAGCGCCCCGGGACCGTCATCATCGACGCGGGGATCAAGGCGATGAGCTCCGACTCCGTCGCGACCGCCGGAACGCTGGGCGTCGTCTGCGACGCCGCGGGCGCCCCGCTGGACGGAGTGGAGTTCACCGGCGGCAACGAGGAGCACGGCTACCTCACCGGGCCCGGAACAGCCGGCCTGCGCGTGGGCGACCTGCTGCGCGTCGTCCCCAACCACGCCTGCGGCACGACCAACATGTGGAGCGCGCTGTACTTCGTGGACGGCGACCGCGCCGCCGAACGCCAGCCGATCCGGGCGCGCCATTAACGGAATTCGAACATTGACATGGAATGATATTCCGTGTTCTATCCGGGAGCCATGCGAATGCATCGAGGTATCTCCATCGCCATGGGCGCCCTGCTCGCGCTGGGGCTTCCGGGCGCCGTGGCGCACGCGAGCCCGTCCACCCCCTCGGCTCCGGACCGTCCCGACGTGATCGTCGCCCAGGCGGCGCCGGGCAAGAAGCTGCATTTCCCGAACATGGAGCGGCTCGGCGACGGGTCCCTCGTCGCGGTGGCGCGGGAGGGGGCCGGGCACACCGGGCAGGACGGCCGGCTGGTGATGCTCGACAGCCGGGACGGCGGCCGCACCTGGTCGCCGCCCGAGGCCGTCCACGACTCCCCGTACGACGACCGCGACCCGATGATCACCCAGCTCCGCTCGGGCAGGCTCCTGCTGAGCTGGTTCCAGATCGACTACTCGGTCGCGCCCCCCGAGCCGATGGGCGTGTTCGTCCGGCACAGCGACGACGGCGGGGCCAGCTGGTCCGAGCCCGCGGCGGTGCGGACCTCGATGAGCGGCGAGTCCGACATCGTCGACACCTACGAGCTGGGATGGGCGGCGAGCCACGGCCAGATCAAGGAGCTGCCCTCCGGCGAGCTGATCCTCCCCCTCTACGGCACGGTCCCCGACGACCGCTGGCAGCGCGCCACCGTCGTGCGCAGCCTGGACGGCGGCGCGTCCTGGCACGCGGGCACCGAGTCGCTGATCGCGTCCGCGCAGGGTACGCACTACCAGGAGCCCGTGCTCACCGTCCTGCGCGACGGGACCGTCCACGCCCTGCTGCGCATCGGCACGGGAGCCTCCACGATGGGCGCGGTCCATTCCCAGGAGTCCTGGTCGCGCGACGGCGGCCGCACCTGGACGCCCCCGGCCGAGATCGACCTGGTGACCTCCTCGGCCCACACCGAGGTCCTGCGGAACGGCGACGTCTTCCTCGCCTACGGCGACCTGTCGGGGCACTTCACCAACCGCCGAGGAACCGTCGGCGCCGTCCTGCGGCACCCCGACCGGCCGTGGACGGGTGCGCCGCGCGAGCTGGTGTACGACTCCGGGACCGGTGACCAGGCCAACCCCGCCGTCGCGGAGGTCTCTCCCGGCCGGGTCCTCGTGCTCGGCTTCGACTCCGACCGGAGCCAGCTGGTCGGTGACTTCGTCGATGTGGCGGGCATCCGGTCCGAGCCGGCGGACCCGCGCCGCGTGGACCTGGCCGCGCTGCACGCCGCGGGCCGGCTCGGGATCGACACCGACCTCGTGTACACGGCCCCGAGCCAGCCGAAGGTGGGGCGCACCGGGCCGATCGACGGCGTGGTCGGCTACTACGACGCCGCCTGGAAGGCCACGGCGGCCCCGGCCCAGTACACGATCACGTTCGACGAGCCGACCCGGGTCGCCGAGGCCGGCATGGCGCTCAAGCCGGGCCACGCCGAAGCGGCGCAGATCAAGGTCCGGACCGCCTCGGACGGCGCGTGGCACGCGGTCGGCGACCTCGACTACCGCGTGCGCTGGGGAGACGACCTCACCTGGTTCCGCGTCGACGCCGGCGCCCCGGTCGACAGGGTCCAGGTCGAGATCACCCGGTCCAGCGGCGCGGCCGTCCTGGCCGAGCTGGGCGTCCGCGCCCCCGCCGCTCCCTGACCCGCACGTCCCGACGGGACGAAGGCGGGGAGCCAGGTCGGCACGTCACCACCGGTGGCGTGCCGACGTCCGTCACAGCGATTCGATGAGGCGCAGGGACGCCTTGATCTCCTCGTCGGTGGGAGCGACGTCGACGGTCTGTCCGGAGAGGTGGCTCTCGTAGGCGCCGAGGTCCAGCAGTCCATGGCCGCTGAGTCCGACCAGGACGACCCGCTCCTCGCCCTCGTCGCGCGCCCGCACCGCCTCGTCGATCGCGGCGGCGACGGCGTGGGCCGACTCGGGGGCGGGAACGAGCCCTTCGGCCTTCGCGAACGCGGCGCCGCTCTCGAAGACGCGGGTCTGGGAGTAGGAGGTCGCCTCCACCATGCCGTTGTCGTACATGGCGCTGACGATCGGAGCGGCGCCGTGGTATCGCAGGCCCCCGGCGTGGATGTGGTAGGCCGTGAACGTGTGCCCCAGGGTGTACATCTTGACCGCGGGGGTCACACCGGAGTAGTCGGTGTAGTCCAGCATGTAGCTGCCCCTGGTCATCTTGGGGCACGCGTCGGGCTCCACCGCCAGGAACCGCGTCCCGCTGTTCTCCGCCAGCGCCGCCCGGTAGAAGGGGAAGGTCAGCCCGGCGAAATTGCTGCCCGCCCCCATCGCGCCGATCACGACGTCGGGGAACTCGCCGGCCAGCTCCATCTGCAGCAGGGCCTCCTCGCCGATGACCGTCTGGTGCATGAGGACGTGGTTCTCTCCGCTGCCGATCGAGAACCGCGCCTCCTTCCGGCCGTTGGCGTACTCGATCGCCTCGGCGTTGGCGATCCCGAGGGTGCCCGGCGAATCCGGGTCGGCGCGCAGGGCGGCCCTGCCCACCTCCGTCCTCGTGCTGGGGCTCGGGACGACCTCGGCGCCGTTCAACCGCATCAGCGTGCCCCGGTACGGCTTCTGCTCGTAGCTGGACCGCACCATGAACACGGTGCAGGCCATCCCGTACGGGTGGCAGGCCATCGCGAGCGCGGTGCCCCACTGGCCGGCGCCGGTCCCCGTCACCATCTCCCTGACGCCGGACCTGCCGTAGTAATAGGCCTGTGCCAGCGCGGTGTTTATCTTGTGGCTGCCGGACGGACTGGTGCCTTCGTACTTGAAATAGATGTGCGCCGGGGTGTCGAGGGCCTTCTCCAGCCTGGACGCCCGGAAAAGGGGTGTCGGGCGCCAGCGCTGGTACTCCGATCGAACGGGGCCGGGTATCTCGACGTAGCGCTCACGGCCGATGCTCTGGCGGTACATCGACAACGGCAGTTGCGGCTGCAGCGGCGCCGAACCGCCGTTCCTCGGCGGCGCCGGCCGTGCCGGGGGCACCTCGATCGGAAGGTCGGCGAGGATGTTGTACCAGTGCGTGGGAACGCGGTCACGGTCCAGTTCGAAAACATCGCGCATGTTACGCTTTTCCGCCCTCCGCGCCGATGATTCCGCTGATCATGTCGACAAGGCTTCCCACGTTCCTCAGTTCGGCGAGCATCACGTCCTCGTCGTCGATCTCGATGCCGAACTCTTTCTCGATCTCCACGAGGGTGTGCAGCAGGCTCAGGGAGTCCATGCCCACGACCGGCGAGTAGAGCGAGACCGTGTCGTCCAGGCGTTCGGGGGCGACGTCCAGATCGAGAACGCGGATCATGATGCTCTTGATCTGCGCCGACAGATCCGCGTTGCTGGCACGATCCATGGCATGCACCTCGTCTGCGGCGTCGGCCCGGGAATGGCGGGGGTGAGTCGGCAGGAGTGAGTCGGCAGGACGGGAATCGATACCCGCGGAGGGAGGGCGCCCGTTTCGGGGAACGGCGCATCGCTTACCGGCCACCTGGCCGTCCGAGCCCCGGTTCTTGCCGACGAACCGGTGGCAGGCCGTCCACGGCCGGAACGTTTTCCGCTTCGATTGGCTGACGGTCCGTACCGTACGACAGGCGTCCGGGGGGCGCAAGAGGCCGTACGGAGCTCTCCGCCGGCGGCCATTTGGCAGAAGTTGGGCTTCTCAAGATCGCTTCACGGATGCACAATGACAGCGATCGGTGCGGCGCGGCCGGGTTTCCCGTGGCCGCCTGGCGGACCGGAGGGGCGACGCTTGCGATTCCGCGCGGTGGTGGCGACCGTCCCGCCGCCGGCGATTCTCGATATGGCATGACATCCCGCTCGGGGGATTGGAGAGCCATGCGGTTCGAATGGGACGGCGACCAGGACGGGCTGTACCGCGTTTTCCGCGCGTTCGGCGAAGAGGCGCTGAGCAAGGACGTGACCGAGCGGGACAGGATCGGGCTGTTCAGCCGCGACGATTGGTCGCGGTGCGCCGAGCAGGGTGTGCTCGGCCTGATCCTGCCGTCCGAATACGGGGGATCCGGGTGCGGTCCCGTCGACTATGCGCACGCGATGGAGGGTCTCGGGCACGGCTGCCTCGACAACGGCCTCATGATGGCGATCGGCGCCCACGTCCTGGCCGTCGAGGTGCCGGTCTGGAAGTTCGGCGACGAGGAGCAGCGGCGCGCGTACCTGCCCGGGCTCGCCGCCGGCCGGCTCGTCGGGGCCAACGCGATGACCGAGCCGGGAAGCGGGTCGGACGCGCTGTCGCTCGCCACCACGGCCGAGCGCGACGGCGACTCCTACGTCCTGACCGGACGCAAGCGCTATGTGACGAACGCGCCCGTCGCCGACGTGTTCGTCGTCTACGCGACCGTCGACCCGGAGCTCGGATTCACCGGAGTCACCGCCTTCCTGGTCGAGCGCGGCGATCCCGGCGTCTCGGTGCACGAGCAGGCCGAGAAGATGGGTCTTCGCACCGCCCGCTGGGGCGAGGTCGAGCTGGACGGGTGCCGCGTTCCCGCCTCCCGGCGACTCGGTGCCGAAAGGCAGGGATCCGCCGTGTTCGCGCAGACGATGGCGTGGGAACGGGCGCTTCTGCTGGCGCCGTGGCTCGGCGTCATGGGGCGGGAGATCGAGGAGTGCACGCGCTTCTGCCGGCGGCGCCGCCAGTTCGGCAGGCACATCGGGCGCTACCAGTCGGTCTCCAACAGGATCGTCGACATGCGGATCCGCTGGGAGATCTCCCGCATGCTCCTGCACCGCGCCGCGGCGGAACTCGACGGCGCGGAGGCGAGCATCTTCCCCGAGGTCGGCAAGCTGTACGTGAGCGAAGCGGCGGCGGAGATCTTCACCAGCGCGATGCAGGTGTACGGGGCGCTCGGCTATTCCTCCGACGGGCGCGCCGAGCGCAATCTCCGGGACGCCCTCGGCATGACGATCTCCTCGGGCACCTCGGACATGCAGCGAGTGATCATCTCCGGGAAGCTCGGCCTCGCCTGGCCGGAATCCGAGGGAGGCGGGGAGGGAAGGTGAACGGTCTGAGCGACTGCCTGCGCCACTGGGCCGGAACGCGTCCGGAGGCCCCGGCGGTCGAGTTCCGAGGCGAGGCGCTGACCTACGGCGAACTGGACCGGCGCAGTTCGGCCCTCGCCCGCACGCTGGCCGAAGGCGGCGTCGTCCCCGGTGACAGGGTCGTCCTGTGGCTGCACAAGTCGATCGAGGCGGTCATCGCCGTCTACGGGGTGCTGAAGGCCGGCGCGGCCTACGTGCCCGTCGACCCGAGCGCGCCCTTCAAACGGGCCGGCCACATCATCGCCCACTGCGAGGCCGCCTGCGTGATCGCCCAGGAAGACCGGGTCGAATGGCTGCGGAAGAACTCCTCCTGCCGGATCGTGTCCACCGGTCCGGCCGCGGACGCGTCCGTCACCGGCTGGGAGGAGGCGCTCGCCGCCGCTCCGGCGGAGGGCGAAGCCGGACCCGACCTCGACCTCCACAGTCCGGCCTTCATCCTCCATACATCGGGATCGAAGGGCGTCCCCAAGGGCGTCGTGCTCTCCCACGGCAATGCCGGCGCGTTCGTGGAATGGGCGGTCGACGCATTCGGTCTGGGCCCCGCCGACCGGGTCTCCAGCCACGCGCCCTTTCACTTCGACCTGTCCGTGCTCGACCTGTTCGCGACGTGCAGGGCGGGCGGCTGCGTGGTGCTCGTCCCGGAGAGCCAGGTCGGGCTCGGGGGCGCCCTCAACAAGTTCGTCGCCGAGCAGCGCATCACCGTCTGGTACTCGGTTCCCGGAGCGCTGACCCGCATGCTGGCCGCGAAGAACAGCGGACTGCTGGCCGGGTCGCGGCTGCGGGTTGTCCTGTTCGCCGGTGAGACGTTCCCGATCGCCCGGCTCCGGCACCTGCACTCGCTCGTCCCGGAGGTCGGTTTCTACAACCTCTACGGCCCGACGGAGACCAACGTCTGCGTCTTCCACCGCGTCCGCGAGCCGGACGTCGCGGAGCACCGCCGGCAGCCCGTGCCGATCGGCCGCGCCTGCCCGTACGCGGCGACGTTCATCGTCGACGGGGCCGGGCGTCCGGTGGAGCACGAGCCGGGCGCGTCCGGGGAGCTGTGCGTCGCCGGAGACTCGGTGATGCTCGGCTACTGGCGCGACGACGACCTCACGGCGGAGAGGACCCTGTCGATCGCCCAGGCCGGCCTGGAGACGGTGCGCGCGTACCGGACCGGAGACCTGGTCCGGCTCGACGACGAGCTGAACTACGTCTTCTGCGGACGTGAGGACGACATGGTGAAGATACGGGGCCACCGCGTCGAGATCGGCGAGATCGAGGCGGTCCTGTCGGCCGCGGACAACGTCCGGGAGGCCGCGTGCGTGGCGGTCGACGACGGCACCGGGGAACGGGTCGTCGAGGCGTACGTGGTCCCCGAGACGCACCCGCTCGACGTCTCGGCCGTGCGCCGGCACTGCCTGGCCGAGATCCCGCGCTACATGGTCCCGGAGCGGTTCCACGTCAGGACCGCGTTCCCGGTCACCGGCACCGGGAAGATCGACAGGAAGCGGCTGGGAGAGACCCGGGCGGATCCGCGATGAAAGTCCTGACCGAGACGTGGCGGAGCGCGTCGATCGGCCGGGAGAAGTCGGTGAACGTCCTCCTGCCGTCCCGGTACTCGTCGACCGGCCGCGCGTTTCCGGTGCTGTACCTCCTGCACGGCTTCGGCGGCAACCGGAACACATGGCTCCAGTGCGGCGACCTCTCGACCGTCGTGGATTCGGCCGGGCTGGTCGTGGTCCTCCCCGAATCCGGACGCTCGTGGTTCATCAACGACGCCCGGGGGCGGCGCTACGAGGACTACCTCGTGCACGAGGTCGTCGGCCATGTCGATGACGCCTTCAACACCGTGGCGTCCCGGGACGGGCGAGGCGTCGGCGGGTTCTCCATGGGCGGGGCCGCCGCCCTCTACCAGGCGTTGCGGCACGGTGAGGTGTTCTCGGTGGTGTGCAGCAACGCGGGCGCCTTCGAGGCCCCCCTGCGCGAAGGCGACCCCTACGACCACCTGCGGGACGGGCAGAGGCTGGCCATGCCGACCACGAGGGACCACGAGCGCGTCTGGGGGCCGGTCGGCAGCGAGGTCCGGCGCGAGTACGACCCGTACCGCGCGCTCCGGGACCGGGACGCGAAGCACCCGATCGAAGTGCATCTCGACGTCGGCCTGGACGACTATCCCCGCATGATCGGCATGAACCGGAGAATGCGCGCGGCCCTCGCGGCCGGCTCCGTTCCCCACCGCTACCGGGAACGGCCCGGCGGGCACGACTGGGAGTTCGTCAACGCCGGCCTTCCCGACCTCTTCGCGTTCGCGCGGAGCCGCCTCCTTTCCGCCTGACCCGCGCAGCCAAGAGGACAACGGAAGGAGCGCACATGTGCGGCATAACCGGATGGGCCGACTGGACGCGGGACCTCTCCGCGCAGGGCCCCGTCGTGACCGCCATGACGCGGACCCAGGCGCCACGCGGCCCCGACGACGAGGGGACGTGGCTGTCCCGCCACGCCGCACTGGGCCACCGGCGGCTCGCCGTCATCGACATCGAGGGCGGGCGGCAGCCCATGCGGCGGGACGGGCGCGACGGCGAGCCGGTCGTCATCACGTTCAGCGGCGAGATCTACAACTTCCACGAGCTCCGTGCGGAGCTGCGCTCCGCCGGCTGGGCGTTCAGCACCCGGTCGGACACCGAAGTGCTGCTGACGGCCTACCTCCAATGGGGCGCGGATCTCGTCACGCGCCTCAACGGAATGTACGCCTTCGCCATCTGGGACGAACACGCGCGACGGCTGCTTTTGGTGAGGGACCGGCTCGGCATAAAACCGCTCTACTACGCCCGGCTGGGCGACGGGATCATCTTCGGGTCGGAGCCCAAGGCGCTGCTGGCCCATCCCGAGATGAAGGCCGAGGTGGATCTGGAGGGCCTCGCCGAGCTGACGGCCGTCCCGCGCGCGAGGACGCCCGGCCACGCCGTCTACCGCGGGATGCGGGAGCTCAAGCCGGGGTGCCTGGTCGTCGCCGACGCCTCCGGATGCCGCGAGAGCCGGTACTGGCGGCTGGAGGCCCGCCCCCACACCGAGGACTTCCGCGCGACGACGGACGAGGTACGCTCCCTGCTCACCGACATCGTCAGGCGCCAGATCGTGGCGGACGTGCCGGTCGGCACGCTGCTGTCCGGAGGGATCGACTCCAGCGCGATCACGGCCCTGGCGGCGCGGGAGTTCGCGGGGGAGCTGACCAGCTACTCGGTGAGCGTCCCGGCGCCGGCGCGCCCGGGCAGCGACCTGTGGCGGCCCAGCCCGGACGAGCCGTACGCGCGCCTGGTCGCCGAACGGCTCGGCCTCAAGCACTCCGTGGTCCGGGTCGGCACCGGCGCTCTCGTCGAGGGGCTCGACCGCGGGCTGCGGGCGCGCGACCTCCCCGGCTGGGGCGATCTCGACATCTCGATGTACCACCTGTTCAGCGGGGTCCGGGAAGACTGCACGGTCGCGCTGTCGGGGGAGTCGGCCGACGAGATGTTCGGCGGCTACGCCTGGCAGGTCGACGACCGGTACGTCCGGCACACCTCGTTCCCCTGGATGTACGCGCGGCGCCAGCCGCAGTTCCTGCTCCGCGAGGAGGTGAGGCGCGCGATCCGGCCGGAGGAGTACGAGGCCGACCGCTACCGGGAGGCGCTGGCGGAGGTCCCGCACGTGGACGGGGAGGACCGCACCGGACGCAGGCAGCGGGAGGTCTTCCACCTCGGCCTGACCCGCTGGCTGGGCGCGCTGCTGGACCGCAAGGACCGGATGAGCATGGCCGTCGGCCTCGAGGTACGGGTCCCCTTCGCCGACCACCGGCTCGCCGAGTACCTGTTCAACGTGCCCGCGGACATGAAGGCCGACGGGGGGACGGAGAAGGCGCTGCTGCGCCGGGCGTGCGCGGACCTGCTCCCGGAGGAGATCGTGAACAGGCCCAAGAGCGCCTACCCGGCCAGCCGGGACCCCGGCTACGTCGAGACGCTGAAGAACCTGGTCATCGAGATGATCGACGAGCCGGGCGCGCCGCTGTTCGACCTCATGGACCGGGCGAGGGTCCACCGGGCGGTCACCTCCGAACTGGACGCGCTGCCCGGCCCGATCACCGCCCGGACCTCGGCGATCGGCCTGTCCTACCTGCTCGAACTGAACCGGTGGCTCACCCGGGTCCGCGTCGTGGCGTGACCCGGCGCGGCCGTCACCCCCGCGTCCCCTCCGGCCGCGCGTAGCGCCGGCGCAGCTCCTCCTTCCGGATCTTCCCCGTCGCGGTCGTGGGCAGGACCTCCAGGAGTTCGAGCCGCCGCGGCCAGTACGCCTTGGTCATCCCGGCCTCGTCCAGGGAGCTCTGCAACTCCTCCAGGGTGACCGGGGAGGCCGCGGAGACCGGCGTCACCACCGCGCAGATCGTCTCGTCCTCGTGCTCGTCGGGGATGCCGATGACCGCGACGTCGCGCACGCCCGGATGCCGTCCGATGATCGACTCCAGGTCGGTGACCGGCGCGATGTTCGCGTTGCGCAGGATCATGTCCTTGGCCCGGCCGGTGATCCGGATGCCGCCCCGGCCGTCCGGCCGGGCCAGGTCTCCGGTGTTGAACCATCCGTCCTCGTCGAGGTCGGCGGCGTACAGCTCGTCCCGCCGGTAGTAGCCGAGGCACTGCGTCGGCCCCCGCACCCACAGCACGCCCTCGCCCCCGGTCCGGTCCGACACGGGGTCGATCCGCAGCTCCATGTCGGAGATGGGACTCCCGTCGCTGTGGGCGGCCCAGTCCTCCGGATCGTCCGGGCGGGTGATCGTCACCGGGCCGTTCTCGGTCATGCCCCACAGCGAGTGCAACCGCAGCCCGAAGACGCTCGCGGTCTCGGCGATGAAATACGGGGGGATCGGTGCCGAGCCGCTGACCAGCCACGCCAGTGCGGGCAGCGCGCGCGGCGCGGACCGCTGCTCCTTGATCAGGCTCAGCAGGTAGAAGGGGGCGCAGTAGAAGAACGTGACCCCGTGCCGGGCCATGAGGTCGAGGGCGTCGCCGGGGTCCTTGGCGTCCTGGAACGCCATGGTGCCGCCCAGCGTCAGCGGCATCAGCATGCCCTGCACGACACCGGTGTAATGCGTGTAGAGCGCGGTGGTGTACATGACGAGCGTCTCGTCGAGGCCGAAGGTCTCCGCCTCGCCGCGAACGGCGGCGTACAAGGTGTTCTGGCTGTGCAGGACCCCTTTGGGATCGCTCGTCGTGCCCGAGGTGAACAGGACCAGGTACGGGTCGTCGGGCCCGAGCTCCCGCTCGTCGAGCAGGTGGCCGTGCCGCTCCTCCCAGGCGGTCCCGAAGAAGAACGACTCGAAGTCCTCGGTGCCGTCCGGCCCCTGCCCGTCCGCGACGAACACGCGCTCCAGGGACGGCAGCTCCGCGGCCAGCTCGGCGCCGAGCTCGCCCAGCCGGTCGCCGTTGTCCTCCTCCATGGTGACGAGGACCCGCGCCTCGGTGACGCGCAGCATGACGTCGAGCTCGCGGCGCCGGTAGGTCTTCATGAGGGGGCAGTACACGACCCCGGCCCGGATGCAGCCGAGCGTGATCGCGGCGAGTTCCCACCGGTCGGTGAGCTGGGCCGCGAACACGTCCCCGGGCCGCAGGCCGAGCTCGACCAGAGCGCCGGCGCACCGGTCGGCGGCGGCGGCGAGCCGCGCGTAGTCGAGCCGGTGCGTCCGCCCGTCGGACTGGCGCCTGGTGACGGCCGCCGCCTTTTCCGGCCTTTCGCGCACGTGCCGCCGGAGGTCGTCGAGAAAGGTCTCGTCCCGCCACCAGCCGCGGTCACGGTAACTCGCAGAGGTCGGGGTCATGCCTGCACCACCATCACATCTTCGGGAAGGGTGGACGGTCCGCGCGGAATTGGAGATCAACATAACCCGGATTCCCGCCCGGTCACCACCCTTGGAACCGCGCCCGAATTCCGGTCAGGCGCGGTCGCGGACCAGCGAGTACCGGTGCTCGACGGACCCGTCGGGGAAGGTGCGGGAGCCGGTGAGCTGGAGGGGGGCGGCGCCGCTCTTCTCCATGGTGAGCCGGAGGCCGTCGCCGAGGAGGATGGGCATGACGACCACGCCGAGTTCGTCCAGCGCGTCGATGTCGCGGAACGCCTGGATGGTCTGCCGGCCGCCGACCAGGTGGACGTCGCCGGTGAAGTCCGCCTCCCGCATGAGACGGAGCAGTTCGGCCGGGTCCGAGGCGGACACGACGCCGTCGGGGGTCCCCTCCGGGAGGGGACCGCCGGTGAGCACGAAGACCCGGAGGTTCGGCCACGGCCAGTGCGACGACCCCACCGCGGGCGCGAAGGTGTTGCGGCCCATGACCACCGCGCCGCAGTCGGCGATGAACTCCGGATGGCCGTGCGAGACGCCGGACTCGAAGTCCGGTGCGGTGAGGATGGTGGGCAGCCCGTCCGGTGAGGCGATGAAACCGTCGACGCTGACGGCCATGTGTGTGCGGATGCGCATGGGGGATCCCTTTCGGTCTGGTGTCCCTCCAGAATCTCGGGCACGGGGGGCGAGCACATTGGGCTGATGCCCAAGGCGGACCGTCATCGCCTCTTCAGATTTCGGGCGCGGGCTATTCTGTGGCGATGGCGAGCCGTTTGGTGAGCCCGGTGCTGGTGGGCAGAGGGCCGGAGCGTGCGGCACTTCTGGCCGCGTACGGCGAGGCCCGGCACGCGGCGACCGTGGTGCTCGTCGGCGGCGAGGCCGGCATGGGCAAGACCAGGCTGGTGCGGGACTTCACGTCCGGGCTGGGGTCCTCCGCGCGAACGGTGGTGGGCGGCTGCACCGATCTGGGCATGGACGGGCCGCCGTTCGGCCCCTTCGTGACGGCCCTGCGCCGGCTGGTGCGGGCGATGGGCGTCCCCGCGGCGACGAGGCTGCTCCCGGGCGGCGGCAGGCGGGGGCTGGCCCGGCTGCTGCCGGAGCTGGGCGAGGACGACGGTGACCCGGACCGCGCCCTCGGCCGTGCCCGGCTCTTCGAGGAGATCCTCCTGCTGCTGGAGGGCGGCGCGGCCGACCGGCCGCTGGTCGTGGTCCTGGAGGATCTGCACTGGGCCGACCGCTCGACCGGCGAGCTCCTGGCCTTCCTCGCGCAGAACGTCGGCGGACCGGGCCTGCTGCTCGTCGGGACGTACCGGCCCGACGAGATCACCGCCGCGCATCCGCTGCGGCCGCTGGTCTCGCGCGTGGAGGGCGTCCACCGGATCGCGCTGGCGGGGCTGACCCGTGACGCGGTGGCGCAGCAGGTCGGCGCGCTGCTCGACCACGAACCCGACGAGCCGCGGGTGGAGCGGATCTTCCGCCGCAGCGGCGGGAACCCGCTGTTCGTCGAGGCGCTGGTGGACGCCGGCGACGCCCCGGTCCGGTCGTTGCGGGAACTGCTGCGGACGGACGTCGAGCGCCGAGCCGAGCCGAGCCGGCGGGTCGTGCACGCGGCCGCGGTGGCGGCCGGGCCCGTGGAGCACGCCCTGCTGGCCGCGCTCACCGGGATGGGCGACCTGGAGTTCGAGGACGCGCTCCGGCCGCTCGTGCGCCGCAGGCTCCTGGACGTGGTCGAGGGCGGGTACGCCTTCCGCCGCGACCTGATCCGCGAGGCGGTCTACGACGGACTGCTGCCCGGCGAGCGCGTGCGGCTCCACCGGCGCTGCGCCGAGGCGATCAGCGCCGACCCGCGGCTGGTCCCCGCCGATCGCGCGCTGATCGAGATCGCCGTGCACTGGTACGCGGCCGGCGAGGACGCCCGCGCCGCCGAGGCCGCCTGGCGGGCCGCCGAGTCGGCCCGCAGGGCGTACGCGTACGCGGAGCGCCACCGCATGCTCGACCGCGTCCTGCGGCTGTGGGACCGGTTGCCGGACCTGCCGGACCGGATCGGCGCCGACCGGGCCGCGGTCCTGGAGATGGCCGCCGAGGCCTGCCTGAACGCGGGCGAACTGGAGGCCGGGATCGCCGTGGCGACCGCCGCGCTGGACGAGTCGCCCGGCCCCGAGCGCGCCGCCGCGCTGCTGGAGATCCGGGCGGCGCTGCGCGACCGCAACGGCGAGGATCCGCTGCCCGACCTGGTGAGGGCCGTCCGGTCGCTGCCGCCGGCCCCGCTCTCGGCGGTGCGCGGCCGGCTGCTGGCCGAGCTGGCCACCGCCCAGCGCAACCACCGCCGGTTCGCGCCGGCCCGGGCGGCGGCCGAGGAGGCGCTGGAGATCGGGCGGCGGACCCGTGACCGCGCCGTCCAGGCGAGGGCGCTCGTCACGCTCGGCGCGCTGGCCGCGGCCGGGGCGGACCCGGCGACCGCGAGCGACCTGTTCGGCCAGGCCGGCGCGGCCGCCGCCGACGCCGGGGCGCACGACACCCGGCTCCTGGTGGCGGCCACCGAGTCGGACGCCCTGGAGGCCGCCGGCGAGCATGCCCGGGCGGCGCGGGTCGCGCGCGAGGGGATGGCCCTCGCGGACGGCCTCGGGCTGGCCCGTACCCGCGGCACGCTCCTGGCGCCGAACCTGTCGGAGTCGCTGCTCTCGCTCGGTCGCTGGGCCGAGGCGAGCGAGGTCAACCGGAACGCCCTGAGCCTGGCGCCGCCGCCGCTCTACCAGGCGTACCTGCGGGTGATCCAGGCGACCGTCGACCTCAGGCGGGGAGACCTGGACCGGGCCGGGGCGGCGGCCGGGCAGGCCAGGGCCGCCATGCGCGGCAACAGCCGCGGAGAGGAGTCGTGCCTGGAACCCGATCTGCTGGACTGCCGGCTGGCCCGCGTCAGGCAGGACGCCGGGGCGCTGACCGCGGTCGTCGGCCACGTCCTCGACGACCACGACCTGCTGGCCAGCCCCCGGTACGGCTGGCCCCTGCTGCTCGCCGCCGCGCAGGGCCTGAACGACCACCGGCGGGCCGGGGGCTCGATGGAGCGGCTGATCACCTGGGCCGGGAAGCTCACGGTCGGCGGCCGGCTCCAGCGGGCGTACCAGGTGACGTTCGAGGCCGAGGCGGGAGAGCCCGGCCTCGGCGCATGGCACCGGGCGATTGCGGCGTGGCGCGACCTGGAGCAGCCGTACGCCCTGGCCGAGACCCTGGTGCGCGCCGCACGCGCGGCCCTGTCGGCCCAGGACAGGAAGCAGGCCGCCGTCCTACTGGCCGAAGCGACGTCGATCGCGACCGGCCTGGGGGCGGCTCCTCTGCGCGCCGAGGCCGAGAAGCTGGCCAGGCGGTCCCGGCTGACCTCCGGCGCGGCCGCCCCGCCCGCCCGGCGGGAGGCCCCGGCCGGGCTCACCGGCCGCGAGCTCGAAGTACTGGAGCTCGTGGCCGCCGGGCTGAGCAACCGCCAGATCGGCGAGCGGCTGTTCATCTCCGCCAAGACCGCCGGCGTCCATGTGTCGAACATCCTGGCCAAGCTGGGTGTCACGACCCGTCTCGAAGCCGCCGCATGGGCCCACCGAACCCGCCTTTTCGACGCGAGGTGACCGCCGGCGGGAGTGATGTTCGGGGTTTTCCTGGACCGCGCGGCACCATCCGGCCACTGGAAAGAGTGGTTTCCACGATGTAGTGCGGCGACTACTCAGCGCACTCTGCGGTGAGCCGAGTCTCACAGCCGTCCACCAGAGCGGCGGCCGGGAAGACCGTGGAGGAACCTCGATGGCGAGTGAAGGCATATTCCGGTTCATGACCGTGCGCCCGGCGCGCAGGCAGGCGACCCTGGCCGGGATGCCGGTCATGGTCGAGACGTCCGACCTCTACCGGCGGCTGGCCGAGGCCGCGGCGGAGGGCGCCGACCGGGAGAGGCTCCGCGAGATGGCGAGCGGTCCCGCCCGGCCGGACGCGGCCGCGCGCACCGCCGGCCTGGACCTCGCCCCCCTGCGGGCCTGGTTCTACGCGAACGAGAAGAGCACGCTGGGCGAGGCCGACCTGGACGGCTGCGTCTCGCGGGCCTACGGGCGGTCCCTGGCCGAGCTGGTCGACGCGCCGGAGTTCGCCGCGGCCCGGGCCGAGCTGAGCGACCGGCTGCTGGCGGCGGCGCTCCGCGGCGACGTCGAGGGGACCGCCGAGCGGGATCTGCTCGACGCCAAGCTTCTCTCGCTGGCCGCCTCGGCCGGGGCGGCCGGGCAGGAGCGATCACTCGGCGACGTCATGAGCACGCCGGCGACGCTGCCCTCGTTCCTGGGGCGACTCGCGCCGGCTCCGCCGTCCGCGCCGGCGCCGCCCGTCCCGGCAGAGCGCGACGACGGGGAGAGGGCCTGGCTGGACGACCTGGGCCGCGCGCACCGCGAGCTGCTCAGGCTGGTCCACGACGGCAGGCACCTGGTGTTCTCGTCGGTGACCGCCGCGGCGGCCCCGGGCGCCGCCGCCGAGGCCCCGGAGGCGGCGAGCGCCGAGCCGATGCTCTCCGCCGACGCCGTGGCGGGGCTCAGCGAGGAGACGCGGGGAGTGCTGGACCGGCTGGGGCTGCTCGCCGGCGACCTGCGGCCGTTCCGGGCGATCCCCGCGGTCGAGGCCGAGCTGCACCACGCCGCCGGGCAGGCCGCGGCGGACGTCCGGCCGACCGGGACCCTGGCCTTCGACGGGGGCGAGATCGACCTGGACCGGTTCCACCGGGCCATGAGCGCCCGGGGCGAGGGGCTCGCCGCCGGGCCGCCGCCGCCCGCGCCGCAGCACTCCGCCGCCGGGGTGGCCGACCTGCTGGTGGTGCGGCAGAAGATCAAGGCTTACGAGCTGGGGGAGTTCGCCCACGTCGAGAACATCATGGCGGGGGAGACGCGGGAGCGTTCGACCCGCCGGCTCACCCAGGTGGAGGTGACCACGGAGGACGAGACGGAGACCGAGACCGAGAAGGAGCGGGACCTGCAGTCCACCGAGCGGGACGAGCTGCAGAACGAGGCGGAGAAGCACGTCAAGAGCCAGCTCGACATCGAGGCCGGGCTCCAGGTGAGCGGCAGCTACGGCCCGGCCGCGTCGTTCTCCTCCAGCGTCAAGGCCGGAAGCTCGACCTCCACCGAGGAGTCCCAGCGCAAGGCGTCCTCGTTCTCGCAGGAGGTCACGCAGCGCACGGCGGAGAAGGTGCGCGAGCGCGTCCGCAGCCTCGTCCGGCGGCGGACGCTGGAGGAGTTCGAGGAGACCAACCGGCACGCGTTCAGCAACAGCTTCGCCAAGCACGTCCGCGGCATCTACCGGTGGCTGAACAAGGTCTACGACGCGCAGGTCTTCAACTACGGCCAGCGGTTCATGTTCGACTTCGTGGTGCCCGAGCCGGCGGCGTACTACCTCTACGGCCTGGTGGAGAACCCGCCGCAGGACAGCGAGCTGGTGAAGCCGCAGGCGCCGGCCATGTCCGACGGGCAGCCCCTGCGGCCGTCCTACCTGACCCGCGGCAACTACACCGAGTTCGTCGCCCGCTACCGCGTCGTCAACGCGCCCGCTCCGCCGCCGTCGACCCGCACGGTCACGTTCTTCGACAAGCAGGACGGCACCACCACGACCAACTTCGGCCGCGCCGGGAAGATCGACATACCGGAGGGGTACGCCGCCAAGAGCGTGACCGTGCAGGCGACCCATCTGTTCGAGGCCGGCAGTGTGCACAACTTCCACATCGTGATCGGCGGCCAGCTGTACATCTACACCGACATCTTCGGCGCCAAGAGCGGGACGGCCTCCGGGGAGAAGGAGCTCTCCGTCTCGATCGCCGTGACGGCCCTGTGCTGGTCGGTCGGCGTGGACGTGGAGTGCGTCGTCACCGCGGAGGCGGAGGCCCGATGGCAGCAGTCGGTCTACGACGCCGTCATCGCCGCCTACCAGCAGCAGCTCGCGGAGTACAACGAGAGGGCCGCGCAGCGGGAGCTCCAGCGCAGCACCAACCAGCAGTTCGGCCGCAACCCGCTGGTCAACCGGCGGGTGGAGCGCGACGAGCTGAAGAAGTGGGTCATCATGATGCTGGCCAAGAAGCCCGACCTGAACCTCGACTCCTTCCAGCCGCCGGTGCCCAAGACCCCGCCCGAGCCGGTTCTCGACCTCGACAAGGCCAACGCCAACGGCAAGTACATCCGGTTCCTGGAGAACGCCTTCGAGTGGCAGAACATGCTCTACGTCTGCTACCCCCACATGTGGGGCCGGCGGGCCCGGTGGATCTCCGCGCTGAACATCACCGACCCGGACGCCGACTTCGCCGCCTTCCTGCGCGCCGGCGCGGCGCGCGTGCAGGTGCCGGTGCGGCCCGGCTTCGAGAGCGCCGTCGCCTACTTCGTGTACACCGGCAACATCTGGGACGGCAACGACGTTCCGCGGATCGACGATGAGCTGTACGTGCCGATCATCGATGAGATCACCACCAACCTCGGCAAGCTCGACAACGGCGTGCCGTACCCGGCGAACTCCAAGCCCTGGGAGGTGGTCATCCCCACCGACCTGGTGCTGGTCCAGGACGTCTCGGACGTGCCCCCGCTGCGGGACGCGCTGAAGCCCTCCGCCCCGGTGGCGCTGGCGGACGGGGAGACCGGCCGGGGCGAGGGGGCCGCGGACGCTCCCGCCGGGTCCGGCGCCGGGCACGAGGCCGCGAGCGGTCGATGACCGCCTACCGGCTGCACGCCGACTTCGACCGCGACGGCAGGCTCTCCGCGCGGCCGGGCGAATGGGCGCGGCGGCAGGCGCCGCCGGGGGCCCTGGTCCGTGCCAACCTGGACGACGACGCCCGGCGGCTGCCCACGACGGTCACCCGCGGCGACCCCGTCCGGCTGGACCGCGAGCTGCCGGTGAAGACGGCCGGGGACGACGAGCCGGCCGGGCTGCTCGTGGAGGAGGTCACCGCGGCCCCCGGCCCGCTGTTCGTCGTGCTGCGGGTCGCGGACGCCGCGCGATGCGCGGTGGTCGACGCCACCGGCAGGCGGCTCGCCGGGGCCGCCGGGGCGGGGAACCGGGTCCGTTTCCGGCTGCCGGTCGCGCCGTTTCCCCGCAGGCTGGCGCTGGAGGCGGTGGACCTTCCGGCCGCTCCGCCGGCCGCCGCGGCGCTCAGCGGACCGGCTCCGGGGCTCCCGGACGGCCGGGTCACGGTGTGGCTGGAGCGCGACGACCCGGCCGGCACCGTCGTCGAGGACGAGGTGCTGTTCACCGTGTCCCCGCTCGTCCTCATCGGGAACGCGGGCGCGCTGGAACGGCTCTACATGTGCCAGGTCACCGCGGACGACCCGGCCAGGCCCCTGGACGACAACGGTCCCGCCGTCGCGGAGGTGCAGGCGGCGCTCCAGCCGCTCGGCGTGCCGCTGACCCTCGTCCCGATGGAGGTGCACGGCGGCGACAGCTGGATCCAGGACCAGTACCAGCTCGGCTTCACCGAGACGCCGGACGGGCCGACGCGCGTGCTCCTCCACACGCCGCGCACCCGTTCGGACGCCGCGCAGGGGGTCGTCGCGCCCAACCTGAGCTCGATGGTGACCGCCCACTTCCCGAGCCGGGACCTCGGGATCTGCCAGTCGTTCTGGGACCGGGAGCTGACCATCGCCTCCCCGGACGGCACGACCGGGCGGCTCGGCTTCGTCGGCAGCGACCGCGCCCTGGTGATCATGATCCGGGTCAAGATGCTGCGCCGGCAGCTGTTCGAGTCCATCGCGCGGATCGGCACCGACGTCGAGCTGAACACGACCGTGGCGGTGTTCGGCGACGCGACCGTCGAGTTCTTCCGCGCCCGCAACGAGCTGCCCGCGCTGGTCGGCCGGCTGAAGCAGGTCGCCAGGGCGGCGGCCGAACGTCCGGACTCGCCCTTCTACAAGCAGCACGACAAGCTCGGCCGGCTCGTCCAGAACGCGGAGAAGCAGGTCGAGGACGTCCGGCGGGAGATCCCGGTCCCGCAGGGCGCGCCCCAGCTCCGGCTGCGGCTGCCGGCCGTGGGGAAGCTGCCTCAGCAGGACTTCCTGATGTCCGAGGCGGAGGTGGGCCGCCTGGAGAAGCGCCTCCAGCAGTGGCACTCCAGCCACAACTTCGGCGGCAACATCGAGGTGGGGCCGCCGCACGCCAAGGCCCCGGCGGGCGTGGTGGTCGTCGGCAACCAGACCACGCCGCAGCCGGACGGCTCCACCGCGACCGACATGGACCCCGAGCTCCTGGCCTTCCTGCGCGGGCAGGCGCAGGGCCGCCAGCGAGTGCTGGAGGTCGACACCAGCTGGCTCGACGTCGGCCACGTGGACGAGGTGCTGGCGTTCGTCCCCGACCTGCGCGACCCGCAGAGCCCGAAGGGCGCCGTGCTGCGCTCCTCGCCGCTCGTCGCGCTGAAGCTCGTCGAGGCCGCACGGCAGGAGTTCATGGCGGGCCTCTCGCCGGGCGAGCTGACCCGGTACAAGAACTGGATCCCCACCCGCACCGGGCGGCTCACCTACGAGGGCGCGAACCCGGTCACCCATCTGCTCCGCGGCATGCAGTGGCTGCACCAGCACGAGAGGGGGCAGCTTCTGCCGATCGAACCGCCGGAGATCTACCTGTCGATGGCGAAGCGGTACCGGGACTTCGCCGGCCCGATCCCGAACTCCCCGCTCCCGCTGCCCGACTCGCCCTGGCAGCCGACCACCCCTCCGCTGCCGGCCGGCATCTCGATCTTCGAGCTGGACTTCTTCCGCGACGGGACGAACGAGGACCTGGAGGACCCCGAGCCGGCCGCTCAGCGGACGGGGCCGGACGGCGCGTCCATCCCGGCGAAGGGGCAGCTGACCGAGACCGAGGAGAAGCTCACCACCGAGTACGGCGCGCTCCCCATCCTCAAGCTCCCGGTCGTCTTCGACGACCGGTCGGCGCTCGCCGAGCAGACCGCCGCCTTCACCCCGAACCTGGCGAACCTCCAGGTCGCCGCCCCCTGGCTGCTGGTCCCGCGGCCGCACGGGCCGCGGATGGACGTCGAGGCGGCCGCCCGGGTGCTGCGCGCCGTGGCCGAGCAGGTCGGGGACGTGAAGGCGGCGCGCTTCACGCCGCAGTGGCTGCGCGCCCGCGGGCTCGACCGCACGGTCTACTGGGCGCGGCCCGGCTCGATACCGGGCGACCTCGCCGGGGACGACGCGCAGAAGCTGACCTCCGCCTTCCGCGACGGCTGGCCCAAGGAGGCCGACCGCGGGGAGATCCGGCAGCAGATCGTCCGGGCCAACCCCGGCGCGTTCGACTCGCGCGGCTTCCTCAGAGGGAGCGCCTGGCGGAAGCTGCAGATCCCCGAGCGGAAGGTCGACCTCTTCGAGGCCTGGACCGAGGCCGTCGCCGACCGGATCGGCTACCGGGTGACCTGGGTGGAGGCGTGGTACTACCACGTGCGCCTAGGCTCCATCCACTGCGGGACCAACGTGCTGCGCACCGCCCCAACCGGCCTGCGATGGTGGCGCTGAGGCCCGCCGGGGGCGGCGTCAGCGGCCGAGGTCGCGGCGGCCGAACCGCCAGGCTCCGAGGGCGACGAGCGTCGCCGCGACGACGGCCAGGACGGCCGCGTCGGCGAGCCGGAAGCCGTTCTTCAGCGGTTCGCCGCCGATGTAGTAGTGGAAGGGCGTGAGGGCGCGGAGCCGGTCGGCGCCGATCTGGGCGGCGAAGCCGTTCAGGGCGTAGGTCAGTACCCCTGTTCCCGCGGTGACGCCGAAGACGAAGGCGCGGCCCTTGCCGGTGGCCGCGCCGAGAGCGGTGGACAGGGCGCCGAAGACGAGTGCCAGCAGCGCCAGGTTGAGGGTCTGCGCGGTGAAGCCGGAGACGGCGACGGACTCCAGTCCCGCGCTCGTGCGGACGGCGAGCATCGCGCCCAGCACCGCACCGGCGATGGCGACGGCTCCGGCGGCGAGTGCGGCGAAGCGGTGCAGCAGCAGGCGGGTGCGGCCGATCGGATGGGCGAGCAGCAGGTCCAGGTAGCCGGACTCCTCGTCGGCGGAGATCATGCGGGCGCCGGTGGCGGCGCCGTAGAACGTGGCCAGCAGCGGCACGAGAAGCCCGAACACGGCGCCCTGGAGGTAGCCGGCGGCCGAGGTGAGGTCGTCGAACCCGAACCCGCTCATGGCGGCGGGCACGCTGTCGGCGGCGTCCGCGGTGACCTGCGGGTAGAAGCCGGCGTACGCCGCGGCCAGCAGGCCGGTGGCCAGGGCCCAGGCGGTGAGGACGCGCCGGTTGTCGAAGAGCGTCCTGGCGAACATCGTGCGGCTGAACACACGGGCGGGGCCGGAGGCTCCGGGAAGAACGGCGCCGGCGGGGGTGGTGGTCATGGTCTCGTCCTTGGAAGGGGGTCGGTCGTGGCCGGTCAGGCGGCGGGGACGGCGTCGTCCTCGCCGGTGTAGTAGGCGTGGAAGAGCTCTTCGAGGTCCTGCTCGTCGGCGTGCAGGCGGGTCACGGTGTGCCGGGCGGCGGCCTTGACCAGGGCGTCGGGGCTTCCGTCCACGCGGCAGGTGAGGACGCAGCCGCTGCCGGCGGGCTCCACCTCGGCGCCGGTGACGCCGGGCAGGGCCGCGAACTCGGCGCCCGCGACCGGGGCGGCGAAGCCGATCCGGACGCGCAGGGAAGAACGGGCGCGCAGGCCGGCGATGGTGTCGGTGGTGACGAGGCGCCCCTGGCGGATGATGGCGACCCGGTCGGCGACGGCCTCCACCTCGCTCATGATGTGGCTGGACATGAAGACCGTCTGCCCGGCGTCGCGGGCCTCGGCGACCATCTCCAGGAACGTCTGCTGCACCAGCGGGTCCAGGCCCGAGGTGGGCTCGTCCAGGATCAGTAGTTCGGGATCGTGCATGAACGCCTGGACCAGGCCGACCTTCTGCCGGTTGCCCTTGGAGAGGCTGCCGATGCGGGCCGCCAGGTCCAGGTCCAGCCGCTCGGCCAGACCGGCGATCCTGCGGGCGGGGACGCCGCCGCGCAGGCCGCCCAGGAAGGTCAGGCATTCCCCGGCGCGCTGGCGGCCGTCGGCGACGAAGTCGCCGGGCAGGTAGCCGACGCGGCGGTGCAGTTCGACCGCGCCGGAGCGCGGGTCCAGGCCGAGCACCCGGGCGGTGCCGGAGGTGGGACGGATCAGATCCAGCATCAGCCGGATGGTGGTGGACTTCCCGGCGCCGTTGGGGCCGAGGTAGCCGAGCACCTCCCCGGCGCCGACCCGCAGGGACAGGCCCGTCAGGGCGCGCCGTGAGCCGTAGTTCTTGGTGAGCCCGGTCAGCTCGATCACCGTGTGCATGGCTCGAAGCTATCAGAAGTTTCAAAGATTTCTGAAAACTCTGAGCTGTTAAGCTCTGCTGGAGATCGCGGAGGAGAGGGGAGCATCGTGGCCGACACGGGCGAGGCCGCCGAACGGCTGGCGCTGACCCTGTCCCAGGGGGGTCTGCAGAAGGCGACCGCGCGGGTGCTGGCGGCGCTGATGTTCGCCGAGACCGACAGTGTGACCGCTCCCGAACTGGCCGAGCGGCTCTCCATCAGCTCCGGGTCGGTGTCCGGAGCGATCAAGATGCTGTCCACCGTGGGGCTGATCGAACGGGTCCCGGCCCCGGGCAGCCGCCGGGAGCACTACCGGCTCCGCGAGGGCGCCTGGGCCACGCTGATGTCCACGCAGAACGGGCTGATCCAGGCCATGTTCGAGGCCGCCGACCAGGGCATCGCCGCCGCGGGCCGTGACAGCCTCGCCGCCGGCCGCCTCGGGGAGATGCGCGACTTCTACGGCTTCATGTTCCGCGAGATGCCCGCCCTGGTCGACCGCTGGCGGGCCGAGTACCCCCGCCGGCGGGCCGAGGGCCGGTAGCGCCCGGGGCGAGGGAACGAGCGTTCTCGGCGCACGCCGGAATCCCAGGGCGTTAAGGAAGCGTTAAGCGCGGCCTCCCGCGCGCTAAGAACGCGTCAACGGTTCGGAGAAGTGCCGGGCAAGTGCCGTTTACTGCCTGATGCACCCCCAAAGCGGGTGCGGTGTGACGAGCACCCGGCGCTCCGTGGCGGCATTCCGCCGCCCTCCAAGGAATCGAGAAATGTCAGATCTGGCGTTCATCCTGCTGACGGTGGCGGTCTTCGCCCTGTTCGCGCTGGTCGTGAAGGCGGTCGAGCGGCTGTGACCGCGGAGAACGGAATCGGCCTGACGCTGGCCGTACTGCTGGTCGCCTTCCTGGTCGCGGCCCTTCTTTTCCCGGAGCGTTTCTAGTGAGCCCGACGGTCGCCGGGGTCCTTTTCCTCGGCTCTCTCCTGCTCGCCCTCGCTCTGACGTACAGGCCGCTGGGCGACTATATGTACAGGGTCTATTCCGGGACGCGGCATTCGCGCGTGGAGAGGCTGCTCTACCGGCTGATCGGAGTCGATCCCGAAGCCGAGCAGAGGTGGGGCGTCTACGCGCGCAGCGTCCTGGCCTTCTCGGTCGTCGGCGTGCTGTTCCTCTACGGCTTCCAGCGGGTGCAGAACCACCTCCTTCTCAGCCTGGGGTTCGACCCGGTCAAGCCCGACCAGGCCTGGAACACCGCGGTCAGCTTCGTGACCAACACCAACTGGCAGTCGTACGCGGGCGAGTCGACGATGGGCCACCTGGTGCAGATGGCCGGGCTCGCGGTGCAGAACTTCGTCTCGGCGGCCGTGGGCATGGCCGTGGCCGTCGCGCTGGTGCGCGGATTCGCGCGCCGCAAGAGCGATCACCTCGGCAACTTCTGGGTCGACCTGACCCGAGGGTCACTGCGGATCCTGCTCCCCATCGCCTTCGTCGGCGCCGTCGTCCTGGTGTCCGGCGGGCTGGTCCAGAACTTCTGGGACCCCGCGCACCACACGGTGGACACGGTCGCCGGGGGCGCCCAGACGCTGACGGGCGGCCCGGTGGCCTCCCAGGAAGCGATCAAGGAACTCGGGACGAACGGCGGCGGCTTCACCAACGCCAACTCCGCGCACCCCTTCGAGAACGGCGCGGCGTGGACGAACTGGCTGGAGATCCTGCTGATCCTCCTCATCCCGTTCGCGCTGACCCGGACCTTCGGCCGCATGGTGGGCCAGCCGCGGCAGGGGTACGCGATCGCGGCGGTCATGGGCCTGCTCGCCCTGGTGAGCGTCTCGCTCACCATGGTCTTCCAGGGCCTGCACCACGGGACGGTCCCGACCGCGGTCGGCGCGGCCACGGAGGGCACCGAGGCGCGCTTCGGGGTGCTGAACTCCGCGGTGTTCGCCGCGGCGACCACGCTGACGTCGACCGGCGCCGTGGACTCCTTCCACGACTCCTACACCGGCCTCGGCGGCATGATGACGCTGGTCAACATGATGCTGGGCGAGGTGGCGCCCGGCGGCGTCGGCTCGGGCCTGTACGGGATGCTGGTCCTCGCCGTGATCACGGTGTTCGTGGCGGGGCTGATGGTCGGCCGCACACCCGAGTACCTGGGCAAGAGGATCGGCGCGCGGGAGATCAAGTTCGCCGCGCTGTACTTCCTGGTCACGCCCGCGCTCGTGCTCGCCGGGACCGCCGCGGCGATGGCGACCGGCAGCGGCCGCGCGGGCCTGCTGAACTCCGGCCCGCACGGGCTGACGGAGGTCCTGTACGCGTTCACCTCCGCGTCCAACAACAACGGCTCCGCGTTCGCGGGCCTCACGGTCAACACCGTCTGGTACGACACGGCGCTGGGGCTCTGCATGGCCCTCGGCCGGTTCCTGCCCATCGTCTTCGTGCTCGCCCTGGCCGGCTCGCTGGCCCGCCAGGGGCACACCCCCGAATCGGACGGCACCCTGCCCACGCACCGGCCCCAGTTCGTCGGGCTGGTCGCTGGCGTCACCGTCGTCCTCGTCGCGCTCACGTTCCTGCCCGCGCTCGCGCTCGGGCCGCTGGCAGAGGGAATCCACTGATGGCCACGACGCAGACCGCGCGGACGCCCGCGCAGTCGCCCGCCCCCGAACCCTCGGGCCGTGCCCGGGGCGCCCTGCTCGATCCGCGGCAGATGCTGCGGTCCCTGCCGGACGCGCTCCGGAAACTGGATCCCCGGACGCTGTGGCGGAACCCGGTGATGCTGATCGTCGAGATCGGCGCCGTGTGGTCCACGGTCCTGGCGGCCACCGATCCGACCTGGTTCGGCTGGCTGGTCGTCGCCTGGCTGTGGCTCACGGTGGTCTTCGCCAACCTGGCCGAGGCGGTGGCCGAGGGCCGCGGCAAGGCCCAGGCGGACACGCTCCGGCGGGCCCGGCGGGACATGACGGCCCGGCGCCTGGCCGGCTGGCGGCCCGGGGCGGTGGACGTGCGCGAAGAGCCGGTCCCCGCGCCCGAGCTCGCGCAGGGCGACATCGTGGTCGTCGAGGCCGGGCAGACCATCCCGGCGGACGGCGACGTCGTGGACGGCATCGCCAGCGTGGACGAGTCGGCGATCACGGGGGAGTCGGCCCCGGTGATCCGGGAGTCGGGCGGCGACCGCAGCGCGGTGACCGGCGGCACCCGGGTGCTGTCGGACCGCATCGTGGTGCGGGTGACCCAGAAGCCCGGCGAGAGCTTCATCGACCGGATGATCGCGCTGGTGGAGGGTTCGAGCCGGCAGAGGACGCCGAACGAGATCGCGCTGAACATCCTGCTCGCCGCGCTGGCGGTCGTCTTCCTGCTCGCCACCGCGACGCTCCAGCCCCTGGCGATCTACTCCAAGGACACCAATCCCGGAGTGCCGGACTCGCCGGCCCTGGGTGCGGACGGGGTGACCGGGATCGTGCTGGTGTCGCTGCTGGTGTGCCTGATTCCGACGACGATCGGTGCGCTGCTGTCGGCGATCGGGATCGCGGGCATGGACCGGCTGGTCCAGAGGAACGTGCTGGCGATGTCGGGGCGCGCGGTGGAGGCGGCGGGCGACGTCAACACCCTGCTGCTGGACAAGACCGGCACCATCACCCTCGGGAACCGGCAGGCGGCCGAGTTCCTTCCGCTCGACGGAGTGGGGGAGGACGCGCTGGCCGACGCGGCGCAGCTGTCCAGCCTCGCCGACGAGACGCCCGAAGGTCGTTCGGTGGTGGTCCTCGCCAAGCAGCGGTACGGACTGCGCGAGCGCACCCCCGGGGAACTGTCCCACGCCGAGTGGGTGCCGTTCACCGCCCAGACCCGCATGTCGGGCGTCGACCTGGACGAGGGGACGAAGCGGTCGCTGCGCAAGGGCGCGGCCGGCGCGGTCACCGACTGGGTCCGCCGGGAGGGCGGGACCGTGCCGCCGATGCTCGGCCAGATCGTCGACGGCATCTCCGCCTCCGGCGGGACACCGCTCGTGGTCGGCGAGGCCGCCGGCAGGGGAGCGCGCGTCCTGGGGGTGATCCACCTCAAGGACGTGGTCAAGGAGGGCATGCGCGAGCGGTTCGCCGCGATGCGGGCCATGGGCATCCGCACCGTCATGATCACCGGGGACAACCCGCTGACCGCCCGGGCGATCGCGGACGAGGCGGGCGTGGACGACTTCCTCGCCGAGGCCCGGCCCGAGGACAAGCTCGCTCTGATCAAGAAGGAGCAGGAGGGCGGCCGCCTCGTGGCGATGACGGGGGACGGCACCAACGACGCCCCCGCCCTGGCCCAGGCCGACGTCGGGGTGGCGATGAACACCGGCACCTCCGCCGCCAAGGAGGCCGGGAACATGGTCGACCTGGACTCCGACCCGACCAAGCTGATCGAGATCGTCCAGATCGGCAAGCAGCTGCTGATCACCCGCGGGGCGCTGACCACGTTCTCCATCGCCAACGACATCGCCAAGTACTTCGCGATCATCCCGGCGTTGTTCGTGAGCCTCTTCCCCGGCCTGGACGCGCTCAACGTCATGCGGCTGGCCAGCCCGCAGTCGGCGATCCTGTCGGCCGTGGTGTTCAACGCCCTGATCATCGTCGCGCTGATCCCGCTGGCGCTGCGCGGGGTGAGGTACCGGCCGAGCAGCGCCTCACGGCTGCTGTCGCGCAACCTCCGCGTCTACGGGCTCGGCGGCATCGTCGCGCCCTTCGCCGGCATCAAGCTCATCGACCTCATCGTCCAGTTCCTTCCGGGGATGTCCTGACATGCGTATGCCAATCTGGATCCGCCGGCATGTGGCCGCGGTCCGGGCGTTGCTCGTCCTCACCGTCGTGCTCGGCGTCGCCTACCCGCTCGCCGTCTTCGCGGCCGCCCAGCTCCCGGGCCTGAAGAGCCGGGCCGACGGGAGCATCGTGAAGACCGCCGACGGCCGGGCCGCGGGCAGCGCGCTCATCGGCCAGTCCTTCACCGACAAGGACGGGAACCCGCTCGGGCAGTACTTCCAGAGCCGCCCCTCCGCCGCAGGCGACGGCTACGACCCGACCTCGACGGGCGCGAGCAACCTCGGGCCCGAGGACGTCCTCGACACCCTCGCCGACCCGGCCGCCGGGGTCGAGGGCGGGCAGAGCCTCCTCACCCAGGTCTGCTCGCGGAGCAAGGCCGTCGGCGATCTCGAAGGCGTGGACGGCGGGCGGCCGTACTGCACGCCCGACGGGGTGGGCGCGGTGCTCAAGGTGTTCGGGACGCGGGCGCCCGACGGCGCCGTCCCGAAGCCCTCCCGGGTCGTCAGCGCCAACCAGGCCTGCCCCGCCGTGCCCTTCGTGGCCGTCTACAGGGGGGTCCGGGTCGAGTGCGCCAGGCGGGGTGAGGACCTCGCCCGGGGCCTGACCGTCCCGGTCAGGGGGAGCGCGCACGAGAGGCCGCAGGTGCCGCCCGACGCCGTCACGGCGAGCGGCAGCGGCCTGGACCCGCACATCACGCCCGCCTACGCGAGGCTCCAGGCGCCGCGGGTCGCCAAGGCCCGCGGCATCTCCGAGGCGCGGGTCCTGGCGGCCGTCCGGCACAACCAGACCGGCCGTGCGCTCGGCTTCATGGGGGAGCCGGTGGTGAACGTCCTCCGTCTCAACCTCGAACTGGACCGCGACCACCCCGTCGGCGCCGGGAGGGGCTGATCATGACGCGCGGGCGGCTCCGCGTCTACCTCGGGGCCGCCCCGGGCGTGGGCAAGACGTACGCGATGCTCGCCGAGGCGCACCGGCGGCGGGCCCGCGGCACCGACGTCGTCGCGGGGTACGTGGAGACCCACGGCCGGCCCCTGACCGCGGAGCGGCTCGCCGGGCTGGAGACGCTGCCCCGCAGGACGGTGGAGTACCGCGGGGCGGCGTTCACCGAGCTCGACACCGAGGCCGTGATCGCCCGGCGCCCGCGGGTCGTGCTCGTCGACGAGCTCGCGCACACCAACGTGCCCGGCTCCCGGCACGCCAAGCGCTGGCAGGACGTCGAGGAGATTTTGGACGCCGGGATCGACGTCGTCTCCACCGTCAACGTCCAGCACCTGGAGTCGGTGAACGACGTCGTCGAGCAGATCACCGGCGTGCCGCAGCGCGAGACCGTCCCGGACGAGGTCGTCCGCCGCGCCGACCAGGTCGAACTCGTCGACATGACCCCCGAGGCGCTGCGCCGCAGGATGGCGCACGGCAACGTGTACGCCCCCGAGAAGGTCGACGCCGCCCTCGGCAACTACTTCCGCGTCGGCAACCTGACCGCGCTCCGGGAGCTGGCGCTGCTGTGGCTGGCGGGCAAGGTCGACGACCAGCTCGACCGCTACCGCGCCGACCACGAGATCGACGGCATCTGGGAGGCGCGGGAGCGCGTCGTGGTCGCGCTCACCGGCGGGCCGGAGGGCGACACCCTGATCCGCCGCGCCGCCCGCGTCGCCGCCCGCACCAAGGGCGCCGACCTGCTGGCCGTCCACGTCCTGCCCGGCGACGGCCTCACCGGCGCCGATCCCGCGCACCTCGTGCGGCAGAGGGCCCTCGTGGAGAACCTCGGCGGCACCTACCACCAGGTCGTCGGCGACGACGTCCCGTCCGCGCTGCTGGACTTCGCGCGGGGCGTCAACGCGACCCAGCTGGTGCTGGGCGCCTCCCGGCGGGGCCGGGTCGCCCAGCTCTTCTCCCGGGGCGTCGGCGTGACGACGACCGCCCACTCCGGCCCGATCGACGTCCACCTGGTCACGCACGAGGAGGTCAGCAAGGGACGCCGGGCCCGGCCGTCGCGCGGCGGCCTCACCCGCCGGCGGCGCACCGCGGGCTTCACGATGGCCGCCGCGCTTCTTCCGCTGCTCACCCTGGTGCTCCACCACCTGCAGGGGGAGTTCTCCCTGCCCAGCGACATCCTGCTGTTCCTCGTCCTGGTCATCGGGGTCGCGCTGGTCGGCGGCCTGTATCCCGCGCTCTTCACCGCGGTGTTCGGGTCGCTCCTGCTGAACTTCTACTTCACGCCGCCGCTCAACCGGTTCACGATCTCCGAGCGGGAGAACCTGCTGGCCCTGGTGGTCTACGTCGTCGTGGCCGCCGCCGTCAGCGCCGTGGTCGACCTGAACTACCGGCGCAGCCGCGAGGCGGCCCGGACCCGGACCGAGGCCGAGGTCCTGTCCGCCCTCGCGGGCGGGGTGCTGCGCGGCCAGAGCACGCCGCGCGACATCCTGGAGGACCTGCGGCAGACCTTCGGGCTCACGGCGGTGACCCTGCTGGAGCGCGAGCCGGAGTCCGCCGGGACGCTCGGCTCGCAGGGCGATCCGGGCCGCTGGCGCATCGTGTCGACGGCCGGGGGCCCGCCCTGCACCGCCCCGAAGGCGGGCGAGACCGGGATCCCGATCGACGACGACCTCGTCCTGGTGCTGCGCGGCCGGACGCTGCGGGCCGAGGACCGCCGGGTGGTGGAGGCCTTCGCGGCCCACGCCGCGGCCGCGCTGCAGCAGCAGCGGCTGACCGCCGAGGCCGAGCGGGCGCGTCCGCTGGCCGAGGCCGACCGGGTCCGCACCGCCCTGCTCAACGCCGTCGGCCACGACCTGCGGACCCCGCTGTCCTCGGCGAAGGCGGCCGTGGACAGCCTGCGCAGCCCCGATGTCACCTGGATCGAGGAGGACCGGGACGAACTGGTCGACACCGCCGCCGAGTCCCTGGCGCGGCTCGACCGGCTCGTGGCCGACCTCCTCGACATGAGCCGGCTGCAGGCCGGCGTGCTCGGCGTCGTCGCGCGGCCCCTGGCGGTCGAGGACGTCGTGCCCCGCGCCGTGGCCTCCCTCGACCACCCCGGCGCGGCCGGGGTGCGCATCCGGATCTCCGGCGGGCTGCCCGAGGTGCCGGCCGATCCGGTCCTGCTCCAGCGGGTGCTGGCGAACCTGATCGCCAACGCCGTCCGCCACAACCCTCCCGGGGAGCGCGTCACGGTGACCGCGAGCGCCCACGCGGACCGGGTCGAGCTGCGGGTGATCGACCGCGGTCCCGGAATCCCCGCGTCCGAGAGGGACGCGGTCTTCGCGCCCTTCCAGCGGCTGGACGACCGCGGCGACGGTGCCGGTGTCGGCCTCGGGCTGGCGCTGGCGCGGGGGATGACCGAGGCGATGGGGGGCACCCTCCTTCCCGAGGAGACTCCCGGCGGCGGGCTGACCATGGTGGTCACCCTGCGGACCGGCGGCCGTTAAGAAAGCGTCAAATCCCGGTCCGCGGGGACGGACCGCGCAGGGCCGCCCACCGGGCTTTGCTAGATTTCGCCAGGCCTCATAAAGGGACAATTCAGGCGAGGGGGAGGCGGCGCTCGGCATGGGCAGGCGGGGCGCATGGCGCATCTATCTGGGCGCGGCGCCCGGGGTGGGCAAGACCTACGCCATGCTGAACGAGGGCCGGCGGCGCGCCGGGCGCGGCACGGACGTGGTCGTCGGGCTCGTCGAGACCCACGGGCGCTCCCGGACGGCCGAGCAGATCGGCGACCTGGAGGTCGTCCCGCCCCGCCGCACGCGCCACCGGGGGGCGCGGCTCACCGAGCTGGACGTGGACGCCCTGCTCGCCCGCCGTCCCGAGGTCGCGCTGGTCGACGAACTGGCCCGCGCCAACGCGCCGGGAGGCCGCAACGCCCACCGGTGGCAGGACATCGAGGAGCTCCTGCGGGCGGGCATCGACGTGGTCTCCACCCTCAACGTCCAGCACCTGGAATCGCTCAGCGACGTCGTGGAGGGCATCACCGGGGTCCGGCAGGGCGAGACCGTCCCGGACGCGGTCGTCCGGCGGGCGGACCAGATCGAGCTGGTCGACATGACCGCCGAGGCGCTCCGCCGGCGGCTCGCGCACGGGAACGTCCACGCGCCGGACGAGGCCGCCCTGCCGCCCGGCTACTTCAGGACGGGCAACCTCAGCGCCCTCCGCGAGCTGGCGCTGCTGTGGGTGGCCGGCCGCGTCGACGAGGGGCTGGCCCGCTACCGCGACCAGCACGGCATCACCGAGCCCTGGGAGGCGCGCGAGCGCATCGTGGTGGCGCTGGGCGGCGGCCCGGAGGGCGATGCGCTGCTCCGCCGCGCGGCCCGCATGGGCGCCCGGGCCGGGCGCGCGGACCTCCTCGCCGTCCGGGTGGTGCGCAGCGGCGGTCTCGACGAGGGCTCCGCGGCCGCGGTCGCGCGCCAGCGCGCCCTGGTGGAGAGCATGAACGGGACGTTCCACCAGGTGGTGGGCGACGACGTGGCGACGGCGTTGCTGGAGTTCGCCCGCGGCGTCGACGCCACGCAGCTCGTCGTGGGGGCCGGGCGCCGTTCCGGCCGGCGGCGGATCCTCGCTCACGGGATCGGGAGCGCCGTGGCCAGGGAGTCCGGTGACTTCGACGTCCACATCGTCGGCCACGAGCACGCCGGGAGGCGCGCCGGCGCCACCCGCGCGAGCGGCCCGGCGCTGAGCCGCCGGCGCAGAGGGGCGGGCTGGGCGCTCGCCCTCGCCGGCCCCCCGGCGCTGACCGCCCTGCTGGCCGGGACGGGCCTGCGGTTCGGCCTGGTCATCGACATCCTGCTCTACCTGGTGCTGGCCGTCGGAGTCGCCCTCGCCGGAGGGCTGTGGCCGGCGGTGGCCGCCGCGGTGCTGGGCAGCCTGCTGGCCAACTGGTTCTTCACCCCGCCCTTCCACACCCTCACCATCGGCGACCGCGACAACGCGCTCGCGCTGGTGATCTTCGTCGGGGTGGCGGCGGCGGTCGCCTCGGTGGTCGACCTGGCCGCGCGCCGAGCCCGGCAGGCGGCGCAGAGCGGCGCGGAGGCCGAGACCCTGAGCATGCTGGCGACCAGCGTGCTGCGCGGCGAGAAGGCGCTGCCCGCCCTGCTGGAGCGGGTCCGCGAGACCTTCGGCGTGACCTCGGTCGCGCTGCTGGAGCGGGCGGGGGACGGCTGGACCGTCCTGGGGTCGACCGGCTCCGACCCGTGCCCCGACCCCGACCGGGCCGACGCGCAGGCCAGGGTCGGCGCGGGCGAGGGCGCGGACCGGAGCGGCGAGACCGTGCTGGCCCTGCGCGGGCGCGTCCTGCCCGCCGCGGACCGGCGGGTGCTGTCGGCGTTCGCGTCCCAGGCCGCCGCCGCGCTGGAGTGGCGGCGGCTGGCCGAGGAGGCCGGGCAGGCGCGGCGCCTCGCCGAGGGCAACAAGATCCGTACCGCGCTGCTCGCCGCGGTCTCCCACGACCTGCGCACCCCGCTGGCCTCGATCAAGGCGGGGGTGAGCAGCCTGCGCCAGACCGACGTCGACTGGGACCCCGAGGACGAGGCCGAACTGCTGGCCACCGTCGAGGAGTCGGCCGACAGGCTCGACGGCCTCATCGGCAACCTGCTCGACATGAGCCGCCTGCAGACGGGCGCCGTCTCCCCGCTGACCCAGCCGATCGCCCTGGAGCAGGTGGTGGCGCCCGCCCTCCAGGGCGTCCCGGCCGGCCGCGTCGAGGTGGACGTCCCGGAGACGCTCCCGCCGGTCCTCGCCGACGCCGGGCTGCTGGAGCGGGCGCTGGCCAACGTGGTCGAGAACGCCGTCCGGCACAGCGCGGGCGCCGTCACGCTGCGGGCCGGCGAGGTGCGGCCCGACCGGGTCGAGATCAGGGTCGCGGACCGGGGCCCGGGGGTGCCGGAGGCGGCCAAAGAGCAGATCTTCGCGCCGTTCCAGCGCCTCGGGGACTCGCCCCGGGGCACTGGGGTGGGGCTGGGCCTGGCCGTGGCCAGGGGGTTCACCGAGGCGATGGGCGGCGCCCTGCGGGCCGAGGACACCCCGGGAGGCGGCCTCACCATGGTCTTCGCGCTGCCGGCCGCCGGCGCGTGCGGGGACGGCTCCGCGGCCGGCGGCGAGGACGGGGGGCCACGGTGACGCGCGTACTCCTCGTCGAGGACGAGCAGCAGCTCGTCCGGGCGCTGCGCATCAACCTGCGGACGCGCGGCTACGAGGTGGACACCGCGCCCGACGGCCGCACCGCCCTGGACCTGGCCGCCCGGCGCCGGCCGGACGTGGTGGTGCTCGACCTCGGGCTGCCCGACATGGACGGCGTCGAAGTGATCCAGGCGCTGCGCGGCTGGCTGAACGTCCCCATCCTCGTCCTCTCCGCGCGGCACGCCTCCGACGAGAAGGTCCGGGCCCTGGACACGGGGGCCGACGACTACGTCACCAAGCCGTTCGGCATGGACGAGCTCCTGGCCCGCCTCCGCGCGGCGGTCCGCCGGGCCGCCCCGGCCGAGCCGGCCGCCGCCGTGGTGGAGACCGGGGCCTTCACCATCGACCTGGGCGCCAAGCGGGTGACCAGGGCGGGCCGGGAGGTCCGCCTGACGCCCACCGAGTGGAACATCCTGGAGGTCCTGGTCCGCAGCCCCGGCGCGCTGGTCGGCCAGCGGCAGCTCCTCCACGAGGTGTGGGGTCCCGCCTACGACAAGGAGACGAACTACCTGCGCGTCTACCTCGCCCACCTGCGCCGCAAGCTGGAGCCCGACCCGGCGCGCCCCCGCTATCTGATCACCGAGCCGGGCATGGGCTACCGCTTCGAGCCCTGACCCGCGACGGCGCGGCGAGGACCGTCCGGTTTCCGCCGTTCCTCAGCCCTGCCGCCTGCCGACGGCCTTGCGGATCGCGTCCCGGGTGCGGTCGGCGACGGCGGCGAACGGCCCCGCCACCAGGTTGGCGGGGGCGGACTCGAACCCGACGTGCGGCCGGGTGGGGGCCACGGCTTCGGCGGCCTTCACCGCGGTGGCCATCCTGCGCAGATCCTTCTCGGTGGCATGCCGCCGGATCTGGGGGAACTCCTCTTCCTCCTCGTGCCGGGCGTGGTCCATGACGGACAGGCGCAGGTCGCCGAGCCGCTGGAGGAAGTCGGAACTCGTGGGGCCGAAGTAGTCGACGTCCGACAGGAGTTGCTTGGCCTGGTTCTCTTCGGCCAGGCGGGCGGCGACCACGTCCTGGCCCCGATCGATGTGACGGCGGGCGAAGGGGTGCACGACCTCCTCCTCGGCGGTCTCGTGCACGGCCAGCAACCGGCGCAGCCGGTCGAAGGCCTCGGCCCGCTCGTGCCCGGCGGAGGCCTCGACCCGGTCGAACAGCCGCCGGATCTCCGAGTGCTGCCTCAGCAGGAGGTCGACGACGTCGCCGGGCGCGGCTTCTGATCGCTCACTCATCTTCCCCCCTGGAGAGTCGACGGCGATGGTTGGCCCCTGCCCCTCCTGCGCCGTCGAAACATCCTCCCCGGTACGCCGGACGCCGGTCGCGCACGGTCAGAGGGCGGGGCCGGGCGGTGTCCAGCGGGCGTTCTTCGAGGGGACCCCGAAGTCGGATTTGAGTTCCTGCGGGATGGCGTAGTGCATGACGCGCCCGCGCGTCAGGGAGGACAGTTCCAGCATGGTGACCAGGTGGCCGAGCCGGTCGGAGATGTGCTCGGCCCACGGCCCGCGGTCCTCGACCCATTCCAGGGCGCCCAGCAGGGCCGGGGCGAGCCCGATGAAGGAGTCGAACCGCGAGCGGGGGACCTGGAGCCAGTCCGCGGACGTGTCGCCGATGAGGTAGCGGATGAGCGCGGGCACGATCGGGTCGAGCAGCGTCCCGGGGACGACCTCCTCGTACATGTCGATCAGCTGCCGGGTCAGGTGCGCCCCCTCGGGGGAGGGGCCCATGTGGCGCACCATGTACCGGTCGGAGAACTCCCGGGCCGCCTCCAGGTCCGGGGGGATGGTCGCGGGGTCGATGCCGAGGATCGTGCCGACGACGCGCCAGGCGTAGTAGTAGGCGCCCGCGCCTTCGGCGGTGATGTGGACCCCCATGCGGTGCAGGGCGTCCAGGACCTGGATGCTGAACATCATCAGCCCGCCGAGCATGTCCTCCTGGCAGATCGCGACGGGCTCGGGCCAGCGGTTCTCCTCCCTCAGGTGGCGGCGGATGGAGGCGTGCAGGAGCCGGACCTTCTGCGCCGCCGGCAGGAACCGCCCGCCGGCCTGGAACGCGTCGGGCCGCATGAGGTAGACGGTGAACTGCCCGGTCTCGGCCATGCGGCGGGAGGGGTAGGCCAGCGAGTGCGTGGCCGACAGGAGCCTGGCCACGTGCGGGACGACGTAGCAGGCCGGCATCGCCGCGAACGACAGGGCGGTGGAGACGTGCACGTCGTTGTCGACGAAGAACTGCCGCGCCTGCTCCATGACGCCCCAGTCGACCCAGTCCGGCGGGGTCGCCGTCGCCTCGAGGTAGTCGCGCGCCGCGTCGGGCAGGCCGTCGGGAAGCGCTTGGCCGGAGGTCGTGAACCAGCGCATGAGGGTGTTGTACCTGCCCACCTGCCCGCCGCCGAACAGCGCTTCGACGGTCGCGTCGGCGAGCGGGTCGCCCTTCAGCCGCAGGGCGTCCATGTACCGGTCGGTGTACTCAGTCATCGGCGGTCACCTCGCTGATCAGTTGGGCCAGGGCGTCGGCGGCGTCGGGCCGGAAGCCGGCGAGCGCCGCGCGCGCGGCGTGCGCGCGTTCGTCGATCATCTGCCGGACGCGGTGCGGCGCCCGGGCGCGGAGCATGATCTCCCGGATCTCGGCGGCGCCGGCCGGGGTGAGCGGTCCGTCCAGCAGGTCCCGCAGGCGCCGGCGGTCGGGCTCGCACGCCTCGGTCAGGGTCAGCGCGAGCAGGGCGGTGGGCTTGCGGCCGGCCAGGTCGTCCAGCGGCGACTTGCCGGTCCGGCGCGGGTCGCCGAACACGCCCCACAGGTCGTCCCGCAGCTGGAACGCCTCGCCGAGCGGCCGGGCGTAGGCGGCCAGCGCGTCCAGGGTCGGCGCGGCCGCCCCGCCCAGCACCGCGCCGATCCGCACGGGCCCCTCGACGGTGTAGGAGCCGGTCTTGAACCGCACGATCGTCAGCGAGCGGGCCACGTCGGGCGCCGCCCCGGTCCGCAGGATCTCCAGGCACTCGCCCGCCACCAGCTCGCGGCCCATCGCCGTCCACAGCGGCACCGCCCGGCCGAGGAAGGCCCGCGGCAGGCCCGAGGAGTGGAACAGCTGCGCGGCCCACGCCACCAGAAGGTCGCCGACCATGATGGCGAGGCCGTCGCCGAGCCGCTCGTGCGCGCTCGGCCGCCCGCGCCGCATCGGGCTGCGGTCGATGACGTCGTCGTGGACGATCGCCGCCGCGTGCACCAGCTCCAGCGCCGCCGCCGCGCGCACGGCGGCGTCGGTGTCGGGCTGTCCCGCGGCGCGCCACCCCCAGTAGCAGAACGCCGGGCGGATCCGCTTGCCCCCGCCGACCGAGACGCGCAACTGGTCGGCGACGGGCGCCAGCTCGCCGTCCAGGGCCAGCAGCTCGGCGACCTCCGCCTCGACGAACTCCTCCAGCGCCCGGTCGACGCGGGTCCGGAGGTCAGCCATCCTGGAGCCGTGCGGCGGCCTGACGGGCCAGGATCTCCATGTGCGCCTCCGGAGCCGCGCCGTTGCGCCGCAGCGCCAGCTCACCGCGTGCGCGGAGCTCCTGCCGCACCTCCGCCGGACCGGACATGCGCCGGGTCAGGCCCCGCAACCCCTCCGCCACCACGTCGGCGACCCCGGCCGCCAGGCAGAGCACCTCGTTTCGCGAACCGGCTCTTCCGTCAAACTCCGCCATCGTCACCTTCCGCTCCCTTGTAGTCGCAGTCAGTGATATCAGGAAAGCGGTGGGTCACCCCCGAAACGGGATGGCAGGACTGCCTCGCCGCCGCACAACGGAATAGTCACTCCCCGGCCGTTGCGATGCGGGGCCCGACCCGCGCGCCAGCATGGACGGGCGGCGTCTGGTTATGAGTGACCAGGTGACGTGCTCGGGGAGTACACCTCGTGGTCGCGCAGCGGGCCGACGGTCAGGCCGCCGGCGCGGCAGGTCGCCACCACGCCGGGCAGGGCGCCGAGGGACGCTCTCCACGCGCCCGGCGCCGAGGTGGCGTCGCTGTCGTGCAGGAGGAGCGTCGCGCCCCCCTCCAGGCCGGGGGAGAGCGTGGCCTGCACGGAACGGGGCGTCGCGGAGGCCGTCCAGTCCTTGCCCCAAGCCGTCCACAGGACGGGTTTCAGGCCGTCGCGGTGGGCCGCGAAGAGGGCCTCGGCGGTGAGGACGCCGTACGGGGGGCGATACCAGGAGGGGCTGGCGCCGCAGACGTCCTCGATGAGGCGGACGGTGCGGCGCACCTCGGCCGAGACGCGGCCGGGGCGGGACCTCAGGGCGTTGCCGTGGTGCCATCCGTGGACGGCGATCTCGTGGCCTTCGGCGACGATGCGCCGGCCCAGGGACGGGTCGCGCTGGAGCATCGCGCCGAGGACGAAGAAGGTCGCGTGGCAGTCGAGACGGGCCAGCTCGTCAAGGAACAGCGGCGTGGAGCGCGCGTCGGGCCCGTCGTCCAGGGTGAGCGCGACATGGCGGGCTCCGCCGCGGCCGGCGAGCCGGGGGGTCAGGAGGCGGACGGGTGGAAGCCAGGTCGCGGCGGGCAGGGCGTGCGCCAGGAGGACCCCGGCGAGAGCCCGCGTCAGGTGCGACATGGGACCAGTTTCACAGGGGGATCGATCGTATGGGCAAGCGAGTCCTCATCCTCTCGGCCGCCATGGGAGCGGGCCACGACGCCGTCGCCGGGGAACTGGCGCGCCGGATCGCGCCGTGGGGCGTGGAGGTGTGCGTCGTCGACGTGCTGGACCTGGTGCCGCTGCGCCTCGGGCACGGGCTCAGGCGGATGTACGGGGCGATGCTCCGCGGAGCGCCGTGGCTGTACGAGTGGATCTACCAGGTGTTCTTCGTGGCGCCGCGCCCGCCGCCCGCCTCGCCGCTCACGGTGCTGATCGCCAGGGGGCTGGAGCGTCGGGCGGCGGAGCTGCCGCCGGACGCGGTGGTGTCGACCTTCCATGTCGCGGCGCAGGCCGCGGGGTGGATGCGCCTGCGCGGGCGGCTGGAGGTCCCGTCGCTCGTGCTGGTGACCGACTTCGCCGCCCACCGGATGTGGGTCCACCCGGGCAACGACCGCTACCTGTGCCCGGACGAGGCCTCGGCCCGCGCGGTCGCGGATCGGACGGGATGTCCGGTCGCCCGCGTCGCCCCCGTGGTGCGGCCCGGGTTCCGGCGGGCGGACGACGGCGGACGGCTGCGGCGCGCGGTCGGCGCGCGGCCCGGGGAGCGGATCGTGCTGATCTCCGCGGGCGCCTGGGGCATCGGCGGGGTGGCCGAGACGGCCCGCGGGCTCGCGGCGTCCGGCCGGTACTTCCCGGTCGTGCTGTGCGGGCGGAACCGGAGGCTGCTCGCCCGGGTCCGCGAGGGCGGGACCGGGCACGCCCTCGGCTGGCGGGACGACATGCCCGGCCTGATGTCGGGCGCGTACGCGCTGGTCGACAACGCGGCGGGGCAGACGTGCAGGGAGGCGTTCGCGTGCGGGCTGCCGGTCGTCTCCTACCGGCCGATCCCCGGCCACGGGCGTGACGGCGCCGAGGCGATGGCGCGGGCGGGCCTGAGCGCTCTCGCGCGGTCGCCCGCCGAACTCCTCGACGTGCTGGACGGGCTCGGGGACGAGCGGGCGCGCCGGGCCCGGGAACGCCGGGTGGACGCCCTGTTCGACGCCGCTCGGGCCGATCACGTCATTCGCGCCGCGTTGGGGTGACGGCGCGCTCGTCGTGCAGCAGGGGGGACCGGGCGATGATGGCGCTGCCGAGCAGGATCGCCGCGATGCCGAGGACCTCCCCGGCGATCCACGGACCGGTCCGGATGCTCTCGTCGAAGAGGCCGACGCCCAGCAGGATGCTGGCGGCCGGGTCCGTGACCGTCAGGGCGGGCTGCACGGCCACGAGGCTGCCGCTCTGCAGAGCGTTCTGGAGCAGGAAGAGGCTCGCCGCCCCCGCCACGGCCATCGCGTACAGCTCCCAGGAGGTCAGGACGGCGACGACCCCGTCGGAGAACGCGCGCGTGGCCGTCCTCATGAACGCGGCCGTCAGCGCGAAGCCCAGGGACGTCGTCACGCCCAGGAGCACGCCGCGGAACGGTCCGCGGATGGACCACGCCGCCGCCACCAGGGCGGCGGCGCATCCCACCGTGGCGGCCGTCGCGATGATCCACTCGCCGGGCCCCGGCGTGCCGAGGCCCTCGCTGGGGGAGGCGGCGATGAGCAGCGCCGCCAGGCCCGCGGTGAGGACGGCGACCCCCGTCCACGGGACCTGGCGCAGCCCGCGCGGCGGCATCAAGGCGATGAGGATCATGGTGAACGGCAGCTCCGAGGCCAGCAGCGGCTGGACCAGCGCGAGGCCCGCCATCGACAGCGCCGCGGCCTGGAAGACGAACGCGGCGATGAGCGCGCCCACCCCGCCGAGCCAGAGCGGCTGCCGCAGCAGGTCGAGGATGAGGGACGGCTTGAAGGCGTCGGCCTCGGGCGCGGACCTGGCGGCCCGGCGCTGGAGCACCGACGCCAGGGCGTTGGCCGCGCCGCCCAGCAGGCTGAGGATGACGGCGATCATTGACCTCCGCCTCCGTCCCTGGACGTCAGTTCGCCCGGCTTGCCGAGGTACGGCGACCGGCCGAGGACGACGATGCCCGCCACCATGCCCGCCAGCCCCAGCGCCTCCAGGGCCAGGTCGCGGGTGGACAGCCGGATCCTCTCGCCGAAGATCGCGACACCCAGCGCGATCGCGGTCAGCGGCTCGGCCGCGGTGCTGGCGGGCAGCGAGATGCGCAGCGGCGCCGCGTCGAAGGCGCTCTGAGCGAAGAGCAGTGCGAGCGCTCCGATGAACACCAGGCCGTAGGGCTGCCACGTCGTGAAGGCGTCGGCCACGCCCGCGCCGAACAGCAGCACGACGCTGCGGGTCAGGGTGTCCTGGAGCCCGAAGAGCAGTCCGGCGGCCGAGGCGAGCAGCATCGCGCGGACGCGCAGGTCCCGGTGGCCTCCTCCCACCGCGACGAGCGCGGCGAGGGCCAGCACGACCGCTCCGCTCATCCACCGGAAGGACAGCGTCCCGGGCGGCGCGCCTCCGTGCGGCCGCCCGACGCCGAGGAACAGCGCGACCCCGCCGGTGAGCATCAGCGATCCCAGCAGCGCCCGGACGCCGAACGGCTCCCGGTAGATCACGTGCGCGGCGATGAGGGCGAAGACGAGGTTGACGGTCAGCACCGGCGTGGCCTGGGCGACGCCGGCGAGGTCCAGCGCGAACGCGAAGACGAGCTGACCGGCGATCATCAGGGCGATCCCCGCCAGCCACAGCCGGCTGTGCAGCAGGTCCAGCAGCAGCCTCGGATGCAGGATCCGTCCGAGCGGCTCCTGGAAGGCCGCGTGCTGCTGGGCCACGAACCCCAGGCCGATGAGGCACGCTGCCGCCACCGCGACGACCATCCCGAGAAGGCTCATCCTCGTCCACGATCTCCCGCCGTGACTCCCGCGCGGGTCCCTACCCCGGTCGGGGTGTCCGAATCGGCACTCTGGACCTGGCCGAAAACTCCGGAGAGGTCGGCTCCTGGTGAAGGCCGCCCGCCGCTCTCCCGGCGTCGCCGCACGTCATGGCCATGCGGCGGGCTCCGAGGCGATGCCCACAGGGATGAATCAGACTTCGGATTCCGATTCAAATAATGATCAACCCGTGCACCTGACCCAGTGTTGCTCTCGTCCGACCACGCCGCCATCGTGCGGGCCACGCTGCCCGGCGTCGCCGCCAACGGCACCGCGATCACCGGCGAGTTCTACGCCGCGATGTTCGCCGCGCACCTGGTGACGGAGGAGTCGTCCATCCCCTTCCAGCAGATTCTCTCGCGGATCGCGCACAAGCACGCCTCGCTCGGCATCCGCCCCGAGCAGTACACGATCGTGGGCCGGCACCTGATGGACGCGGTCGCCAAGGTGCTCGGCGACGCGGTGACGCCGGAGGTGCACGCGGCCTGGTCCGAGGTGTACTGGCTCTTCGCGGCGCTGCTGATCGCGGAGGAGGCCCGCCTGTACCAGGACGCCGCCTGCGACCCGGCGGCGCCGTCTCGACGTTCCTGCTCCACCACGTCGCCGCGGGCGACGTGGTGGAGCAGGACGACGGCGACCCCCTCGTCCTGATCAGCGCGGGGATCGGCATCACCCCGGTCGCCGCGATGATCGACCACCTGGCCGCCGAGCAGCCGGGCCGCCCCGTCCTGGCCGTGCACGCCGACCGGAGCCCCCGCACCCGCGCCCTGCGGCGCCAGATCGCGGAGGCGGGCGCCAGGACGACCGACTTCCGGCAGCTGACCTGGTACGAGGACCCGGACGGGACCACGGACGCCCGGCCCGGTCGGATCGACGTCGCCCGCCGGCCGTCCGGAGCGCGGTGGCGGCCGCCTATCGAACTGCACTGGAATGGTTCGTTAAAGCGAATCGAATGCGTTATCGGGCGTGAACCGAGTAGTACGCGGTTCTAGGGAATGAAAGTCTGAAAGATCTCTTGCATTGCAGGACATTGAATAGGAAACTTAATTATTAATAGCCCTCCGCCCCAAGGACTCCTCATGTCCGTACAGACATCTCTGCGGCCCTCTCCGCCCGCGGCGAACGTTCACCCGGCCCGCTACGCCCTCGCGACAGGACGGCTCTTCCTGGGCTGGACCTTTCTCTGGGCCTTCGTCGACAAGCTCTTCGGCCTCGGCAAACCCACGGAGAAGGGCTGGCTGGACGGCGTCTCGCCGTCCAAGGGCTTTCTCAGCCACGCCGAGGGCCCGTTCAAGGAGGTCTTCCACGCGATGGCCGGGAAGGTGTGGGTCGACGCCCTGTTCATGTTCGGGCTCGGCGGCCTCGGCGTCGCGCTGCTCCTCGGGATCTGCCTCCGCCTCGCCGCGATCGGCGGCACCGTCCTGCTCGTCATGCTGTGGGCGGCGTCCCTGTGGCCGGACACCAATCCCTTCATGGACATGCACTGGATCTACGCCGCCCTGCTGATCGCCGCCGCGCTCGCCGACGCCGGAAGGACGCTCGGGCTCGGCCGGTTCTGGGAACGGCTCCCGGTGATCCGCCGCCATTCCCTCCTCCGCTGACGGCGAGGAGGCGGAAGGCAGCGCCTTCTGAGGGGCCGGCCCGTCCTGACCCCTCGGAAGGCGCTCGCGCATTACCGGGCGTTCCAGTCGATGGCGGAAACAGCGGCGCGCCAGAAACGCGCGCCACATTGGCACTGGCCTGCCCCGCCGGCGGCGATGCCGGTGCGCCATTCTCCGGGAAGGGGTTCCGGCTGTGGCCGAAACCCCTTTTCCCTTGCGCTCCGCTCCCGGTGCCGGGCAGATGCCCGGCCGTCGGCACATCCCGGCCGAGGTGATCCGGTTCATGGCCGACCGCGCCTCTTTGCGGGGCACCCGGGGGATCCCCGGCGCGCCGCACGCCGTCGCGGCCTCCAAGCCCGGCTGAGCGCGCCCATGGGAAAGTCGCTCCCTGTGATCAGAAAATAGCTGTTTGTGCGCCGGTGTGGAGGGGACTCGTCCTGCGAAGGGGGCATCCGGCCGTGTCGGCTCGCGACGCCTTCACCGGGGATGAGGGACCGAGCGGGCGAGTCCAGGGGAGGCACGGTGCCGGCACTCCACGACCTTCTCCAGCGCTTCCGCCCTGCCGGAGCACCGGGCGCCGCGGCCGCCGTCCCCTCGGAGCCCCGCCCCGTGGAGGACGAGCTGGAGCCCGTCTTCTCCCGGCTGGAGGAAGCGGAGCAGGAGCGGCGGCGCACCCTGGCGGTGGCGCACGACCTCGCGCTGACCCTCACGAGGTCGGCGCGAGAGCAGGCGGCCGGCCTGGTGGAGCAGGCGCGGACCGCGGCGCCCGGTGAACGGGCCTCGGCCGCGGCCCAGGCTCTGTGGGCCGTCGAGGACGAAGTGCGGGCCATGCGCGTCGCCGCGGAAGACGAAGCCGGGCGGATCCGGGAGGTCGCCGCCATTCGGCTGGACGGACTGGCGGCCCGCGCCCTGGGGTTCGTCGCGGGCTTCCTGGACGAGACGAGGGCCTCCCCGTGAGCGCGGGGTACGTCGCGGGCCAGGTCCGGGCCCGGGCGCTCGCGCGAAACGCGCTCGGCCCCGCGCGGGTCAGGGCGATCGCGCGGGCGGGCTCCCTCGCCGAGGCGCTCGCGAGCCTGGCGGCGACCCCCTACGGGAGGCGGCTTCCCGCCGGGCCGACGCTGGACGCGGCGCAGCACGCGGTCGCGGAGTCGCTGCTCTGGGATCTGCGCGTGCTGGCGGGCTGGCTGCCGCCCCGCGGCGTGATCGCCCTGCGGGCCCTGGCCGGATGGTTCGAGATCGCCGGGATCGACGGCCTGCTCCAGCGGCTGGAGGGGCGGCCCGCCGAGGAGCCGTACGCGCTCGGCGCGCTCGCGACGGCATGGCCGGCGCTGGCGGACGCCCCGGACGCGGGGGCGGTGCGCGAGCGCCTCGCCGCCACCCCCTGGGGCGACCCCGGGGAGGCCGATCCGTACGACATCAGGCTGTTCCTCCGGCTGTCGTGGGCCTCGCGCGTCTCCGGGCTCGGTACGCACGCCGGCGCCTGGGCGGCGGGGGCGGCGGCCGTGCTGGTCGCGGGGGAGCGGTTCGGCGACGGCAGGGTCCTCCCCGAAGCCGCCCTCGTACGGGCTCGCAGGCTGCTCGGCGGCGCGGCGGTGGAGGCGCCCGACATCCCCGCCATGGCCGATCGGCTGCCCCGGGGCGTCCACTGGGCCCTGGAGGGCATCGACGACCCGGCCGACCTCTGGCAGGCCGAGACGCGCTGCTGGCGGCGGCTGGAGCAGGACGGCGGCGCGCTGCTGCGGGGCTCGGCGTTCGGCCTCGGCCCGGTCGTCGGCGCGGTGGCCGTGATGGCCGCCGACGTCCGGCGGGTGCGCGCCGCGCTGGAGACGGCGGCGCTCGGCGGCGGACCGGTGGAGGCCTACGATGAGGTGGCCTGAGGGCCTGCGGCCGGTGCGGATGGCGCGCGTCGCGGTCGTGGCCCCCGCCGACGCGCTGCGCGACGCCCTGGCGCGGGTGGCGGACGCCGGGGTGGTCGAGCTCGATCCGGGACGCCGCCCGCAGGGCGCACGCGACGACACGGCACGTTCACCGCAGCGGGCGGAGGCCGCGGCCCTGGAACCGGCCGTCCTGCCGTCGGCTCCCGATCCGCGGCGACTGGCCGAGTGGAACCGCCCCGACCTGCTCGAAGGCGAAGCCCGGCTCCGAGAGCGCGCCGCCGCTGCGGTCCGCAAGGGACAGGTGGCCGCGGCCGTCGGCTGGACGCCCCGCGCGGCCCAGGCGGCGCTCGCCGCCCGGCTCGCCGAGGTCGGCGCCGCCCTGGTGCGGCTGCCGCACCCGCGCGGCGTGGAGGCGCCGTCCCTGCTGGCGGGGGAGGACCGCAGGGAGAGCCTGCGCGGTTCCCTCGTCCCGCTGGTGGCGACCTACGGTCCCGTCCCGTACGCCGACCTCGATCCGACCCCGCTCGCGTGGGCCGCCTACGTCCTGATGTTCGGGATCATGTTCGGCGACGCGGGCCACGGGCTGATGCTGATGGCGGCGGCCGCGGCCCTGCTCGCGGGCCGCCCGCGCCGGCCGGCGCGCTGGCGGCGGGCGTGGCCGTTCCTGCTGGGCGCGGGCGCCACCGGCACGGTCTTCGGCGTGCTGTACGGGGAGTTCTTCGGCCCGACCCGTGTCGTCCCGCGGCTGTGGCTGTCGCCGCTCGACAGCCCGGTAGAGCTCCTGGTCTCCGCGGTGGGTCTCGGGGCGGTGCTGCTCACCGGCGCCTACGCGCTGGGCATCGTCAACCGGTGGAGGGAGGGGGGCTGGTCCGCAGCGCTGTACGAGCCTTCGGGCATCTCCGGCGCTTCGGTCTTCGTCGGGATCGGCGCCCTCGCCGCGGGCGGCTACCTCCACCGGCCCGCCGCCGCCCTCGCCGGCGCGGCCGTCGCGGTCCTCGGGCTGGCGCTCGCCCTCGCCGGCTTCCTCGCCAGGGCGGGCGGCGGCGGGACGGGCGCGGTCGAAGCGGTCGTGGAGCTGTTCGACCTGGTCGTGCGGCTGGGCGCCAACGTGGTGTCGTTCGCGCGCCTGGCGGCGTTCGGCCTGACGCACGCCGCGCTGGCCGCGGTCGTCTGGACGGGGACCGCCGCGCTGTGGCACCACGGCGGCGTCGCGCGGGCCGCCGCCGCGGCCGTCTTCGTCCTGGGGACGGCGCTGACGTTCGCCCTGGAGGCGCTCGTCGCCGGGGTGCAGGCGCTCCGGCTGGAGTACTACGAGCTGTTCTCGCGGCTCTTCACCACGCAGGGCCGGCCGTTCCGGCCCTGGCACATTCGCATGACGGCAGAGGAGGTGGACGCTCCGTGTCCACGGGTGTGATGGCGGCCGGGCAGGTGGCGGCCGCGAACTGGGCCCCGTTCGTGGGCGCGGGGATCGCGGTCGCCGGGGCCTCGATCGCCGCGGGCGTCGCGGTCGCCTACACCGGCGCCGCGGCGCTCGCCGCGCTGAGCGAGCGTCCCGAGCTGTTCGGCCGCGCGATGGTCATCGTCGGGCTGGCCGAGGGCATCGCCATCTACGGCCTGATCATCGGCATCATCCTGATCGGGAAGGCATGACCGCCGCAGGCCGCGTCGCCGTGCTGGGGGAGCGGGCCCGCGTGGAGGGCTACGGCCTCGCCGGGGCGCTGGTCAGCCCGGCGGACGGCCCCGGCGAGGTCCGGTCCGCCTGGGAGGCGCTCGGCGACCGGGCGGCCGTGGTCGTGCTGACGCCCGCGGCGGCCGCGGTCCTGGGGGACGCGCGCCGCCGGCGTCCCGGGGTCGTGACCGTGGTGATGCCGCCGTGACGGGCGGCAAGGGCATCGCGAGCGCGCTCGCCCCGGTGCGCGAGGCGCTGGCGGACGGCGCCCGCGCCGAGGCCGCCCGCCTGGTCGCCGGTGCCGAGCGCGACGCCGCCGCCATCGTGGACGAGGCCCGCGCCGAGGCGTCCCGGATTCTGGACGGCGCGCGGGCGGAGGGACGCGCCGACGGGGCACTGGCCGCTGCGGCGGCGCGGTCCCGGGCGCGCGCGGAGTCCCGGGCGATCGTCCTCGGCGCGCGCAGGCGGGCCTACGAGGAGCTGCGCCGACGGGTCGGCGGCGAGGTCCGGGCCCTGTTCGACGGCCCGGACGCCCCCGCGAACCGGGCGGCGCTGGCGGCGCGGGCCCGGGCGCTGCTCGGATCCGGCGCGCGGGTCGAGCGGGCGGGCGGGGGCGGTCTGGTCGCCCGCGTCCCCGACGCGGAGCTGGACCTGTCCGCGGGCGCCCTGGCGGACCGGGCGTTGGCGGCCCTCGGGACGGAGGTGGCGGACCTGTGGGCGCCGAGGTGACCCGCGTCAACGGGCCCCTCGTGGAGACCGCCGGGATGCGCGGCGCCGCGATGAACGACGTGGTCGAGCTCGGCCCGGCCCGTCTCCCCGGGGAGATCGTCGCTCTGGAGGGCGCCGCGGCCACCGTCCAGGCCTACGAGTACACCGGCGGCCTCGCTCCCGGCGCGCCCGCCGCCACGACCGGCCGCGCCCTGTCCGCGCCGCTGGGCGCGCACCTGCTCGGCGGCGTCTTCGACGGCCTGCTGCGCCCGCTGAGCGGCGCGGGGGTCTGGCTCGACCCCTCGGCCCGCGCCGTGCGGGCGGACGCGGACCGGGCCGAGCACTGGCCGATCCGGCGGCCGCGCCCCTACGCCGAGCGGCTGGACGCCGGCGCCCCCCTGCACACCGGCCAGCGCGTCATCGACCTGCTCTTCCCCGTGCCGTTCGGCGGGACGGTCGCCGTCCCCGGCGGCTTCGGCACGGGCAAGACGATGCTGCTCCAGCAGGTCGCCAAGTGGTGCGACGCCGACGTGATCGTCTATGTCGGGTGCGGCGAGCGCGGGAACGAGATGGCCGACGTGCTCGAGGAGCTGGCGGAGCTGGACGACCCGCGCACGGGTGGCCGGCTCACCGACCGCACCGTGGTCATCGCCAACACCTCCAACATGCCGATGATGGCCCGCGAGGCGAGCGTGCACAGCGGCGTCACCGTGGCCGAGTACTTCCGCGACCAGGGCAAGGACGCCGTCGTCATCGCCGACTCCACCTCCCGCTGGGCCGAGGCCCTGCGCGAGTTCGCCTCGCGGGCCGGCGAGCTGCCCGGCGAGGAGGGGTATCCGGCCGCGCTGCCGTCCGCGCTCGCCGCCTTCTACGAGCGCGCGGGGCGGGTCCGGACGCGCGGCGGCGCCGAGGGGTCGGTCACCGTCATCGGCGCGGTGTCCCCGCCGGGCGGCGACATGACCGAGCCCGTCACCGCCTACACCGAGCGGTTCGTGCGGGCGCGCTGGAGCCTGGACAAGGATCTGGCGTACTCGCGGCACTACCCCGCGGTGTCCTGGTCGGGATCCTTCGCGCGGGACGTCCCGGCCGTGGCCCGCGCCCACGCCGACGCCGGGGACCCCGAGTGGGCGCGCCGCCGCGCGCGCACGTCGGGGCTGCTGGCGGAGGCCGACCGCCTGACCGCCCTCGCCGAGCTCGTCGGCACCGGCACCCTGCCCGCCGCCGAAAGGGTGACGCTCCTGGCCGGGCGCCTGCTGCGGGAAGGCGTCCTGCAGCAGAGCGCCCTCAGCCCCACAGACGCGTCCTGCACCCCCGAGCGCACCGCCGCGCTGACCGATGCCGTGATCGCCGTGGCGGACCGGTGCCAGGACCTGGTCGGCGGAGGCGTCGCCGTGTCGGCGATCGAGGACCTGGACTACTCGCCCCTCGTGCGGGCCCGCGAGGACGCCGCGGCCCCGGCGGACGTCCGCGACCGCCGGGACGCGGTCCTGGCCAGGCTGGACGGCCTGCGGTGACCGACTGGCCGAGACCGTCCTACACCGGCATAGCGCGGGTGCGCGGACCGCTCGTGGTCGTCACGGGCGCCGGGGACGTGGGGTGGGACGAGTTCGCCGACATCCGGGTCGGACGGGACGGGGACGCGGCGGACGGCGAGGCGGCGGAGGACGACCGCCACGGGCTCGTGCTGGACACCGCGCGCGACCGGGTCCTGGTGCAGGTGCTGGAGGGAACGGGCGGCATGAGCACCGAAGGCATGCGCGTCACCTTCAGCGGCGCGCCGCTGCGCGTCCCGGTCGGGACGGCCTGGCTCGGGCGGGTCTGCGACGGGATGGGGCAGCCGCTCGACGGCGGCCCGCCGGTGCTGGGCGCCGCCGCCCCCGTCGCCGGGGTCCCCCTCAACCCCGTGCACCGCGAGCCGCCCGCCGAGCCGGTGCTGACCGGCGTCTCCGCCATCGACGCGCTCACCACGCTCGCCAGGGGCCAGAAGCTGCCGGTCTTCTCCCGCGCGGGCCTCCCGCACCTGGAGCTGGCCGCCCAGATCGCGGCGCAGGCGTCGGCGGGCGACGAGCCGTTCTGCGTCGTCTTCGCCGCGATGGGCCTGACCCACGCCGACGCCGCCGCCGTCCGGGAGACCCTGGAAGGACGGTCGGCGTCCGGCGAGCTGGTGCTGCTGCTCAACCTGGCCGACGCCCCCGTGATCGAGAGGATCGTCACTCCGCGCATCGCGCTGACCGTGGCCGAGCACCTGGCCTTCCAGGAGGGCCGGCACGTCCTGGTCGTCATGGGCGACATGACGTCCTACTGCGAGGCGCTGCGCGAGGTGTCGGCCGCCCGCGGCGAGATCCCCGCGCGCCGCGCCTACCCCGGCTACCTCTACAGCGACCTGGCCTCCCTCTACGAGCGCTGCGGCCGCGTCCGCGGACGCCCCGGATCGGTCACGCTCGTCCCCGTGCTGACCATGCCCGGCGGCGACATCACCCACCCCGTGCCCGACCTCACGGGCTACATCACCGAGGGCCAGATCGTCCTGTCCGGCGACCTGCACGCGCTCGGCGTGTACCCGCCCGTCGACGCGCTGGAGTCGCTGTCGCGGCTCATGCGCAAGGCCGCCGGGCCCGGCCGCACCCGCGCCGACCACCTCGACGTCGCCGCGCAGACGACGGCCGCGCTCGCCGGGGCGCGCCGCGCCCGCGAACTCGGCGAGCTCGTCGGGGCCGGCGCCCTCAGCGACACCGACCGCCACTACCTCGACTTCGAGCGCGCCTGCCGGGAGACCCTCATCTCCCAGGGCAGGGCGGAGGCCCGCCCGCTGGAAGAGACCCTGGACCTGGCATGGCGGGCGCTCGCGGCACTGCCGCGCCGCGAGCTCACCATGCTGCCCGCCGAGGCGATCGACGAGCACCTCGGGCGCGAGCGGTGAGCACGGGGCCGCGAGGACGCGCGGGACGCCTCTGGCACCGCCAGCGCATCGCGGCCGCCGAGGCCGCCCTCGACCTGCTGGAACGCAAGCTCGGCATCCTGCGGGACGAGCAGGACGGCCTGCACCGGCTCGCCCGCGCCACGAGCGAGGACTGGGAGCGCCGCTGCCGGGAGGCCGACAGGCTGCTGAACCGCGCCACGCTGCTGGGCGGGCGCCGGGTGCTGCCCCTGGCCTCGACCGGTGACCGGGCCGAGCTGACCGTGGAGCACGCCGTCCTCATGGGCGTGACCTACCCCCGGCGCATCGTCTTCGACCTGCCCGACCGGCCCGCGCCGTCGCCGTCCGGCACCGCGGTGGCGCCCGCGCGGCGGGCCTGCCGGGCCGCGCTCGAAGCCGCCTGCGCCCACGCCGCCGCGACCGCGGCGGCGGCCGCCGTCGACGCCGAGGTGGCCGCCACGCGGCAGCGCGTCCGCGCGATCGAACGCCGCCGCCTTCCCCGGCTGCGCGCCGCCCTGACCGAGATCGAGGCCGCCCTGGAGGAGCGCGAACGCGAGGACGGCGCCCGCCTGCGCCTCCTCGCCGGCCGCGAGGGCCGCCCGGACGGCCGTCCCTGAATCCGGCCCGGCCGCTAAGAGGCCGTCAAGTTCCGCCAAAACTCCCCGAGCGGGCGCTTTGCTTCATGCGCTCCTGGAAGGAAGACGACCATGGGCGACGTCGTGTTCGTTCTGCTGACGGTGGCGGTCTTCGTCCTGCTCGCCCTCGTGGTGAAGGGACTGGAGAGGCTGTGACGGCCGAGAACGCGATCGGTCTCGTGCTGGCCGCGGTGCTGACCGTCTTCCTGATCATCGCCCTGCTCTTCCCGGAGCGTTTCTAGATGAGCCCGACCGCCGCCGGAACCGTCTTCATCGCCTCCCTCGTCCTCGCTCTGGCGGCGGTGTACCGGCCGCTGGGCGACTACATGTACCGCGTCTACACCGGCACGCGGCACGCACGCGTCGAGCGGATCGTCTACCGGCTGACCGGGGTCGCGGCGGACGCCGAGCAGACCTGGCCCGTCTACGCGCGCAGCGTCCTGGCGTTCTCGGCCGTCGGCGTCCTGTTCCTCTACGGGCTGCAGCGGCTGCAGAACCACCTGGTGCTGAGCCTGGGGTTCCCGCCGGTCGGGCCGGGCCAGGCGTGGAACACGGCGGTCAGCTTCGTGACGAACACCAACTGGCAGTCGTACGCGGGCGAGTCGACGATGGGCGACCTGGTGCAGATGGCGGGCCTGGCGGTGCAGAACTTCGCGTCCGCCGCCGTCGGCATGGCCGTCGCCGTCGCACTGGTGCGGGGCTTCGCCCGCAAGCGGACCGACCACGTGGGCAACTTCTGGGTCGACCTGCTCCGCGGCACCCTGCGGATCCTGCTGCCCGTCGCGTTCCTCGCCGCGCTCGTCCTGGTGGCCGGCGGGGCGGTGCAGAACTTCTGGGATCCGGCGCACCACGTGGTGCGCACGATCGCGGGCGGCGCCCAGACGCTGACGGGCGGGCCGGTGGCGAGCCAGGAGGCGATCAAGCTGCTCGGGACGAACGGCGGCGGCTTCTACGCCGTCAACTCCGCCCACCCGTTCGAGAACCCCACCGCCTGGACGAACTGGCTGGAGGTCTTCCTGCTCCTGGTCATCGCGTTCTCGCTGCCGCGCACGTTCGGCCGGATGGTCGGCGACAACGGGCAGGGCTACGCTCTCGTCTCGGTGATGGCGGCGCTGGCGATCGTCAGCGCCGTGCTCCTGCAGGTCTTCCAGCTCATGCACCACGGCACGGTCCCGACCGCGATCGGCGCCGCGACGGAGGGCGTGGAGACCCGGTTCGGGGTGCCGGACTCCGGGGCTTTCGCCACCGGCACGACGATGACGTCGACGGGGGCGACGGACTCGGCGCACGACTCCTACACCGGTCTCGGCGGCATGATGGCGATGGTCGGCATGATGCTGGGCGAGGTCGCGCCCGGCGGCGTCGGCTCGGGCCTGTACGGGATCCTGATCCTGGCGGTCGTCACCGTGTTCGTGGCGGGGCTGATGGTGGGCCGCACGCCCGAGTACCTGGGCAAGAAGATCGGGTCGCGGGAGATCAGGTTCGCCGCGCTGTACTTCCTGACCACCCCGATCCTGGTGCTGGTCGGCACGGGAGCGGCGATGGCGACCGGCGACGGCAGGGCCGGGATCCTGAACCCCGGGCCGCACGGCCTGTCGGAGGTGCTGTACGCGTTCACCTCGGCGTCCAACAACAACGGCTCGGCGTTCGCCGGACTGGCCTCCGGCACCCTCTGGTACGACACGGCGCTGGGGCTCTGCATGGCCCTCGGCCGGTTCCTCCCCATGGTCTTCGTGCTGGCGCTCGCGGGGTCGCTGGCGAGGCAGGGCCGCGCCCCCGCCTCGGAGGGCACGCTGCCCACGCACCGGCCGCAGTTCGTCGGGCTGGTCGTCGGCGTCACCGTCGTCCTCGTCGCCCTGACGTTCCTGCCCGCGCTGGCGCTGGGACCGCTCGCCGAAGGCATCCACGCATGACCGCGCGGGTCCGCCGTTCGACGGGCCCCTCGCCGCGGCCGCCGGAACGCCGCGGCGGCAGGGCACGGGGCGGCCTGCTCGACCCGAAGCAGGTGCTGAGATCCCTGCCGGACGCGGCGGCCAAGCTCGACCCGCGCACGCTGTGGCACAACCCCGTCATGCTGATCGTCGAGGTGGGCGCGGTGTTCGCCACGGTCCTGGCCGGCCTGCGCCCGAGCGTCTTCGCCTGGTCGATCGCGGTGTGGCTCTGGCTCACGGTGCTGTTCGCCAACCTCGCGGAGGCGGTGGCCGAGGGCCGCGGCAAGGCGCAGGCCGACTCGCTGCGCAAGGCGAAGACCGACGCCGTGGCCCGCCGCCTGCTCGACTGGACGCCGGGCCGGGAGCGGGCCGGGGAGGAGGCGGTCGCCGCCACGCGGCTGCGGGAGGGCGACCATGTCGTCGTCGAGGCGGGGGAGGTCGTCCCCGGTGACGGGGACGTGGTCGAGGGCATCGCGAGCGTGGACGAGTCGGCGATCACGGGGGAGTCGGCCCCGGTGATCCGGGAGTCGGGCGGGGACCGCTCGGCGGTGACGGGCGGGACCAGGGTGCTCTCGGACCGCATCGTCGTGAAGATCACCCAGCGGCCGGGGGAGTCGTTCGTCGACCGGATGATCGCGCTGGTGGAGGGTTCGAGCCGGCAGAAGACCCCCAACGAGATCGCCCTGCACATCCTGCTCACCGCGCTGACGGTCATCTTCCTTCTGGCGGTGGCGACGCTGCAGCCGCTGGCGATCTTCTCCAGGGCCATCAACCCCGGAGTCGGCGACAGCCTCGCCCTGAACGCCAACGGGGTGACCGGGATCGTGCTGGTGTCGCTGCTGGTGTGCCTGATCCCGACGACGATCGGTGCGCTGCTGTCGGCGATCGGGATCGCGGGCATGGACCGGCTGGTCCAGAGGAACGTGCTGGCGATGTCGGGGCGCGCGGTGGAGGCGGCGGGCGACGTCAACACTTTGCTGCTGGACAAGACCGGCACCATCACCCTCGGGAACCGGGAGGCGGCGGAGTTCCTGCCCGTCCAGGGCGTCGGCGATGACGAGCTGGCCGACGCGGCGCAGCTGTCCAGCCTCGCGGACCAGACGCCCGAGGGCCGCTCGGTGGTGGTGCTCGCCAAGCGGCGGTACGGCCTGCGGGAGCGCTCGCCGGGCGAGCTGTCGCAGGCGCGGTGGGTGCCGTTCTCGGCGCAGACCCGGATGAGCGGCGTCGACCTGGGCGAGCCCGGGGACCGCGGGCCGGACAGGATGCTGCGCAAGGGCGCGGCCGGGGCGGTCGCCGACTGGGTGCGCCGGCGGGGCGGGACCGTGCCCGCCGAGCTGAGCCGCGTCGTGGACGGCATCTCCGCCTCCGGCGGCACTCCGCTGGTCGTCGGCGAGGTCGCGCACGGCGCGGCCAGGGTCCTCGGCGTCATCCACCTCAAGGATGTGGTGAAGGCGGGGATGCGGGAGCGGTTCGAGGAGATGCGCCGGATGGGCATCCGCACCGTCATGATCACCGGGGACAACCCGCTCACGGCCAGGGCGATCGCGGACGAGGCGGGCGTGGACGGCTTCCTCGCCGAGGCCCGGCCCGAGGACAAGCTCGCCTTGATCAAGAAGGAGCAGGAGGGCGGCCGCCTGGTCGCGATGACGGGGGACGGCACCAACGACGCCCCGGCGCTCGCCCAGGCCGACGTGGGGGTGGCGATGAACACCGGCACCTCCGCCGCCAAGGAGGCCGGGAACATGGTCGATCTCGACTCCGACCCGACCAAGCTGATCGAGATCGTGATGATCGGCAAGCAGCTGCTGATCACGCGGGGGGCGCTGACCACGTTCTCCATCGCCAACGACATCGCCAAGTACTTCGCCATCATCCCGGCGATGTTCGCCGGGCTGTACCCGGGCCTGGACGCGCTCAACGTCATGCGTCTGCCCAGCCCGCAGTCGGCGATCCTGTCGGCCGTGGTGTTCAACGCCCTGATCATCGTCGCGCTGATCCCGCTGGCGCTGCGCGGGGTGAGGTACCGGCCGAGCAGCGCGTCCAGGCTGCTGTCGCGCAACCTCCGCGTCTACGGGCTCGGCGGCATCGTCGCGCCCTTCGTCGGGATCAAGCTCATCGACCTGGTCATCCGGCTACTACCCGGGATGTCGTGACATGTCATATCCGACCTGGGTCCGGCAGCACCTCGCCGCGCTGCGCGCCCTGCTCGTGCTGACGGCCGTGTGCGGCGTCGCCTACCCGCTCGCCGTCTTCGCGGTCGCGCAGGCGCCCGGCCTCCAGAGCCGCGCCGGCGGCTCGACCGTCTCGCTGCGCGGCCGGACGGTCGGCAGCGCCCTGATCGGCCAGTCGTTCACCGGCAGGGGCGGGACCCCGCTCAGGCAGTACTTCCAGAGCCGCCCGTCGGAGGCCGGGAGCGGATACGACCCGACCTCGACGGCCGCGAGTAACCTGGGACCCGAGGACATCGTGGACACCCTGCCCGGTCCGGAGACGGCCGCGGCGGGGGAGAGTGCCAGGCTGAGCCTGCTCACCCGGGTCTGCTCGCGGAGCAAGGCCGTCGGCGCCCTCGAAGGCGTCAGCGGTGCGCGCCCGTTCTGCACCCCGGGCGGGGTCGGCGCGGTGCTGGCGGTGTTCGGGCGCCGCGCGGCCGACGGCACCGTCCCGCACCCGACCCGGGTGGTCAGCCTGAACGAGGAGCAGGGCGTGGTGAAGGCTCCGTTCATCGCCGCCTACAGGGGCGTTCCCGTGGAACCGGCCCGTCCCGGCGCGAACTACGCCGACGGCCTGGTCGTCGCCGTCAGGGGCGGCGCCCCCGCCGATCCGGCCGTCCCGGCCGACGCGGTCACCGCCAGTGGCAGCGGCCTGGACCCGCACATCTCGCCCGCCTACGCCGCCCTCCAGACCGGCCGGGTCGCCCGGGCCCGCGGCGTCACCCCCGGCCAGGTGAAGCGGCTGGTCCAGGCAAGCACCGACGGCCGCGACCTCGGCTTCATGGGCGAGCCCAGGGTGAACGTCCTCAGGCTGAACATCGCGCTGGACCGGATGTACCCGGTCCGCGGCTGACCCCGCGAGGGGCCTCGGCGACTGGAGGTGTGATGGCACGCGGCAGGTTGCGCGTCTACCTGGGCTCGGCGCCCGGCGTGGGCAAGACCTACGCGATGCTCGCCGAAGGCGGCCGCCGCGCCGGCCGCGGGACCGACGTGGTCGTCGGCTTCGTGGAGACCCACGGCCGGCCCCGCACCGCCGCGCTCCTGGAGGGGCTGGAGATCGTCCCGCGCGCCGCCGTGTCCTACCGCGGCGCGAGCTTCACCGAGATGGACACCGGCGCCGTCATCGCCCGGCACCCGCAGGTCGCGCTCATCGACGAGCTGGCCCACACCAACGTGCCCGGCTCCCGCCACGCCAAGCGCTGGCAGGACATCGAGCAGATCCTGGACGCCGGCATCGACGTCGTCACCAACGTCAACGTCCAGCACCTGGAGTCGGTGAACGACGTCGTCGAGCAGATCACCGGCGTGCCGCAGCGCGAGACCGTCCCGGACGAGGTCGTCCGCCGCGCCGACCAGGTCGAACTCGTCGACATGACCCCCGAGGCGCTGCGCCGCAGGATGGCGCACGGCAACGTCTACCCGCCCGAGAGGATCGACGCCGCCCTCGGCAACTACTTCCGGCCCGGCAACCTCACCGCCCTGCGCGAGCTGGCGCTGCTGTGGCTGGCCGACAAGGTCGACGACCAGCTCGACCGCTACCGCGCCGACCACGGCATCGCCGGGACGTGGGAGGCGCGGGAACGCGTCGTCGTGGCGCTCACCGGCGGGCCGGAGGGCGACACCCTGATCCGCCGCGCCGCCCGCGTCGCCGCCCGCACCAAGGGCGCCGACCTGCTGGCCGTCCACGTCGCGCGCAGCGACGGGCTGGCCGGCGTGAGCCCGGCGAACCTGACCCGGCAGCGCGCCCTGGTGGAGAGCCTCGGCGGCAGCTACCACCAGGTCGTCGGCGCGAACGTGCCGGACGCGCTGCTGGACTTCGCCGGCGGCGTCAACGCCACCCAGCTCGTCCTGGGGGCGTCCCGGCGCGGAAAGGTCGCGCAGATGTTCTCGCCCGGCGTCGGCGTCACGACGACGGCGCGGTCCGGATCCATCGACGTGCACCTCGTCACCCACGAGGAGATCGGCCAGGGGCGCCGCTGGAGGGCGCACCGGGCGGCGGGCCTTCCGTCCGTCCGCCGCTACGCCGGGTTCGCGCTGGCCGCCGCCGGGCTGCCGCTGCTGACCCTCCTGCTGGTGCAGATGCGCTGGCAGGTGCCCCTGGCCAGCGACATCCTGCTCTTCCAGGCCGCGGTGGTCGGGGTGGCCCTGGTGGGCGGGCTGTATCCCGCGCTGTTCGCCGCCATCGGCGGTTCGGTGCTGCTGAACTACTTCTTCACCCCGCCGACCGGGCAGTTCACCGTCGACCGAACCCAGGGGCTGCTCCAGCTCGTCGTCTTCGTCGTGGTGGGGGTGACGGTCAGCACGGTCGTGGACGTCACCGCCCGCCGCGGCAGAGAGGTGGCCGGGGCCCGCGCCGACGCGGAGGTGCTCTCCACCCTCGCGGGGGACATCCTGCGCGGAGAGCACGGCGCGGTCACCGCCCTCGGGCGTCCCCACGACGCGCTCGGCGGCATCCTCGAACGGCTCCGCGAGACGTTCGCGCTGACCACCGTCACGCTGCTGGAACGCGACCCCGAAGCGCCGGTGACCCCCGACAGCCTCAGCGACCCGGACTGCTGGGACGTCGTCGCCAGCACCGGCGGCGAGCCCTGCACCTGCCCGGACGCCGGCGAGGTCGACGTCCTGGTCGAGGACGGCACCCTGTCGCTCGTCCTGCGGGGACGGACGCTGCCCGCCTCGGACCGGCGCGTCCTGGAGGCGTTCGCCGCCCAGGCCGCCGTCGCGCTGCAGCACCGGCGCCTCGCCGAACGGGCCCGGAGGCTCCGGCCGCTGGAGGCCGCCGAGGAGATGCGCACCGCGCTGCTCACCACCGTCAGCCGCGACCTGCGCGCCCCCCTGGCGTCCGCGAGGGCCGCCGTCGAGAGCCTGCGCGGCCCGGGCGCGCCCGCCCCCGGCGAGCGCCGCGACGACGCGGTCGACACGGCCGCCGACTCCCTGGCCCGGCTCGACCATCTGGTGGACGACCTGCTGGACATGAGCCGTCTGCAGTCCGGCTCGCTCGACGTCTCCCCGCGCCGGGTCGCCGCCGGGGACGCCGTCCCCCGCGCCGTCAGCGAGAACGACCGGGAGGCCGTCGAGCTCCGCATCCCCGAGGGCCTGCCCGACATGGTCGCCGACCCGGCCCTGCTGCGCCGCGTCCTGGCCAACGTCATCGCCAACGCCGTCCGTTTCAACCCGCCGGGCGCACCCGTCCTCGTCACCGCCAGCGCTCTCGGCGACCGCCTGGAGATCCGCGTCATCGACCGCGGGCCCGGGGTCCGGCTCGGCGACCGCGACCGCCTCTTCCAGCCGCTCCGGCGCCTCGGCGGCCGGGACGACGAGGCCGGCGTCGACCTGGCCCTCGCCTGCGGCCTCGCCGAGGCCATGGACGGCGACCTCACCCCCGAGGAGACCCCCGGCGGCGGGCTGACCATGGTCCTCACCATGCCGACCCGCCCGCCGCGGCCCCCGCCTCCGTCCGGGGAGCCGCCCGCCGCACCGGTCGGGGACGTGCCGGAATCCGACCTCGCCGACCCACTGATCGTCGACCGGGTCGCCGCCTGGCGCGACCGCATCGGCCACGGGAGGGACCGCCCGCCCCCACCGGACGGACCCGGGCAAGGCTGACGGTGCGGTTATACAGGGCAGGACTGGACGATCTGGTGGTCGCACCCGATGGCAAGGCAGCCGTCCGGCGGTGACGATGGAGGCTGAGGAGACCAGGCGAAGCGCCGGACCAGCGGGGGAGGGTTCATGACCAAGGGCCTCGCGAGGGAGCAACTGCTGCCCGGTTTCCTCACGTGGCCGTCGCTGGCGCTCCTGGCCTGCCTCGTCCTGATCACGATGCTGGCCGTCGCGTCGCTGCGGGTCGTCCCCGAGGGGGAGCGCCTGGTGGTCTCCCGCCTGGGCGGCCCTCCCACGGTGCGGGGGCCCGGCCGCACGCTGGTGGTTCCGGGCGTGCACCGCTCGGTCCGCGTCCCCATGAGATGGGGACCCCTCGACATATGGCTGGAGGCCCCCACCCGCGAGGGGGTGCCCCTGCGGCTGAAGGCCGTGGCCCTGGTGTCGGTGTCGGATCCCGCCCGCTGCGCGCTGCGGCCGGTTCCCCAGACGGCCGCGATCAGCGTCATCGTGGAGGGCCGCCTGCGCCGCCACGTGGCCCAGCGGCGCCTGAACGAACTCGGCGACCTGCTTCCCGGCCGGGCTAACCCCCTGGCCGCCGACCTGGACGCCGCCGTCGCCGAGTGGGGCCTGAAGATCACCGCGCTGGAGGTCGTCCGGGCCGACGTGCCCCTCCCGGCGCTTCACCGCTGGCTGACCGGCGAGGCCGCCCGCTGACCACGGCCACCACCATGACGGCCGCGGTGGCTCCGCCCAGCATCATGACCGTCGAAGGGGAGGTGCGGTCCATGATGACCCCGCCGACCAGGGCGCCGGTCGACAGCGTCGCCTGGAACGAGGCCGTGAAAAGGACGGATGCCGCCTCCGGCGCGTGCGGGGCGGCTCTGGCGAACCAGGTCTGCGAACAGACCGGGACCGCCCCGTAGCCGGCGCCCCACAGGATGAGCAGCGTGAGGGCGCCAAGATCCCATCGCCCCAGAAGAGGAAGCGCCAGGGTGGCGATGGCGATCAGACCTCCGGCCACGCCGAAGGTGGCGTGCGGATGGCGGGCCAGAGCCGTGCCCGCCAGGAAGTTGCCCAGGATGCCCGCGGCACCGTAGGCCAGCAGGAACACCGTGATCAGCCCCGGGGACACCTGCGTCACCCGTTCCAGGAAGGGCGTGACGTAGGTGTAGGCGCCGAAGTGCGCGAGGACGACCAGGACGGTCACCAGGAGCGCGCGCCGTGTGTCGAGGCCGCGCACCATGCCGCGCAGCGCGGTGAGGCGGGTGGCCCCCTCCGCAGGCAGCGGGGGGACGAGCACGGCGAGCGCGATGAGCACCGCCACGGACAGCAGGCCCATGACCGCGAAGCTGGTCCGCCAGCCCGCGAGGTCTCCGATCAGCGTCCCGAGCGGCACGCCGAGAACCGATCCCAGCGGGACGGCCGAGAAGACGACCGCCGTCGCCCGGCGCGCCGACCGTGCGGGGACCAGCCGGTCGGCGAGGCCCGCGCCGATCGACCAGAAGCCGCCGATGACCACCCCGACGAGGACGCGTGAGACGAGCACCGCCCAGAACGCCGGGGCGGCCGCGGCGATGAAGTTCGCCGCCGCCAGCAGGAACATGCAGGCGCACAGCATGAGCCGCCGGTCGATCCGCGCCGTCGCGACGGTGACCGTGGGCGCGGCCGCCGCCGCGAGGTAGCCGGGCATGGTCATCATCAGCCCGGCCGTCCCGTCGGAGACGGTGAAGCCGGAGCCGATGGACGTCAGCAGCCCGATCGGCAGGATCTCGGTGGTGACGATCGCGAAGATCCCCATCATCACCGAGACCACCGCCGGCCAGTTGTTCGAGCCCGACCGAGCTGACATGGGAGAGCCGTCGGCCGAGGCGGTCACTGTTGACATCGGGTTCCGTCCTGTGAGGGGGAGTGGTCGTGCCTGCCCACTCAACAGGCGGTAACGGCCCAGGTCTGGCGGGTTCACGACGTCAACGTCGCCGACCCTGTTGGGGGTACGACAATAAGATCGCCGCCGTCCTGCCCCCCGCCGGCATCGTCTCCGGCCGGTCCACGCGTAAGTGAAGATCCGCCTGGACCTCGGTCAGTCGATGCCCTCGACGATGCGGAAGTCGCGCTCGACGCCGTCGGAGAGGGCGGCCAGCGCCTCCTGGTAGGCCGCGCTCTCGTGCGCCGCGACGGCCTGCTCGAAGCTGTCGAACTCGATCAGGACGGTGCGCTCGGCGATTCCGGCGTCATGCGCCTCGACCCGGCCGCCACGGACGAGGGCCCGGCCGCCCCCGGCCTTGACGGCCGGACCGGCCAGCTTGTTGTAAGCAGCCAGCTTCTCGGGGTCTGAAATGGTGCGGTAGGCGCTGACCCAGTAGCCCTTGGGCATGGAACCTCCAGTGTTGGGATGAGTGCATCTGACTTACGGGTTGGTCTCGGACGAGCGTCGGCGGGCGAGAGCGAGGCTTGTCGGCGTCGTGATCGCCATGGCGCTCGACGTCCCGCTCTCGGGCGTGACGGCCGGCCCTTCGCGGTCCTGGCATTCGAACTCTGCCAGATGCTTCAGCGCCGGAAGGGCCGCCACCAGCGCCTCGACCTCGTCGCCGGTGAGCTCGCCGATCAATCGCTCGAAGGTCTGGACGCCCGCCTGGCGCCGCGTCCGGACGTAGGAGGCCCCGGCCTCGGTCAGGCATACCAGCGTGACCCGCCTGTCGGACGCGTCGCCCCGCCGCTCGACCAGGCCGGACTCCTCCATCACCCGGACCAGGGCGGTCATCGCGGGCTGGGTGACGCCCTCGACCGCGGCCAGGTCGGTGATGCGCCGCGGGCCGGTCCGGTCCAGGGTGGCCAGGGTGGCGGCGGACGTCAGGCTCATGTCCCGGGGCAGGCGCCTCGCGGCCCTGGTGGCCAGGCCGTAGAGGGCTTCCCCGATGGCGGCGGACGCGCCGGGAGCGGCGGCGTGACGATCCATGCCCGAAGCATAGCCCTTTTATATTCATAGTTTATGTAAATGGAACTCGCTCGCGCCGCCATCGACCGGACCGCCGAGGAGATGCGGGCCTCCATCGACGCGCAGTTGTCCGGGCCGGGCACGGCCGTCGAGCGCATCGCCGCCTACCTGCGCCGGGCGACGGGTCGTCCGCCGAGGCCGGGGAGCCGGTCGGCGACGGTGAGTACCGCGGGGGCCGGGTGGAGGACGTCCAGACGGTCACCCGTACGGTCCTGCTCGACCAGGTGCTGGCGGCGCCCCGCAGCACGCAGCGGGTCGAGGTCAGGCGCATCACCATCGCGCCCCGCAGGGCGGCCGGACTGCACGTGCACAACGGACCGGTCTTCGGCAGCGTCGAGACCGGGTCGGTCGTCTACCAGATCGAAGGCGAGGCCGCGGCCGTCCTGCGTCCCGGCGACGTGTTCCACGAGCCCGAGGGCGCCCGGATCGCGCGCTTCGACGCCGGGGAGGACGGCGTGACGTTCCTCGGGTACTTCCTGCTCGGCGCCGGCGAGGCCGCCGAGATCGAGTTCCCGGGCGGCTGAGCGAGGAGGGTCAGGCGTCCAGCCGCCTCAGCGCGGCGGCCAGCCGCTCCGCCGCCTCGTCGGCGACCGGTCCGAGGTCGCGCTGTTCGCTGACCGACACCATGACCTGCGGGTCCATCGCCTCCACGACGGTGTCGTCGCCGTCGGTGCGCACCACGACGTTGCAGGGCAGCAGCAGGCCGATCCGCCGGTCGACGCCGAGCGCACGGTGGGCGAGCCGCGGGTTGCAGGCCCCCAGGATGAGGTAGTCCTCCATCGCCTCGCCGAGTTTCTCGCGCAGGGTGGCCCGCACGTCGATCTCGGTCAGCACGCCGAAGCCCTGGTCCTTCAGGACCGCGCGCACCTGCTCGACCGTCTCGCCGAACGGCCGGCGCAGGCGGACGCTGATCGCGTAACCCATGATGCTCCCCCCAGGGAACCCTTCCCCGTGCGGCTCGGCCGACGCATCGGCTCCTTCGGGCCGGTCAGTCCTCGATGGTGATGCCGAGCTCCGCGGCGAACGCGTCCAGGAGGCTCATGGCGTCGCCGCTCGCGACGATCGCCCCCTGGAAGGAGTCCAGGCCGGCGACGCCGCGCAGGTCGCAGCCGCGGAACCGGACCGTCCTCATCCTGGCCTTGGAGAACTGGGCGCCGCCGAGCCGGCAGTTCTCGAACCGGACGTCGGTCATCTCGGCGGCCTGGAAGGTCGCCTCGGTCAGGTTGCAGTCGCGGAACACCACGTCCCGCAGATGCGCGTGCCTGAACCCGGTGAGGTCGGCGCGGCACCCCTCGACCAGCACGTCGCGCAGCCCGCTCTCGGCGAGCTGCATCCCCGTCATCCGCGCGTTCGCGATCCGCGTGTTGAACATCCGCGAGTTGAACGCCCGCAGGTTCGCCAGGTCGGCGTCGCTGAACGCGCAGTCGGCGAACCCCGCCCTGTGCAGGACCAACCCGGAGAAGCCGGTCTGGGTGAACCGGCAGCGTTCGAACTCGACGTCTTCGACACCGTCCGGGTCGTCCATGGAGAGGGCGTCCGCGCCGTACTCCAGCGACAGGTACTTCCCGTCGTGCCGGATGTGCCGCTCGACCTTCCCGGCGGGCGTGAGGCTGCGGGGGATGCGCGGTGGCCTGGGCTCTCTCACCGGGGACGAGGCGGGGGTACGAGCGGGCATGCGGCCGACCTTACTAGCCGGCCGCCCGTAGGTTGCGCGGGGTGCAGGTCTCCCAGTACACAGCACCATCGAGCAGGGCCGGTCAACGTTTTGCGGGAAATTTGCGGGTAGCAGAGCGTCGGCGGGGTCTGGATCCGCGCCAGGGCGCCGGCACCGGCGTTCGCGTGGCGGTCGTGGACGGAAGGGAGAGCCGTGCAGGGAGCGTTGCAGGCCGGAGGGTGGGGCCTGCTGGCCGGGTCGGCGCTGGTGATGGGGGCCCTGGTCGGCTACCTCGTGCCGGTCCCGGCCCGCATCGTCGCGAGTGTGATGGCGTTCGGCAGCGGCGTGCTGCTGTCGGCGGTGTCGTTCGACCTCATCGCCGAGGCGCATGAGAAGGGCGGGCTGACCCCGACGGCGATCGGCGCGGTGATCGGCGCGGTGCTCTACGCGGGCGCCAACGCCGTCCTGGCCTGGAGGGGCGCGCGGCACCGCAAGCGGTCGGGCGGGCAGCAGCCGTCGGAGGAGCAGCGGCCCGGCTCGGGCGGCGCGATCGCGCTGGGCGCGCTGCTGGACGGCGTGCCCGAGTCCATCGTGATCGGCACGAGCCTCCTGGGCGGCGGCGCGGTCAGCGTGGTCACCGTGGTCGCGGTGTTCATCAGCAACGTGCCCGAGGGACTGTCCAGCGCCTCGGGGATGCGCCGCGCGGGACGCGGCCGCGGGTACGTCTTCGGGCTGTGGAGCGGGATCGCGGTGATCAGCGCCCTGGCGGCGGTCTCGGGCTACACGGTGCTCGGCGGTGCCTCCGCCGACGTCCTGGCCGGCATCACCGCCCTGGCCGGCGGCGCCATCCTCACCATGATCGCCGACACGATGATCCCCGAGGCCTACGAGGACACCCACCTGTTCACCGGCCTGATCATGGTCGTGGGGTTCCTGGCGGCGTTCGCCCTGTCGCACGCCTGAGCCGCCCGGCCGCCTCACGCGGCCGCGAGGGGCCCTCCGGACGACCCCTCGGGCGGCTCGGCGGCCGGGGCCCCGTCGTGCACGACCACCTCGACCCCCGGGGCCAGGACCGCCGACCGCCCGGCGGCCAGGGCACGGGCCGCGCGGTGGGAGGAGGCCACGTTCAGCCCCGCGCCGTGGAGGCGGACCATCAGCGCGGCGACGCGGACCTCCTCGGCGCTGTAGTCGCGGGCGTGGCCCGCGCCTTCTCCCGCCTGCGTCGCGCGCAGGTAGCCGGCGTTGGTCCATCTGTCGAGCTGCCGGTACGTCAACCCGGGGAGCCGGTCGAGCAGTTGACCTGCGTTCACATGCACCTCCTGCAACGGAGGTGTTCCCGCCCGGCGGGGTTCATGCGCGTCCGGAGGCGAGGGGGCCAGTGCCGGAAGCAGGACCGGGGACGGTCGAACCACCACCTGCCGGGCTAGCGGTCGGCGACCAGCACGCGGCCGGAACCGAGAGTCCGCCGGCTGCGGACGGGCATGGCGAGCGCCCCGGCCAGGGTGAGCAGGTCGGTGTCGCGAGCCACCGCGTAACCCTGCCCGGTCAGCAGCTCCCGCATGGCGGCCGGCGTCCATGCCGACCGCCACGGTTCGTGCGCCATCGGGTCGGGCTGCCGGGACAGCCGCCTCATCGCACGGGCCACCGGCCGGCCGAGCGAGGCGACCAGCGACGGCGCCTGGTAGTGGACGACGAGCCGGCTTCCCGGCGCGGACGCCTTGGCGAGGGCTTGCAGCGTGGCCGCCGCCTCGGCGCGGGTCAGGTAGGGGACCACGCCCTCCCAGATCCAGGTGGTGGGCCGGTCGGTCCGGTGGCCCGCCGCGTCCAGGGAGTCGTCGAGCCTGTCGGCGGTGAAGTCGACGGGCACGAAGGCGATCTGCCCGGCGGGCGGGGAGAGAGCCGCGGCGCGCCGCCGCTTGTCCTGCTGGGAGCGGGGGTGGTCGACCTCGAAGACGGCGGTCCCGGCCAGCTCGGGCATGCGCCAGGCCCGTCCGTCCAGGCCGGCGCCGAGGATCACGACCTGCGGGTGGAGGCGCTCCCTGACGGCGTCGTCGACGGCCACCGTGCGGGGCGCCAGCCCCTCCGCCGTGGCCCGCAGGAACTCGTACTCCATCCGGGGCCCCCAGCCCTCGGGAGGCACGCCCGAGCGGGCCTGCTCCACCGCCGCCAGCTCGCCGGGCTCCAGCAGTGCCGACGCGGTGGGATCCGCGAACCGGTCCGGGGCCAGGCGGCCGTGCGCTACGGCCCGGGCCTGGCAGACGAGCACGGCGGTGCGGCTTCCTTCCCTCGTGTCCATGGCGGGTGTCCCTTCGTTCGCGGCCGCCTCGTCGCCCGGACGACCGCGGCGCGCCGTACCCTCGTGACGGTGCTGCTCGATCTCATCACGATCGTCGTGGACGACTACGACGAAGCCGTCGAATTCTTCACCGGCGCCCTCGGGTTCGACCTGGTCGGGGACTCGCCTTCGCTCACCAACGACGGGCGTCCCAAGCGGTGGGTGGTCGTCCGGCCGCCGGGCGCCCAGACCGGGATCCTGCTCGCCCGCGCGGACGGCTCCCGGCAGGCCGCCGTTGTCGGCGACCAGGTCGCCGGGCGGGTGGGGTTCTTCCTACGGGTGGAGGACTTCGAGGCCGCCCGCGAGCGCATGACGGCCGCGGGCGTCGAGTTCGTCACACCGCCCCGCTCCGAACCCTACGGACGCGTCGCCGTCTTCCTCGATATCGCCGGCAACCGCTGGGACCTGCTCGGTCCGGCCGAGGACCCGCCGGGCCCCTAGCGGCGGGAATCCCGGGTGCGGAGGGCCGACAGCTCCTCGTTCATCGCGCGCAGGAAGCGCAGGACGAGACGCAGCTCCTCCTCGCTGAACCCGCTCCGCGCCGCGTCGGTGCTCTCCGCCAGGGGACGGAAGTACTCGCGGCCCATGGCCATCGCCGACGGCTCGTACCGCAGATGGACGACCCGCCGGTCGGCGGGGTCGCGCGTCCGGGTGATGTGGCCGAGGCGTTCGAGGCGGTCGAGGCAGGCGGTGACCGCGCCGGAGGTGACGTTCAGCTCCTCGCGCAGCCGCCCCGGCGTCATCGGCCGGCCGGGGGAGCGCAGCGGCGCGTCCATGATCGCGACCAGGGCCTGGACGTCGGTGGGGTGCAGGCCGCTGGCGTGGGCGAACTCGTGCGCGATCCGGTTGAACTCGGCGTTCATCCGGCGCAGCTCGACGGCGAACGTCCGGAGGCCGGCGGGACCCTCCGTCTCCTCCGCTCCCTCGGGCATGCGGACAGATTACATTAACTCAATCATTGAGATAGTTAATGATTGAGCTATTTGTGGGTAGGGCCGCCGCAGGTCGAACTCGCTGGAGGAACCGATGCGTACACCACCGCGCCCCGTCCGCTGGGCGATCCCGGCCGTGCTGCTCCTGGTCTGGCTCGCCGTCGGCGGCGCCTTCGGCCCGTACGCCGGGAAGCTCGGCGAGGTGTCCACCAACGACCAGGCCGCCTTCCTGCCGCGCAGCGCCGAGTCCACCCAGGTCCTGCGGGCCCAGCAGGCCTTCGCCGAGAAGGAGACCGTGCCCGCCATCGTCGTGTGGACGGCGAACGGCCGGGTCTCCGACGCCCAGCGGGACGCGGCGACCCGCGCGCTCGCCGGCCTGCGGGGCGCGCCCGGCACGCTCGGGGCGCCGTCGCCCGCCCTGCGCTCGGACGACGGCCGGGCGCTGGAGGGCGTCGTCCCCCTCAGACCCGACCTCGGCGACGAACTGCCGGCCGTGCTGGACGAGGTCCGGGCGGCGGCGAAGACCGTCCCCGGGACGAAGGCGCAGATCAGCGGGCCGGCCGCCACCCAGGCCGACCTGTCGGACGCGTTCGCCGGGATCGACGGGCTGCTGCTGGGCGTCGCGCTCGTCGCCGTCCTGCTCATCCTGCTGCTGGTGTACCGCAGCCTGCTGCTCCCGCTGGTGATCATCCTCGGGGCGGTGTTCGCGCTGGGCCTGGCGTGCGCGGTGGTCTACGCGCTCGCCAAGAACGACATCGTCAGAGTCGACGGCCAGGTCCAGGGCATCCTGTCGATCCTGGTCATCGGCGCCGCCACCGACTACGCGCTGCTGCTGGCGGCCCGCTTCCGGGAGGAGGCGGCGGCGGGCCGGGACCGCTTCGCCGCCGGCTGGGCGGCCGTGCGCGGATCGTTCGGCGCCATCGTCGCCAGCGGCGCCACCGTCGCGCTCGGACTGCTCGCGCTGCTGCTCAGCAACCTCACGAACAACCGGGCCCTCGGGCCCGTCGGCGCCATCGGCATCGCCTGCGCCGTCCTCAGCGCGCTCACGTTCCTCCCCGCGGTCCTCGTCGTGCTCGGACGGGTCGCGTTCTGGCCCGCCAAGCCCAGGCCCCCGGCCGAAGGCGCCCACGGGGGGAGGGGGCTGTGGGCCCGCGTCGCGCGCCTCGTCGACCTGCACCCGCGCCGCGTCGTCGCCGGGACGGGCATCGCCCTCATCGCCTGCGCCGCGTTCGCGCCGGGGCTGCGCGCCCACGGCGTCCCGCTGGACGAGACGTTCATCAACGACGCGCCCTCCGTCGCCGCGCAGCGCACGCTCTCCCAGCACTTCCCCGGCGGGTCCGGCCAGCCGGCGATCATCATCGCCGACGCGGCGCAGGCCAGGGCCGTGACCGACGCCGCCGCCCGCACCGAGGGCGTCGCGGACGCCGCGCCCGTCGGCGCGTCGGGCCGTCCCGGCGGGCCGCCGAAGATCGTGGACGGGCGGATCCGGATCGACGCGACGCTGAAGGCGGCCGCCGACAGCGACGCCGCGAAGGCCACCCTCAAGCGCCTGCGCGCCGCGGTGCACGGCGTCCCCGGGGCGGACGCGCTGGTCGGCGGCTACACCGCGCAGCAGTACGACACCCAGCAGACCGCGGCCCACGACCGGACCCTCATCATCCCGGTCGTCCTGGCGATCATCCTGGTCATCCTGGTGGTGCTGCTGCGCTCGCTGCCGCTGCCCGTCCTGCTCATCGCGACCGTCGCGCTGAACTACGTCGCCACGCTCGGCGTCGCGGCCCTGGTGTTCCGCCACCTGTTCGGCTTCACCGGCCTGGACGCCTCCGTGCCGCTCTACGGTTTCGTGTTCCTGGTCGCGCTCGGCGTCGACTACAACATCTTCCTGATGTCGCGGGTCCGGGAGGAGACGCGGCGCTGGGGCGTGCGGGAGGGCGTCCTGCGCGGCCTGACGGCGACCGGCGGCGTCATCACCTCGGCGGGGGTCGTGCTGGCCGCCACGTTCGCCGCCCTCGTCGTCATTCCGCTGTCCTTCCTGGCGCAGATCGCGTTCATCGTCGCGTTCGGCGTGCTGCTGGACACGCTCGTGGTCCGGTCCCTGCTGGTTCCGGCGCTCGTCCGTATGATCGGCCCCAAGGTGTGGTGGCCCGCCCGTTTCGACCACCATCCGCAGGACGCCGGAACGGCCGAGACCGTCCGGGCCGCCCGGGGAGACAGGTGACGAGGCGTGAGCAACACCTTCGAAGCCCTCGGGACGTCCGAGGGTGATCTGCACCTGTCCAACGGCGGGACGGACGTCTTCTTCGACGTGCTCACCCTTGCCGGGTGCGCCCTCGCGGAATCCGCCTGGGAGAGCAATCTCGTGCTGTACTTCGCGGACGGGCACCGCCTCGGCCGCGGTACGGACGGGTTCGATCTGAACGAGCTCCCGTGGACGGCGAACTGGCCGGCCGAGAAGGCGTTCCTGCTGCGCGTCCTCGACCTGGCGCTGACCCGGCACGGCTGGGACCTGCTCGCCTACCACCCTCCTTTCGCGCTCGACTACCTCGGCCGGTACCGCGCGATGGTGGACGGATGGCCCGCGCCCATCCCGGTGCGGACTCCGGCGCCACGACCCGACTGGACCGTCCCGCCGCCTCCCGACCACCTTGAGCGCTGCCCGAAGCACGCCCTCTACAACGGCATGCTGGGCTGCCGCCTCTGCGACCTGAGCCTTCAGCCCCTGCCCGAGTAGCGGCTGGGGAGTGCTCGGAGGAGGCCGCCCGTCGTTCCACGGGGCACCGGCGACGGGACCGCCTCAGGACTCGGAGAAGTCGTCCCGGGACAGCCCCTTCTCCGCCATCTTGTCCTCGAGCTCGGCGCCCAGTTCGGTGCGCACGTCAGGCCGCTTCCCGCGTTCCTGGCCGGGCTCCGCCTGGTCGGTGTCCTCGGTCTTCGGAGCGTTCTCCTCCGGCGTGGTCAACTCCGCCCCCTCGGTGTCGATCGAGTCGCCGGCTCCTCCGGCCACCGCATACGGCTACCCGGCCACATCCGGCTCTAACGACCCGGCCGCCCCGCCCTCCGCCCCGGGAGGCCGGGACGTGGCGCAGGTCACAGGGCGGCGCTGTCACGCGGAGCGGGGCGCCGGCATCTCCATGGTCGTCAGGACGCCGCGGGAACGATCCGCGCGGTGCGCACCTCAACACGCTGGGAGCAAAGGCATGGAACCCCGTCTGAACCTGATGACCAACGAGTTCGCCGCCAGGGTGGGCCGGCGGTTCGCCGCCGTCAGCGTGGCGATCGAGCAGTCGTCGCTGCCCCGGGACCTGCAGGAGCTGGTGATGCTGCGCGCCAGCCAGATCAACGGCTGCGGCTGGTGCGTGGACCTCCACACCAAGGAGGCCGCGGCCGCCGGGGAGAGCGCGGTCCGGCTGCACCTGGTCGCCGCCTGGCGCGAGTCGACCGTCTTCACCGAGGCCGAGCGGGCCGCGCTGGCGCTGGCCGAGGAGGGCACCCGGCTCGCCGACGCGCACCAGGGCGTCTCGGACGAGACGTGGGCCCGGGCCCGCGAGCACTACGACGACGACCAGCTCGCCGCGCTGGTCTACCTGGTGGCGATGATCAACGCGGCCAACCGGCTCGGCGTGATCGCGCGCAACCAGGGCGGCTCCTACGAGCCCGGCATGTTCGCCGCCCTGGCGGACTGACCGGCGCGCGAACGTCAGGGCCGGCCGCCACGATGGGGAGGACACCCGAAGAGGAGGACGGAATGTCGTATCCGAAAGAGCTCTTCCACGGAGACGAGGGCGAGGTCAGCGGCAGGATGCGGGAGGGCGGCTCCGCGCCCGACCTGCTGATCGGCACGCGCTCCGAGGTGCACTACCTGGCCACGGGCGCATCAACCGGCGGCCAGTACGGGCTCTACCGGTGGGACATGAGTGCCGAGCCAGGGCGCGGCGCGGGCGCGCACTTCCACAAGACGATGTCGGAGTCGTTCTTCGTCCTGTCCGGCACCGTCGCGCTCTACGACGGGGAGCGCTGGGTCGACGCCTCGCCCGGCGACTTCCTGTTCGTCCCGCCGGGTGGGATCCACGCGTTCGACAATCCGCACGGGGCGGCCTCGATGCTGGTCCTGTTCGCCCCGGGGGCTCCGCGCGAGGCCTACTTCGAGGAGCTGGCGGAGATCGTGAAGAGCGGGCGGCGGCTCAGCGAGCAGGAGTGGGCCGACCTCTACCACCGTCACGACCAGTACATGGTCTGAGGTGGGGCCGGGAATCCGGGGGAATGGAGGGCGCGCGTAGGGCGACTCTCCCCTCCACTCTCAACGTATAGCGCACCGGGGGGCTTGCGGCAAGACCCGGGTCGTGCCGCAGAATCGTCCGCCGAGGCCGGAACCTGCGGAGACCGGGGGCGCAGCGCAGGGCCGTCGTCGTCGTGCCGGTGGCGCGCGGACGGCGGTCCGCCGGCGGCTCCCCGGCGGTCGCGGGAACCCGCCGCCACGACCAGCGATCACGACCCGGAGCCGATACGTGAATCCTCTGACCGCCAGCGTGTTCGACCTCCCCGAGCGCCTGTCCGCCAAGGCCGACCCGGCGCTGATCGAGCGTGACGAGCGGCATTTCGCGGCCGTCGCGCGGTGCCTCGACCAGACGATCTCCGACCTGTCCGACCGCCTCGAAGCCGAGCGCAGGGCGCCCGGGGGGATCGGCCAGGGCGCGATGGACCGGGACATGGAGATCCACCGGCTGACCGCCCGCCTGCGCACGCTGCGCCGATTCGGCCTCGACCTCTGCCTCGGGCACATGGCCGCCGCGGACGGTTCCGAGCCCGTGTACATCGGGCGGCTCGGGCTCACCGACGGCGAGGGCCGCCGGCTGCTGCTCGACTGGCGCTCGCCCGCGGCCGAACCGTTCTTCGGGGCGACCCACGCCGACCCGATGGGGCTGGCGAGCCGCCGCAGGTACCGCTGGACCCGCGGCCGGATCAGCGACTACTGGGACGAGGTGTTCACCGCCGAGGGGTTCGCGGGGCACGCGGCGCTGGACGACCAGTCCGCGTTCATCGCGAGCCTGGGGAGCGACCGCTCGGACCGGATGCGCGACGTGCTCGGCACCATCCAGGCCGACCAGGACGCGATCATCCGCGCGGGGTCCCGCGGCGCCCTCGTCGTCGACGGCGGACCGGGGACGGGCAAGACGGTCGTCGCCCTGCACCGCTCCGCCTACCTCCTCTACTCCGACCCCCGCCTCGGCCACCACCGCGGCGGGGTGCTGTTCGTCGGCCCGCACCAGCCCTACCTGGCCTACGTGTCCGACGTGCTCCCCAGCCTCGGCGAGGAGGGCGTGCAGATCTGCACCCTGCGCGACCTCGTCGCCGAGGGGCCCGGCGCGGCGGTCGAGACCGACCCGGAGGCGGCCCGCCTGAAGTCGTCCGCGGACATGGTGAAGGCGATCGAGAAGGCCGTCGCGTTCTACGAGAACCCGCCCACCGAGGGCATGGAGGTCAGCGCCCACTGGGGCGAGGTCTGGCTGAGCCCCGCCGACTGGGCCGAGGCGTTCCAGGCGCCGGAGCCCGGCACGCCGCACAACGAGGCGCGCGACCAGATCTGGGAGGAGCTGCTCACGATCCTCGCGGACAAGCACGAGGGGGTGGACGAGGGCGAAGGGGCGGCGTCGCCCGACATGCTCCGCAGGTCGCTCGGGCAGGACCGGGGGCTGCGCACCGCCTTCAACCGGGCGTGGCCGCTGATCGAGGCGGCCGACCTCGTCGGCGACCTGTGGTCGGTGCCCGCCTACCTGCGTTTGTGCGCTCCCTGGCTCGGCAGGGACGAGATCCGCAGGCTGCAGCGCGAGGACGCCCACGCCTGGACGGTGTCGGACCTGCCGCTCCTGGACGCGGCGCGGCAGCGCCTCGGCGACCCGGGGGCCTCGCTGCGCAGGCGCCGCCGCGAGGCCGCCCTCGCCGCCGAGCGCGAGCGCAGGGAGAGGGTCGTGGACGACCTCGCCGAGGTGGCCGACGACGAGTACGGGACGGGGCTCGTGACGATGCTGCGCGGCGAGGACTTCCATGACGCCCTCGTCGACGAGAGCGCGCTGGCCGTCGCCGACCCCGACCTGCTCGCCGGCCCGTTCGCGCACGTCGTCGTGGACGAGGCGCAGGAGCTGACCGACGCGGAGTGGCAGATGCTGCTGCTGCGCTGCCCGTCGCGGAGCTTCACCATCGTCGGGGACCGCGCGCAGGCCAGGCACGGGTTCACCGAGTCGTGGCGGGAACGGCTCGAACGGGTCGGGCTCGACCGGATCGAGCTGGCCTCCCTCGGCATCAACTACCGGACGCCGGAGGAGATCATGGCGGAGGCCGAGCCGGTCATCCGGGCCGCGCTCCCGGACGCCAACGTGCCGACCTCGATCCGCGCCACCGGCATCCCCGTCGTCCGGGGACCGGTCGCGGACCTGGACCGGGTCCTCGACGCCTGGCTCGACGCGAACGACGACGGGGTCGCCTGCGTCATCGGCGCCCCCGCGTTCAAGGGAAGGCCCCGCGTCCGGTCGCTGACCCCCGAACTGGCCAAGGGGCTGGAGTTCGACCTGGTCGTGCTCGTCGACCCGGACGGGTTCGGCGAGGGCATCGAAGGCGCGGTCGACCGCTATGTCGCGATGACCCGGGCGACGCGGGAGCTCGTCGTCCTCACGGGCTCCTGACACCGTCCGCGCGGACCCCGGGCCGGCCGGGCCCCGGAGGGTCAGTCCCCGACCTGGCTCGCCGGGCTCGGGCGGCCGAGCCCGGCGAGCAGCTCGCGCAGCAGGTCGGCGAGCTGCTCGCGGCGGTCGGGGGCGAGATGGCCGATGAGCCGGTCCTCGGCGGCGAGGAGATCGGCGACGACGCGGTCGAGCAGGGCGTTGCCCTCCCGGGTGAGGGTGACCGCGCGCGCGTGGTACCCGGACCCGGGGGTGGTCCGCTCGACCAGCCCGGCCCCGGCGGCCCGCTCCACGCGCTGGGTGATCGCCCCGCGGGTCACCATGCAGGCGTCGGCCAGCTCGCCCGGGCTCATCCGGTACGGCGGGCCGGAGCGGCGCAGGGTGGACAACAGGTCCAGCGTCGCGACGTCCACCCCCAGCCTCGCCAGGAGGCGGCGGCGCTCGTCGCCGAAGACCTTGGCGGCCCACCAGATCCGGGTGACGACCCCGATCGACTCCACCGGGACGCCCGGCAGTTCGCGCCGCCAGGCGTCCTGGATGGCGTCGGCGCCGTCGCGCGGCGGCTCAGCGGCCACGTTCGGCACCGCCGTTGACCTGGACGATCTGTGCGGTGACGTGCCCGGCGCCGGGCGAGGCGAGCCAGTGCACGGTCTCGGCGACGTCCCCCGGCGTCCCGGCCCGCCCGGTGTGGGTCTGCGCGACGAGCGCCGCGCGGCGCTCGTCGTTCATGGAGCCGCCGAAGAACTCGGTGTCCTCGATGAACCCGGGGGCGACCACGTTGACCGTGATGCCGCGCGGCCCGAGCGCGGCGGCGAGGTCGAACGCGTACGGGTGCAGGGCCGCCTTCATCGGGCCGTAGGACGTGCCGCCCGAGCCGCGCAGCGCCGCGACCGAGGAGATGAACACGACCCTCCCGGACGGGTTCAGCAGGTCGCGGAGCGCCTCGGTCGGCAGCACCGACGTCAGGACATTGGTGCGGAAGTTGCTCGTCCACCGCTCCAGGACGCCGCCGGAGCCGCCCTGGTACTCGGCGTTGCCGCCCGCGGCGTGGACCAGCACGTCGATCGATCCGAAGCGCTCGGCCAGCTCGGCGCGGACCCGCTCGACCCCGTCCGGATCGCTCAGGTCGGCCGGCAGCGCGGTGCCGCCGATCTCTCCGGCCGCCTTCTCCAGCACCGCGGCGCGGCGGCCGACGACGGCCACCCGGTCCCCGCCGGCCGCGAAGCGAGCCGCCACCGCCCTGCCGATGCCGGTGCCGCCGCCGCTGACCACGATCGTGCGCGCCATGTCGGAACCTCCTCTGAGTTTAGGTCTAAATTCACCCTAGCAGGGAGCCCCGGGGCGCAGCCCGCCGCGCCTTCAGCCCGCCGCCCGCTTCACCAGGTCGGCGATCCGCGCCTCGCCCTCGGCGGTCAGCTCCGGCAGGGCGAAGGAGGTCGGCCACATGGCGCCGTCGTCGAGGGCCGCCACGTCGCTGAACCCGAGGGTCGCGTACCGCGTCTTGAACTTCGCCTTCGCCTGGAAGAAGCAGAGGACCTTGCCGTCCTTGGAGTACGCGGGCTGGCCGTACCAGAGCCTCGGCACGAGGTGCGGCGCGGCGGCCCGGACGATCTCGTGCACCCGTTCGGCGATGGCGCGGTCCGCGTCCTCCATCTCGGCGATCTTGGCGAGGACGTCGCCCTCCCCGTCGGCCTTGGCCTTGCCCGGGCTGCGGCGCGCGGCCTTCTTCAGCTCCTGGGCGTGCTCCTTCATCGCGGCCCGCTCCTCGGCGGTGAAGCCGTCGAACTTCTCGCCGGACGCCGCGCTCGTGCTCTTCTTCGTGTCGCTCATGACGGGATTCTCCTGGTTCGTTGAGGGGGTCGCCGGACGGGGTGCGCTCAGCCCCACGCGCCGGCGATCTGCCGGGTCGTGGCGTTGAGCCGGTTGAACAGGTTGGTGACGCTGATCATCAGGACGATCGCGGCCAGCTCCTTCTCGTCGAAGTAGGTGGCGGCGGCGTCCCAGACGTCGTCGCTCACGGCGTCGGCGCGGTCGGCCAGCCGCGTCGCGGCCTCGGCCAGCGCCAGCGCCGCGCGCTCCTCCTCGGTGAAGTACGGGGCCTCCCTCCAGGCGGCGACGGTGGCCAGCCGCTCGTCGGTCACCCCCGCCTTGCGCGCCGTCTTCGCGCCGGCGTCCACGCAGGCGCTGCAGCCGTTGATCTGGCTGACCCGCAGGTGCACCAGCTCCAGGGTCTCCTCCGAGACGCCGCCGGCGTGCACGGCCTTGAAAAGCTCCTGGATGGGCTTCATCGCGCCGGGCAGGACCATCGCGGGGTTCTTCATACGGGACTGCATCTGCGTTCTCCTCTGCGGTCGTGCCCCCGTCCCTCGGGGGCATGTCCCAATTCCAGCCCGGGCGGCCTACGATGACGACGTCGATGGGACACCGTGGGACAGGCGCAACGCACGTGAGCAGCGGCGACGCGCTCCGCAGGAGTTCTGCCGCGGTGGGACGGAAGGCGGGGACGGTGGTCGTGCAACAGCGCGGAGCAAAGAAGGGCGACCCGCAGGACGAGCTCGCGGCCCGGCTGCGCATGTTGCAGGAGCTGTCCGGGCTCGGCGTCCGGGCCCTCGCGCGGGACGCCGGGCTCAGCTCGTCCTCGCTGTCGCGCTACCTCAGCGGGCAGACGGTGCCGCCCTGGACGGCGGTGATCGCGCTCTGCCGCCTCCTCAAGCGCGACCCGCGCCCGCTGCGCCCCCTCTGGGAGCGGGCCTCCAGCCCGCTGCCCGCGCCGCCGAAGACCAGCCGGCAGGTGCAGCCCCCGGCCCCGCCCTCCGGCGCGCCGCGCCCGCCCCGCAACGACCTGCCGCGCGACGTCCCCGACTTCACCGGCCGCGAGGCCGAGCTCGCGGCCGTGCTCGCCGCGGTGGACGCCGGCGGCGTGGTCGCCGTGGACGGCATGGCGGGCGTCGGCAAGACATGCCTGGCGGTGCACGCCGCGCACCGGCTCGCCGCCGCCTATCCCGACGCCCAGCTCTACATCGACCTGCACGGGTTCACCGCCGGGCGGGAACCGCTCGGCGCCGACCCCGCGCTGCGGGCCCTCCTCGCCGCCCTGGACGTGCCGTCGGAGAAGATCCCGCAGGAGGGCGGCATCGAGCCGCTGGCCGCCTGCTGGCGCTCGGAACTGGCGCACCGGCGGGCCGTGGTGGTCCTCGACAACGCCGTGGACGCCGACCAGATCCGCCCGCTGCTGCCCGGCGCGGGCCCGTCCGTCGCGCTGGTCACCAGCCGCAACCGGCTGCTGGGCCTGGAGGAGGTGCCCCCCGTGTCGCTGGACGTGCTGACGCCAGGGGAGGCCGCCGACCTGCTGGCCCGCGCCAGCGGCGACCCGGGCGGATCCGACGGCCGGCTGGCCCGCGAGCCGGAGGCCGCGGCCGAGGTGCTGCGGCGGTGCGGCCACCTGCCGCTGGCGCTGCGGCTGGCGGCGGCGCGGCTGCGGCACCGGCCGGGCTGGACCGTGGGCATCCTCGTCGAGCGGATGGCCGAGGGGGCCACGGAGTTCGACACGGCGTTCGCGATGTCCGTGCGGCAGCTGGACCGGGGGCGGCGCCGCTTCTTCCGCCTGCTGGGCCTGGTGCCCGGGTCGACCTTCGACGAGCACGTGGCCGCGGCGCTGGCGGACGTCCCGCTGCGCGCAGCCCGGGCGATGCTGGAGGACCTTCTCGACGCGCACCTCGTCCAGCAGCCCGCGGCCGGGCGCTACCGGCTGCACGACCTGGTGCGCCAGCACGCGCTCCGCGCCGCCGCCGAGGAAGACCCGCCCGCCGAGCGGGAGCGGGCGCTCGGCCGGGTGCTCGACTACTACGTGCACGCGGCGGCGGCCGCGGACGCCGCGGTGTCGTACCTGCCCTCCGGCCTGGATGTCGCGGCGGGCCCGCCGCCGGCCGACCTGCCGGAGTTCGCCGGCAAGCACGCGGCGCTCCTGTGGTTCGCCACCGAGTACACCAACCTGATGGCCGTCTTCGAGGCGGCGGTCGCCGCCGGAGCCGACGCGCACGTGTGCGAGCTGCCCCGCCGCATGCGGGCCTTCTTCGCGCGGCGGTGCGGCACCACGCACCTCAACGTCCTCTTCGAGCACTCGCTGGTCGCCGCGCGGCGCCTGGACGACCCGGCGCGACTCGGGGAGGCGCACAGCGACCTCGGCTTCGCCCGCTACAACGCGGGACGGATGGCGGAGGCGGACGCCGCCTACGAGGCGGCGGAGCCGCTGGTGTCCCGGGCCGGGAACGCCAGGACGGAGGCCGAGCTGACCATGCGGCGGGGCTACCTGAAGTGGGACGAGGGCCGGGTCGAGGAACCCCTCGACCTCTTCCGGCGGGCGGGCGGGCTGTACCGGGACGCCGGCTGCCCGACGGGCTCCGCCCACGCGACCGCGTACGAGGCGTGGGCGATGCTGCAGCTCGGGCAGCGCGAGGAGGCGGCGCGGCTCGCCCGCGCCGTGCTGGAGATCCCGCACGCCGACCCCGCCTGGCCGCCCGCGCTGACGGCCCGGATCACCCTCGGCGTCGCCATCGCCGCCGAGGAGCCCGGCGAGGCTACGGAGCATCTTGAGCGGGCGCTGGCGCTGGCCCGCGAGGACGGCCACCGGCACAACGAGGCCTGGTGCCTGAACTGCCTGGGCGTCGCCCTGCGGCAGGCGGGCCGCCACGAGGAGGCGCTGGCCGCGCACCGCCGGGCCTTCGCCCTGCTGGACGAGCTGTTCGAGGAGCACTGGAAGATCCACTTCCTCTACGGCCACGCCGAGACGTGCCGGCTGGCGGGACGGCCGGAGGAGGCCCTGCGCCTGCACCGGCAGGCGCTGGAACTGGCCCCGAGGCTGGGGAACCGCCACGCCGAGGCGCTGGCCCGCGAGGGGATCGCCGCCGTCCTCGACGGGACGGACCCGGCGGCGGCCGCCGAGCACCGCGCGGCCGCGCTGGCCGTCCGGCGGGACCTCGATCCGGGCGGTCCCGCGTCCCGCACTGTTGCGGAGGCCCGATCCGGGGCATGACCCGGATGTTCCGGCTGGAAGGGGGGCCCTCGTGGAACGGCAGGCCTGGCCACGGCTGCGCGTCGCCGACTGGACGCCGACGCGCGACACCCTGCACATGTGGACGCAGATCGTCGGCAAGGTGCGTCTGGCCCACGCACCGCTGGTGAACCACTGGTGGAACGTGACGCTCTACGTCAGCCCGCGCGGGCTGACCACGTCGGCGGTCCCGTACGACGGGGGCGCTTTCGACATCGAGTTCGACTTCGTCGACCACCGGCTGCGGCTGCGGACCTCGGACGGCAGCCTCCGGGAGTTCGAGCTCGCGCCCATGCCGGTGTCGCGGTTCTACGCCCGGACGATGGCCGCCCTGCACGAGCTGGGGATCGAGACGCGCATCCAGGCGCGCCCGAACGAGGTCGAACCGGCGATCCCGTTCGAGGAGGACGACCAGCACGCCTCGTACGACCCCGAGGCGGCGCACCTGTTCTGGCGCCAGCTGCTCCAGGCGGCGCGCGTGCTGGGGGAGTTCCGGGCCCGCTACATCGGCAAGGTCAGTCCCGTGCACTTCTTCTGGGGCGCCATGGACCTCGCCTGCACGCGCTTCTCCGGGCGGGACGCGCCCGAGCACCCGGGCGGCGCCCCGAACTGCGGGGACTGGGTGATGGTCGAGGGGTACTCGCGGGAGCTCAGCAGCTGCGGGTTCTGGCCGGGCGGCGGCGAGGAGGGGTCCTTCTACGCCTACGCCTATCCCGAGCCCGCCGGGTTCGCCGACCGTCCGGTGGGCCCGTCCGGCGCCTTCTACAGCAGGGAGAACGGCCAGTTCCTGCTCCCGTACGAGGTGGTGCGGGAGAATCCCGACCCCGACCGGGCCCTCCTGGAGTTCCTGCAGGGCACCTACGAGGCGGCGGCCGACCTCGGAGGCTGGGACCGCGCCGCACTGGAGGCCGATCCGGCGCGGTGGGACCACAAGATCCGCGAAGGGACCTGATCCGAGGCGCCGCCGCGGTCGGGTGACCGGGATGTCGGACGCCGCCGCTAGCTTGCGGTGCCATGGTCGAGACGGTGGAGATCCCGGTCGAGTGGCGCGAGCACATCCATCCGAGGCGCGGCGGCGTCCCCGGCCCGCCGGTCGCCGTGGACGAGGGGGCGGCGCGGCGGGCCCGCGAGTGGGACCTCGCGGCCCGTCCGATCGCCGAGGAGATGCTGGAGCACGAGCGCACCGACCCGGAACTCGGGCGGGCCCTGCGGGCATGGCTGGCCAAGGAGGCCGACCCGGCGGGCGCGGCGGCGGTCGCCGCCGTCGCGCTGAAGTACCTCGACGGAGTCGAGGGCGCGGCGTTCCTGGACGCGTGGGTGCTCGACCACGGGCTCGCCTTCGCCGCCTGCGCGGTCACCGAGGCGATTTCGATCGAGCCCGGCCCGGTGCCGCGCCCGGCGAAGCCCGGCCCCGGCGGGTTCGTCGTCGGGCTCGTCGCCTACGGAGACGGCGGAGCCCCCGGAGGATGGCGCGGCGAGATCCGGCGCGTCACCGTCCACGACCACTTCCCGGCCGGCCGGTGGGTCTCCGGGGACGCGGTGCTCAAGCGCCTCCGCACGCTGCTGGCCGTCGCGCCCGAGGACGAGTACGGCGAAGCCGTCGAACGGCTCTCGCGCCACCGCGGCGACGCCTGGAGGCGGCGCGTCGCGTCCTACCTCGTCCCGACCGAGACGGCCTGGCTGGACGTCTCTCCCGGCGTCTCCCTCGGAACCGGAGAGCACGACCACGAGTACCTGCTCTGCTCCCTGTCCAGCGCGGCGCAGATCCGGGAGGTGAGATGGGTGCCGGCCACCCCCGCCGTGATCGGGACCCTGCTCGACGGTCTGGGCGCGGACGCGCTCCCGCTGCTCGCCCTCGCGCTCCGGCACAGCCACGACGCCGACGAGACGCATCCGATCGTGCTGCGGGCGCTCATGGAGATCGCCGACGAGGCGGTCTTCGCGCTTTTGCTCGACCGCATGGGCGACAAGGGCGTGCCGGCCGCCTTGCAGGAGGCGGCGGAGAGGCATCCGGAACTCGCGCTCCGGGCGCTGGCCCCGCTGGCCGGCGACGACACGACCAGGGGCCTGCAGGCGGCGGGCACGGTGCGCGGGCTGCTGTACGCCAGGCCCGACCTGGCCGAGGCGGCGCCTTCGGGAAGCGTCGAGGCGCTGCTGCCCCGTCCGGCCGTTCCGGACTGCGCCGACCTGCCCGACGTGCTCACCGGCAGGCCCGCCCGCGGCGCGAAGACCGACTGGGCCGACCCGACGCTGCTGCCCCGGATCCTCACGCGCGGCCGCGACCGGGCCCTGCCCGCGAGCGCGACCCGGCGCCTGCTGGGCCTGCTCGCCAAGAAGGCGCCCGAGGCCGCGCGAATTCGCGCGTTCTGCGACCGGCACTCGCTGGCCGAGTTCTCCTGGGCGGTGTTCGAGCGCTGGCACGCGCTCGGCGCACCGACGCGGCACAACTGGGCGCTGGCGCAGCTCGGCCTGATCGGCGACGACACCACGGTGCGTCGGCTCAGCCCGCTGATCAGACTCTGGCCGGGCCAGGGGCTGACCGCACGGGCCGCGGCCGCACTGGACGTCCTGGCCGCGATCGGCTCCGACACGGCCCTCACCCACCTGTTCGAGCTGACCCGCCGCGGCCGGTACAAGGGGCTGAAGGCCAGGGCCGCCCGCAAGATCGACGAGATCGCCGCGGCGCGCGGCATGACGCGCGACGCCCTCGCCGACCGGGCCGTCCCCGACTTCGGGCTGGACGAGCGGGGCACGCTCGTCCTGGACTACGGCCCGCGCCGGTTCACCGTGACCTTCGACGAGCAGCTCGTCCCGCTGGTGGAGGAGCCCGGCGGCAAGGTGCGCAGGAGCGCGCCGAAGCCCGGCCCGAAGGACGACCCGGCCCTCGCCCCGGCCGCGCACGCCCTGTTCACCGGCCTCAAGAAGGACCTGCGGACGATCGCCGACCAGGAGATCAGGCGCCTGGAGCTGGCCATGACCACCCGGCGGAGCTGGACGCCGGAGGACTTCCGCTCCCTGTTCGTCGCCCACCCGCTGCTGGGGCACATCGTCCGCCGGCTCGTGTGGACGACCGACTCCGGGACGGCCTTCCGCGTCGACGAGGCGGGCGACTACGCCGACGTCCGCGACGACCCGTTCGCCCCCGCCCCGGACGACCGCATCGCCATCGCCCACCCGGTCCTGCTGGGCGACGACCTGCACGCCTGGGCCGAGCTGTTCGCCGACTACGAGATCCTGCAACCGTTCGAGCAGCTCGGACGGCCCGTGCACCGGCTCACCGAGGCCGAGCGCGCCGCGCACCGGCTCGCCCGGGTCGAGGGGCTCGTCCTGCCCTACGGCAAGGCCAAGGGCCACTCGCAGGGGCGCTGGGAGTCCGTGGACGCGGACGGCGGTTTCGCGGGCGGCTGGCTCGCCCGGCGCGACCCGGCCGGCCTGTACGTCGTGGCCCGCCTGAGCCCCGGCCTGGGCCACTACATGTACGGGGAGGGCGAGGACCAGAAGATCGAAGCCGTGTGGGCCGCTCCGGCCCCGGGGCGCGCCCCCGAGGACACGGTGCCGCTCGGCCGGGTCGATCCGGTCACGATGAGCGAGGCCGTCCACGACCTCGTCCGCAGCGCCTCCTAGCAGGGCGGGGGAGAAGCCGGGCTCGGGGTCCGGCCGGTTCCGAGCCCGGCGCCGCCGCGGTGCCCGCGCCCGCGGGCACCGCGGGCGTCCCGGCTCAGTAGTGCGGGTTGTTGGTCTGCGGGATCTCGATGCTGATCGGCATCTTGAAACCGGACAGGTAGAGCAGGGCGCCCTGGCGGAGGATCTCGTCGAAGGCCCAGTAGAGCTGCCGCAGCTCCTTCGGCGCCTTCGTGAGGTCGAGGAGGCCTTCGCGGACGGCGACGAAGGGCGGCCAGAGGTTCCGGATGAGCGGGTCCCACAGCGGGTCCCGCGGGATCTTCAGCCATCCGGCGATCTCGTCGCCGAGCATGAAGCGCGTGAGCGAGCCGAGGATGGGCTTGGTGAGGAGCCCGCCGTCGATCGTGGAGCCGAGGTTGAGCAGGATGTCGGCCAGCTTGACGCCCTCGGGGGTCGGCGCGAGCACCGGGGTCAGCACCTGCTCGGCCTGGGAGTTCGCCTCGTTCCACGACTTCGGGAGGTACTCGTCCCTGATGCCGAGCATGTGCCCGGCGAGCTGCCAGGACAGCAGGAACGCCTCGGACTCGGCGTCCGGGATCGGAACCTTCCACCGGACCAGGTTCTGCATGACGGTCGTGGGCAGGCTGTGCCAGGTGACCATCATGTCCGCCTGGCTGATCGGGATCTTCTCGTCGGCCGCCTTCGTCCAGTACGGGGACTTCGGCAGCAGGTGCCGCACGGCGGCGTGCACCAGCCGCGTCTTGACGCAGGTGACGATCATCTCGCCGTCGGGCTCGAACGCCTTCTCGGTGCCGATGTCGTAGCCGAGCTTGGCGGTCTTGGTGATGCGGTCCCTCATGTCCGCGCCGCCCTTGGAGTAGTAGACCGCGCGCGCCTCCTTGGGGATGGCCGTGCTCATCATCCCGCTGGCGAAGCCGTAGGTGACGCCCAGGTAGAGGCCGCGCTTCTCGTTGAACTCGAACGCGGTGGCCAGCTTGCCCGGGTCGGCCCACTCCGGCAGCCGGCGGGCGCGCTCCATGAAGTCGCGCAGATCCGCCGGCAGCCCGTCCGGCAGCGGCTGGCCGTTCCTGGTCCACGTGCGCAGCAGCTCGTTGACCCTGGGCACGTCGCCCCGGTCGAGCAGCGAGGCGACCAGCGCGTCGGCCTCCGGGTCCCACACCCACCGCGGGTCGGCGCCCGCGCCGGCGCCCGCCACCGAGCCCTCGGGCGACCACGTCCACAGGGGGGACGCCTGCGCCGGCGAGGCGACGCCGAGGGCGCCGAGCGCTCCGAGCGCCCCGCCGGTCATCAACACGTTGCGTCTGCTGGGTCTGTCCATGCCTTCGCTCCTCCTGGGGGCCGGAGGCGTGCCGCCGATAGCGAAGCCGGCCGCCCCCGGGTTTCCTGAGCTGACCGGAACACTAGACCCTTATTGGCGACGTGCCAATAGCTGGCGATCAGCGGAGCGGGAAGCCGAGCTCGCGGCCCTGCTCGCGCAGCTCGTCGCGGGCGGAGGGGTGGGCGACGTTGTCGATGATCTGCTGGGCCTGGGAGGCGGCGTCGTTCCCCCACACGGTGGCGGCGCCCCGCTCGCTGACGATGTAGCTGTGCTGGAACGAGGTGACCGGACCGGAGAGGCGCGGGATGACGGTCGAGACGTCCGCGCGCGGATGCCAGGACGGCAGGGCGATGACGGCGTGCCCGCCGGGGGAGTGCAGCGCGCCTACGACGAAGTCGGTCTGCCCGCCGAAGCCGGAGTAGATCACCCCGCGGACGCGGCTGGCGTTGGCCTGGGCGAACAGGTCGACCTGGAGCGCGGAGTTCACCGAGACCATGCGGGGACGGCGGGCGATGAGGCTCGGATCGTTGGTCTTCTCGGTGCGCAGCATCCGGATCCGCTCGTTGCGGTCGGCCCAGGCGTACAGCTCCGGACCGCCGAAGGCGAAGGACGCGGTGATCGGTGTCGCGGCGTCGAGCGCGCCCGCCTTCTCCAGCGCCAGCACCCCGTCGCTGAACATCTCCGACCAGACGCGCAGCCCCCGCCGGTCGAGCAGCGACGAGAGCACGGCGTCCGGTATGGCGCCGATGCCGAGCTGCAGGGTGGCGTCCTGCGGGACGAGCCGGGCCACCCGCTCGCCGATCTCATGAGCGACCTCGCCGGGAGGCCGGGGGACCGGGGTCGCGAGCGGCTCGTCGTCCTCGATCGCCAGGTCGATCTCGTCGGTCGACAGGACCGCGTCGCCGAACGTGTAGGGCATGCGGGGGTTGAGCTGGGCGACGACCAGGCCGCCGCGCGCGCGGACCGCCTCGATGGCCGCGGGCAGGATGTTGACCTCGATGCCGAGCGAGACGGTCCCGCCGACCGGCAGAGAGGTCTGCACGATCACCACGTCCGGCGGCAGCGAGTCCTTCAGCAGGTTCGGCACCAGCGACAGCCGCGACGGGAAGTAGCGGAGGTTCGCGCGGCCGCGCATCCCGGCGCCCACGAAGGGCGTCTCCAGGTCCACCCCGTCGCGCTCAGGCAGGTCCAGCTGGGCGTTGAGCATGAACAGGCGGTACTCGGCGACCGCGGAGTCCAGGAGCCGCAGGGCCCGCCGGGGGGCGGCGAAGTTGCCGCCGGCCACGATCCGGGGCCGTCCCGGCAGCCCGGCCAGCACCCGTGCCAGATCCTCCTGGGAGACAACGCGCATCGAGATCCCTTTCCGAGAGACTTCACGACCAGGTCGCGGCGGGTCCGCGTGGCCAGTCTGCCCGACCGGCGGGACGGCGCCGGGGCCGAGGGCGGCGACGCCATGGGCGGCGATGAGTTCGCGGCCCCGCCGCGGTCATCACCTGTGACGCATCCCGACGCACGAGGAGCGACATGTCTCTCGATCTCTTCGCAGGCATCCCCGTCACCGACTACGCGGAGGCGCTGCCGTGGTACGAGCGGTTCTTCGGCGCGGAGCCGTCGTTCCTGCCCAATGACGTCGAGGCCGTCTGGGAGGTGGCCGAGCACCGGTACGTCTACATCGTGCAGGACCCGGAGCGGGCCGGGCACGCCCTGGTGCTCGCGTTCGTCGACGATCTCGCCGACCGGGTCGCGGGGGTCGCGCGGCGGGGCATCCCGCCGGCGGGACGCGAGGAGTACGGCGGCGGCGTGACCAAGGTGGTCTTCCGCGACCCGGAGGGCAACGAGATCGGTTTCGGCGGCGCCGGCTGACGCGCTAGGCCGCCCGCCTCCCGGCGAGGTGCCGCAGCTCGGCGGCGCACATCATGAGCCTGCGCACCGGAAGGTGCCGGGCGTAGTGGTCCAGGTCGGCGCCGAGCGCGAACACGTGCACCGGGACCCCGGCGCCGCGGCCGGACTCGACGGCCTGGCGCAGCGCGGCCAGGACCGCCGGATGCCGGGTCTGGTAGGCGGCCGAGACCAGGTGGTTCCCGCGGTCGGCGGCGAGATAGAACTGGATCAGGTCCTTGGTGCCGACGAACAGCTCGCCCGCCCCGGAGGCGCAGAAGTCGGCCGCCGAGTGCACCGCGGCCGGCGTCTCGACGAAGACGGCGAGCGGCGTCTCGTCCCCGAGGCCGAGGAACCGCCGCAGCCGCACGTACTCGTCGCGGTCGTTGATGAACGGAACGGCGAAGCGCACCCGGTCAGCGTCCGCGCCCAGCCGGTCCCGCAGGCGGGCGCGCAGCGCCCGGAAGGCGTGCGGGTAGCGGCGCTCCCGCAGCAGCCACCGGGCGCCGTGCCGGCCGAGTTCGGGGTTCGGCTCGTCGTCCACGTGGGCGCCGGACGTGATCTTGGCGGCGTCGTCGGAGCGCAGGTCGAGGAGCCTCATGATCAGTCGCTGGCCGGGCAGGAGTTCGCGCACCATCGGGCACAGCTCCGACGCCACGGCCGCGCCGTAGCGCTCGGCCTCCCGGACGCCCTCCCGGAGCGAGTCGATCGGGCTCAGCCCGGCGGAGAAGCAGACGAACTCCTCGCGAATGAAGAAGGAGTCGGCGTGCTCCACGCGCGGTGCGAGGGCGTTGGTCGCCCGGATGTCGGTGGTGTCGGCGACGACCACGCAGATCGACTCGACCCCGCCGAAGGCGGCGGCCGGGCGCCCCGGGGCGGGCGCCGCCGGCGCGGCCTCGCCGAGGACGACCGACGCGCGATCGAGCAGGAGCGTGGCCTCCCCGGCGAGCGATTCCAGATCGGACGGCGCGACGCGCAGCACGGGGATTCCGCGGGAACGGCAAAGGGATTGCATGTGGCCGGTCCGGCCGCCTTTGGCGCAGATCACGGCGGAGCAGGCGACGATGGCGTCGTAGAGGTCGGGACCGAGCGCATCGACGACGAGAATGGCGCCGCCGACCGGTTTCCTACTGCGGTTGCAAGGTCCTTGAACGGATCGCTGGTGCGAATCGACGAGCACAACCCCTGGAACTTCGCGAGGGCTCACGGACGTCCTCTCTCTCGCCGGACCCGGGTGGCGGCGCCGGCCCGGCCGCGCCGAAAGCGACGCGCGGTCGGGCCCGTCCCGGGCAGAGCATGAATAGAGAGTTACAGCCGTGGATGAGAAAACGCACCCGCTCGAATGCCGATACGCCTTTTCGGGCTATCGGGAATCCGGCGGCCCGTCGAGTTCGAGCAGCGCACGGAGGTCCCGTGGCGTTACGGACAGGTCGTTGAGCTCGGCCGTGGCCTCGATGTTCACGACGAAGCGCAGCGCCCCCTCCGAAGCGGCGGCCTCGCCGTCGGCGGTCATGGCGCCGCGCAGGGCCCGGAGACCGCTCGCGAGCCGCGCCGCCGCCACCCGCCGGTCGCGGCGGCGCCGGGCGGCCATCCGGTGCACGTCGAGGCGGACCGCGCGGGCGAACGCCTCGCGCACCGCGTCGTCCGCGCCGTGGGCCACCGCCTTGGACACGGTCTCGGCCGGTTCCTCGTAGCGGGATTCGAGGTCGCGCAGCACGGCCGCGGCGACGCCGACCGAATGGTTCTTGATCGCGGCGAGGTTGAACGTGAACGCGCCCATCCGGCCGTACCGGGTGATCTCGTCACCCTCCCGGGGGCAGCCGACCACGGTGATCGGGGCGGTGCGCACGCCGGCCGGTCCGAGCAGGAAGCCGTGGCCGTCCACCTCGACGCCGCGCCCGGTCCGCCGGTGCCGCACCGCGAGCCCCCTGCGCAGCAGGTTCCTCCAGAGCGCCGAGCCGACCCGCCCGTAGTCGGTCTCCCGACCGAAGTTGGAGATCACCAGGTCCGCCTCGACCGTCCTCGCCGGCGCGGGCCCGGACACCGCCACCCGCAGGGCGCCGGCCTCGGTGGCGGTGATCGAGCGGACGGCGCCGGTGGTGAGGACGACCTGACCGCCCTCCGCCATCGCGGCGTCGACGAACTCGGTGATGTCGGGGACGGCGCCGACGCGCAGCGTGGCCAGCAGGCTCGCGTACCGGTCGAGGAGCGCGCGGAGATCGGCCGAGGGGACCCGGGCGAGGACCTCGGGCAGGTGGGGCTCCCAGGACTTGGCGATGCGCTCGCTCACGACCGCGGGCGGCACGCCGGGGTGCCGCCGGGCGACGTGGGCGCGGGCGCGTTCCCACTCGTCCCTGAAGAGCCGGACGAGCTCGTCGCACCCCTCGTAGCCGTCGGCGTGCAGCCGCGGGGCCGGAAGGTCGAGGACGTGGTGCCGGTGGTCGGAGGGATAGGTGCGCAGCGTCAGCCCGGAACGGGAGATCATGTGGATCTTCCCGGTGTGGCCGTGCCGCAGCAGGAGCGACGCCGAGTCGTACGCGCTCAGCAGCGTGCCGATGATGGCGACCTCGGCGTCCCGCCGCACGCCGAGGATCCGCTCGATGCCCTGCTCGGAGTACGGATGCCGGACGAAGCAGGGGTGGTCCTCGACGCCGGCGGCGAACGGGAGCTCCCGCTCTTCCAGCCCCGTGGCGAGGACGGCGTGGTCGGCCTCGATCGTCAGCGGGTCAGGCCCGGCGCCGGTCCGGGGCGAGGAGCGCCTCTCGACGACCACGCGAACGCGGTCGGCGCCGCCCTCGGTGCGGACCGTCATGTCGACCGCCTCGCCGTCGACTTCGAGCAGCTCCACGCCGTCCGACGCCTCGCGCGCGGCCTCGGCCAGGCGCGTGCTCAGGTAGTCGGCGTAGAGCCTGCGGGGCGCCGGCCCGGACTCGGTGAAGGTGAAGCCGCTCCACCTCGGGGGCCAGCCGGTCCGGTCGGCCTCGGTGTTGGCCCAGTCCACGAAATCGTCGACGTCCTCCCGGAACATCGACATCCGGCCCGCCTGAATATTGAAGACGTGATGCCAGTGGTTGCCCGAAGGATGATAGGCCACGCCCGCACTGCGATATTCGGGCCGCCGCTCTATCAGCACCACTTGTAAAGGTTCCCGGGCGAACTGCATGAGACGTATGGCGGTGGCGGTTCCGGCTAAGCCCGCTCCGACGACGACGACTCTTCGGGTCTCTGGAAAGCCCACGTGGCAACCCCCGCCCGCACCGAACGGCTACAAAGCATTCACTGTTGAGCGTAGCGCATTGTCATCCGCGCTCAATGGTTCGGCGGCCGATCGGGTGGAGCATATTCGTGCGGCGGCGCCCCGCTCGGCGCCGGGGCCAATGCGCCGGCGTTCGCGCGCCGGAAAATCGGCTTCCCGTGAATGGCCTCGCCCGCTGAGCAATTCGCTATATGAATTATTAGCGATTGCCTGGACGGTCGAACGGCGGGCGGGGCGTTCGGGAGCCGCGTCACGTGGGCGGGGCCGCGCCGGCCCGCGCCCGTCCGGGTCTCCGGGCGCTACCGGTTTTCCCTGTGGCGGCCGCGCGGCGCTCCAGGTGATCTTTCGCGTCTCAGACGGTGAGGCGGCGCCAGACCTCGTCGAGGGCCAGGTGCAGGGCGCCGGTGAGGACGGTGTCCTCGGCGAGGCCGGAGAACTCCACGGCGGGCGGGGTCAGGGTCAGCTCGGTGAGGTGCCGGGTGATCGCGGTGAGCAGGACGGGCCCGGCCCGGGCGACGCCGCCGCCGATCACGACGGCGTCGGGGTCGAGGACGAGCACGGCGGGCGCGATCGCCTGCGCGAAGGTCGCGGCCACGGCCTCCACGACCCGCTGGGCGGCGGCGTCGCCGGCCGCGGCGGCGGCGAAGACGGAGGCGGCGTCGGGCTCGCCGTGCCGCAGGGCGGACTCGGGGTGGCGGCGGGCGGCGCGGCGGGCCCGCGCGGCGATGGCCTCGGCGCCGATGGTGCGCTCCAGCGGCCCCCGCCCGTCGCCGGTCTCCGGGACGCGTCCGGGCGGGCGGATGAAGCCGATCTCCCCGGCGGCGCCCGAGCCGCGGTGGAGGCGGCCGTCGATCACGACGCCGGCGCCGAGGCGCTCGCCCCACTGAACGGCCAACAGGGTCCCGCGCTCCCCGGCGACGGCCAGGGCGGCGAGGTTGGCGTCGTTCTCCACCTGGACGGGGCAGGGGAAGCGGTCGCGCAGGTGGCCGGCGAGGTCGACCGACGTCCAGCCCGTGACGCTCGGTGCCAGCAGGACGCGTCCGGCTCCGGGGTCGACGATGCCCGGGGTGGCGGCCACCACGCCGGCGATCTCGTCCGCGCCGAGGCCGGCCTCGCCCAGGGCGCGCCCGACCACCTCGTCGACGGCGCGCAGGAGGTGGCCGGCCTCGCTCCGCCCGACCGGGCGGCGCACGGCCGCCAGGCGCCGGGCGGCGAGGTCGCTCACCCCCGCGCTGACCGTGTGGGGGCCGACGTCGAGCCCCAGCACGGGCGCGGCGCGTCCCCGCAGCGAGACGCGCACGGCGGGGCGGCCGCCGTGCCGCGAGGCGGCCGCCGGATCGTGCTGCTGGAGCCAGCCCGCCTCGACCAGGTCGTCCACCGCCTGCCCCACGGTGGGGCGGGTGAGCCCGGTGAGCTCGACGAGTTCGGCGAGGCGCAGCGGATCGGGCGCGCGCCCGCGCACCGCGCGCAGGACGGCGGCGGTGTTGAGGCGGCGCAGCACCGGGGTGCCGACCGCGCGATCCTCTCCCATGCCCCTCCAGAAGATCGCGGACGGACCCTTGACCGAGGGCCCCGGCGCCCTCATGATGAAGGCCGCTCCAGTTTTTCAACGAGCTTAACAAACCTCGCGGTGGAGGTGTCCGCCATGGTCCCGGGCCGACGGAGGGAAGCCGGTGCCCGCATGCGGTCGGCCATCGTCATGCTGGTCGCACTGCTCGCGCTCCCGCTGACCGCGGTGGCCCCGGCGGCGGCGCGCGGCGCGGAGCCGGCGGCCCCCGCCACGGGACCCGCCGCCCGCGCGCTGGAGCGGCTCCTCGGCCGGGGCAGGGCCGCCCAGGTCGTGCTGCGGACGCTCCCCAAGGGCTCCGGCCCCGACCGCTTCAGGGTCTCCGCCGAGGACGGTCGCCTGGTCGTCGCGGGCACCACCCCGGCCGTCCAGCTCACCGGGTTCGGCCGCTACCTGCGGGAGGTCGCGCACGCGAACGTCGCGATCGGCGGGACGCAGCTCGACCTGCCCGGGCGGCTTCCCCTGCCCTCCGCGCCGATCGAGGCGGACTCCTCGGTCGCGCACCGGTTCGCGCTCAACGACACCAACGAGGGATACGCCGGCGCCTACCTGAGCTGGGAGGAGTGGGAGCGCCGCATCGACGCGCTCGCGCTGCTCGGCATCAACGAGGTCCTGGTGTACGAGGGGCAGGACGCGGTCTACCAGCGGACGTTCCAGCAGTTCGGCTACAGCGCGGCGGACATGCGCGCCTGGATCCCGCAGCCGGGCCACCAGGCGTGGTGGCTGCTGCAGAACATGTGCTGCACCGACTCGCCGATCTCCCAGCAGCTGATCGACCGGCGCGCGGCGCTCGCGCGGCGCATGGTCGACCGGCTGCGCGAGCTGGGCATGACGCCGGTGCTGCCCGGCTACTACGGCACCGTCCCGACCGACTTCGAGACCCGCAACCCGGGGGCGAACACCGTCCCGCAGGGCACCTGGAACGGCCTGGAGCGCCCCGACTGGCTCGACCCGACCGGGCCCGAGTTCGGCAAGGTCGCGGCGGCCTTCTACAAGGCGCAGACCCAGCTGTACGGGGCGAGCACGATGTACAAGATGGACCTTCTGCACGAGGGCGGGCGGGCCGGGTCCGTGCCGGTGCCCGAGGCGTCCCGGGCCGTGCAGGACGCCCTCGAAGCGGCGCATCCCGGCGCGACCTGGGTGATCCTCGGCTGGCAGAACAACCCCCGCGCGGAGACCCTCCAGGCGGTCGACCGCTCGCGGATGTTCATCGTGGACGGCATCACCGAGCAGCCCGGGGTGACCGACCGCGACAAGGACTTCCTCGGCACGCAGTACGCGTTCGGCACGATCTGGAACTTCGGCGGCCACCAGAACTTCGGCGCGGGCCTCACCGTGTGGAACGAGAAGTTCCACGCCTGGCGCGCCAGGCGGGGCACGGCCATGAACGGCATCGCGCTGATGCCCGAGGCCATCGACAACAACCCGGCGGCGGTCGCGTTCTTCGCCGACATGCCGTGGCGGGACGGCCCGGTCGACGTGGACGCCTGGTTCGACGAGTACGCCACGGCCCGGTACGGCGCCGCCGACCCGCACGCGCTCGCGGCCTGGCGGATCATCGGCCGGACCGCCTACGCGTGGCCCGCGGGCAAGGACACCCGGCACGTGACCGGCCTGTTCGACGACCAGCCGAGCCTCACCACCACCGGGACGCCGCTCCAGTACGACCCGGGCGAGTTCGAGAAGGCCCTGCGCGAACTGCTCGACGTCGATCCGCGCCTGCGGCGCTCCGGCGCGTACCGCTACGACCTCGTGGACGTCGCCAGGCAGGTGCTGGCGAACCGCGGCCGGCTGCTCCTGCCGAAGATCCGCGCCGCCTACCGGGACGGCGACCGCACCGCGTTCGCGCGGCTCACCGCCCGCTGGACGAGCGAGATCCGCCTCATGGACGACGTCCTCGGCGCCGACCCCCACTTCCTCCTCGGGACCTGGCAGCGCGAGGCGGCCCGGCAGGCGGCGGACCCCCGGGAGGCGCGGACCCTCGACTACAACCTCAAGTCACTGGTCACGCTGTGGGAGAGCGACAGCCCCGGCCTCCAGGACTACGCGCGCCGCGAGTTCAACGGGCTGGTCGGCGGCTACTACGCCGAGCGCTGGAAGCTGTTCTTCGACGAGCTCGGGCGCGCGATGAGGACCGGCGCCGAGCCGCGGCGGATCGACTGGCGCGCCGTCGCCGAGCGCTGGGCGCGGGCGGGCACCCGCTACGCCGCCGAGCCGCGCGGCGACGCCCACCGGCTGGCGCGGCGGGTGGCCGAGGAACCGGCGGGCGCGCTGGCCCTCGCCGCCGACCGCAAGGGCGTCCGGCCGGGCGGCGCCGTCCGCGTGACCGCGACGTTCACCAACGAGTCGGCGCTCGGCGAGGCCCGCGGGGTGCGCTTCGGGCTGGCCGCGCCCGAGGGGTACAAGATCACGGCGACATCCGGCCCGGCCGGCGACGTCGCCCCGGGCGCGACCGCCACCGCGACCTGGACGGTGACCGCACCCGCGGACGCGGAGCCCGGCGCCCTCCCGGGCCTGGACGCCACGGTCTCGTGGCGCGCCGCCGGAGGCGACTCCGAGCAGGCGAGCGCGCACTCCCTCCTCATGGTCGGCGGCGGCGCGGTGGGGGAGCCCTACAGGACCTCCGCCTCGACCGCGGCCGAGTTCGCGCGGTCCGGCGACACGGTCGGCATCGCCGCGGGCGGCAAGGACATGTGGGGCGACACCAACGAGTTCGCGACCGTCTACGAGGACGACGGGCTGGCCCCGGGGCACGCGGTCTCCACGAAGGTGACCGAGCTGGACGGGTCGTCCGGCTGGACGCGAGCCGGACTGGTCGCGAGCGACGACCTGGCCCGGACCGGGTCCGCCGGGTACGCCGCCATCGCCGTGACGCCCGCGCACGGGTGCGTCTTCTCCTACGACGCCGACGGCGACGGCCGGCTCGACCACTACACCGAGGTCGGCGGGTTCACCGCGGGCGAGGTCCGGGTGCGGCTGCGCAGGGACGGCGACCGGATGTCCGGATCGTGCAGCTCCGACGGCGTGAACTGGGCCGTGGTCGGCTCCGGCACGGTCCCCGGCTCGGCGGGCGCCCAGGACGTCGGGATGTTCGTCAGCGCGGTGAACGCCCACACGGCGCAGGAGGCGATCGCCCGGTTCGACGGCGGCATCGCCGCCTCGCCCGACACGTCCCGCAACGGATCGGACGACCCGCTCCAAAGCCTCCGCAAGCCGGTGACGGCGCTGTCCTCCGAGCCCGGCCGGCCGCCGGAGGCCGCCAACGACGGCAGCCGCGCCAACTCGCCCTACTGGGGCGGTCAGATGACCTACGGCGAGACCTGGTGGCGGGTCGACCTCGGCGCCGTCGACGACGTCTCGCGCGTCAACGTCCGCAACTACGTCGACGGGACCCGCTTCTACACCTACCGCCTGGAGGGCAGCCTCGACGGCGGCCACTGGTTCACCCTCGGCGGGCGCAACGGGCCGCGCCCCGCCGCCGACGCGGGCGACACCATGGCCACCGAGGCCAGGGCCCGCTACATCCGGGTGGTCGGATCCGGCAACACCGCCAACCTCACCTTCCACCTCACGGAGGTGAGCGTCTACGGCGCCCCCGCCGGGTGACGGGCGTTCAGGGTTTGCGCCCGACGCCCCCGACGCTCCAGATCGGCCTGGACGACTCGATGGTCTCGTGCTCGGGACGCCACAGGGGCAGGTAGACGACGCCGGGCTCGATCAGGTCCCAGCCGGAGAAGAGCTTCTCCACCTCGGCCCTGGTCCGGATGTTCGAGCGCGGCGTGCCGCGGATCGCGTGGGTCTCCTGCTGGTAGAGGAAGGCGAGCCTGGCGGTGACCTCCGGGCACAGGTCGCTGACCGGATGCGAGATCGCGATGTGGCTGCCCGGCGCCATCAGGTCGCTCAGCCGCCGGACGCTCCCCGCCACTTCCTCGTCGTCGGGGATGGTGTAGAGCACGTGGAAGAACAGCAGCGCCGTCGGCTGGTCGAGGTCGATCAGGCGGCGCAGGTCGGGGTGGCGCGCGATGCCTTCGGCGTCCCGCATGTCGGCCTCGACGACCGCGGTGCGGGGGTCGCCGCCCAGCAGCGCCTGCGCGTGGACGCGCACCACGGGGTCGTTGTCCACGTAGACGACCCGGCAGTCCGGCGCCACCGCCTGAGCGATCTGGTGCACGCTTCCCTGGGTGGGCAGGCCGGTGCCGATGTCGAGGAACTGGCGGATCCCGGCGGCGGCGAGGAACCGGACGACGCGGTCCAGGAACTTGCGCCCTTCGCGGGCCAGGACCGGCAGTTCCGGCGCGAGTTCGATCGCCTGGAGCGCCGCCTGCCGGTCCGCGGCGTAGTTGTCCTTGCCGCCGAGGAAGTAGTCGTGCATCCGGCTCTCGTTGGGCGCCGTCGGATCGAAGGCCAACGGCTCGTGCCCCGCGGGGAAGGGCATGGCTTCTCCATTCACCTGACATCCGAGCGGTGACGCGCGGCCGCCGCGAGGAATCGCCCAGTATGGCACGCTACTTTCTGGTACGTCCGACGTACCCGAGGTAGGCGCCCCCGCCCGGCGAGTCGAACGTCAGCGCCGCCCGGCCGCGCGGAGCGCCTCCAGACCCCGCGCGATCGGCGGCTGCGTCTCGCTGCCCTGGCGGACGATCGCGATGATGCGCCGGGACGGCGCCGCCGCGCCCTGCAGCGCCACCCGGACCACGGCGTCGTCCGGCGGCAGCGGCGCCAGCCGCGGCACCAGGCCGATGCCGAAACCGCGGGCGACGAGCGCCGAGACGGCGAACCACTCGTTGGCCTCGTGGGCGAGCCGCGGCGTGAACCCGGCGGCGGCGCAGGCGGCGAGCATGAGCTGGTGCTGGTCGCACCGGTCCGGCGAGCCGATCCACGGCTCGCCGGCCGCGTCGGCGAGCCCGACCGCCCCGCGCGCGGCGAGCGGGTGCCCGGCCGGGACGAGCAGGTCCTGCGGCTCGTCGAGCACGGGCCACTGCGCGAACCGCGCGTCGTCCGCGGCCGGGGTCTGCTCGCTCGGAATGACCACGGCGATGTCGCACCGCCGAGCGAGAAGCAGGTGACCGGCGTCCTCGCTCTCGGCGGCGGCGGCCGGAGGGCGCCCTCGCGGCCGGACGGGCGGGCCGCGTCTGTCGGACCGAATCGTGATCGGTCGTTCTCGTGGACCGGTCCGGCGGCGCGATCCCAGCCCGTAGAGTGGGGCGCGAAGATGATCAGCGTGGGCGGCCGGCAGGGAGGCACGGTGGCAGGCGAGCGGTTTGGGCCAGGCGGATTCGACCCGAGCGTGCCGAACATCGCTCGCATGTACGACTACTACCTCGGCGGCAAGGACCACTACGAGGCCGACCGCCTCCGCGCCGAGGAGGCCAAGGCCGCCGACCCCACCCTGATCACCCTGATCAAGGAGAACCGGGCGTTCATGGGGCGCGCCGTTCGGTACATGGCCGAGCAGGGCATCGACCAGTTCCTCGACATCGGCACCGGGCTCCCCACCCAGCAGAACGTCCACCAGATCGCCCAGTCGGTGAACCCCGCCGCCCGCGTCGCCTACGTCGACTACGACGGCCAGGTCGTCGCGCACGGGCGGGCGATCCTCGCGGACTCGCCCGGCACCCGGATGGTCCAGGCCGACATCCGCCGCCCCCGCGAGATCCTGGAGCATCCCGAGATCACCCGGCTGCTGGACTTCGGGAAGCCGGTCGCGCTGCTGACGATCGCCACCCTGCACTTCATCCCGGACGAGGACGACCCGCCCGGCGTCATGGCCGAGCTGCGCGAGGCGCTCGCCCCCGGCAGCCACATGGCGATCACCCACGCCTCCGCCGACGGCGTGCCCGACATCGTGGCGAAGGTCGTCGAGGTCTACAAGAGGACGAACGCGCCCGGCACCCCGCGCAGCCTGGAGCAGGTGACCGGTCTGTTCGGCGACTTCGAACTGGTGGACCCCGGCCTGGTGTGGGCGCCGCTGTGGCGGCCCGAACGCCCGGTCACCCTGGAGGAGGCCCTGCCGATCTGGTTCTACGCCGGAGTCGGCCGCAAGCCCTGAGGTGTGCGTGCACGACCGCTCCCTGACGAATGCCACCGGGAAGAGGGAAGGCGACATGCGGGCAGTGACGGTCGGAGGGGCACTGGAGGCCGCGGCGACGCGGGACGCGGTGTTCCTCCACGACGGCGACGACACCATCACGTTCTCCGGGTTCGACGAGCTGGTCGACCGTGTCGCGGCGGGCCTGCTGGCCCGCGGCGTCGGGCGGGGCGACCGGATCGGCCTCCTCGGACCCAACACCGCGCAGTGGCTCGCGGTGTTCTTCGGCGCGGCCCGGATCGGCGCCGTGGTCGTCCCGCTCAACGTCCGCTACCGGGAGCGGGAGCTGTCGTACATGCTCGGGCAGAGCGGCGCCCGGCTGGTCGTCGGCGTCGAGGCCGTCCCCGACTTCGACTTCGCCGCGTACTTCGCGTCGTCCGGCATTCCCGCCGTGCACTTCGGCGAGGGCTTCGACGCCCTGGCCTCGACCCCGGCCCCGCCGGCCCTGGCCGCGGCCCGCGCCGCGGTGGACCCGGGCGACCCGCTGATGATCCTCTACACGTCCGGCACCACGGGGCGCCCCAAGGGCGCCGTCATCACCCACCGCGGCATCCTGGCCTCGGCCTCGGCCCAGGCCGACCACTTCCGGATGACCGGCGAGGACGTCCTGCTCGGCCACCTCCCGTTCAACCACGTCGGCGGCATCACCTGCACCGTCATGGCCGCCCTGGTCAGCGGCGGCTCGATCGCGCTGCTGTCCGCGTTCTCCCCGGACGCCGCGCTGCGCGCCGTCGAACGCCACCGGGTGACGTTCCTCGGCGCCGTCCCCACGATGTACGTGCTGATGCTCGGCCGCCCCGACTTCGCCGAGCACGACGTCTCGTCCGTCCGGCTGTGCATGGCGGGGGGCTCCAACGTGGAGCCGGCGCTCGCCGACGCGATCCGCCGAGGCTTCCCCGGCGCGCCTCTCTACGGTCTCTACGGGCTGTCCGAATCCTCGGGCGCCTGCGTCCTGTCCCCGACGGACGACGACCCCGAGACCGTCTCCCGGACCCTCGGCGCGATCATCGGCGACTTCGAGGCGCGCGTGACGGCCCCGGACGGGACGGTGCTGCCGCCGGGCGAGACCGGCGAGCTCCAGATCCGCGGCGCCTGCGTCGCCGCCGGCTACTGGGACATGCCGGACGAGACCGCCGAGGTCTTCCTGCCGGACGGCTGGCTCGCCACCGGCGACATGGTCGCCATGGAGCCCGACGGGCACCTGGTCCTGCGCGGGCGCAAGAAGGAGATGTACATCCAGGGCGGCTTCAACGTCTACCCGGTGGAGATCGAGAACGTCCTGACCGCCCACCCGAAGGTCGCGATGGCCGCCGGGATCGGCGTCCCCGACGCGGTCCTCGGCGAGGTCGGCCGCTTCTACGTCGTCCCGCGCCCGGGCGCCGAGCCCCCCACCGCCGACGAGCTGACCGCCTACTGCCGCGACCGCCTGGCCGACTACAAGGTGCCCCGCCAGTTCGTCATCACCGCGGACGTCCCCCTGACCCCCGTAGGCAAGATCCACAAAGCCCTCCTCAAGGACCGCGACGGATCCGTCCCGGGCTGAACCCGGGTGCCGGGGAGGAGAAGGCCTCCCCGGCACCCGGGGCTCTAACTGTGCGCGTGGACGTCGAGGATGGCCTGGGCGAGGGTCTCCGAGGCGGGCGCGTTGACGAGCCTCCACTGCGCGGCACAGGGGATGAGCGCCCACCATTCCTTGGTGTGGGTGCCCCACCAGCACAGGACACCGAAGCGGGCGCGGAGGTAGGCGATCGTGTCCGTGTGGGGCGCGCCGGGGTCGGGCGGCGGGATCGGCAGCGCGGTGCCGTCCCGCACCGGACGCCGCGCCCGGGCGGCGAGCGCCGCCGCCACGTAGGGGGTGAGGATCCGGGTGATCCGCTCCGCCGCGCCGGCCGGGTTGGTGTGCGGGGCCAGGTCCTCGCCGGTGCTCGACCGGTACCACCAGGCGTCGGACGCCGATCCGGAGGCGAGCGTGATGCTCTCCCCGAACCCCGGGACGGCCGGGTCGTAGACGCGCAGGAGCGGGAGGGCCCCCTCGTAGCGCGGCACGGCCTTCCAGCCCTCTCGGACGACTTCATGTGCAAGTCGGTCAAGGTGGCTTGTCATAGAGGAAGCCGAGGCTCCGGCGTGCAGATTCTTCGGTTCGATCCACCCCATTACCGGCGCACCCACTTACGGGGGTCGGGCGTCGGGCGGCAGGCCGCGCGGCTGAGCTCGTTGGTGAGGACCCTGCGAAGCTCTTCGGCGGTGCTGCATATAACGGTCGGGTCAATGCCGGCCTTTGGGTCGTGCAGCGTGGCGACCCAGTCGCCGAGCCTTCCGTCGTAGCGCGTGGCGCGCCAGATTCGGTGGCCTTGGAAGTCCTCGCGGAGTCGGGCTAACGCCTGGTCAGCGGGGTTGACGGGCGTATCCATGATCAGTTCAAGCTTCCGTCGGTGTGGTTGCTCTTCGTTACCGTCCCCAATCTTCCCGTGACCGGGTCGTCTTTTGGAAGAGCGGGGAGCCCGCCAGATGGAAAGCTCTCGGCGTCGTTAGAAAACACTTCGCTTTCGGGTCTCCCGGGTTTCCCGTCCCCGCCGTCCCGCAACGCAGGGGTTCCGCGTACCTCCGGCTGCTTTGACGGTGAACGCCTGTTTGCCGAACCGACTCCATCTTGTTTCCCTCCGTTCCGTGCAATCCGGTGCAACCGGACAATTCTCCGTCGGATGTCGGCGCGTTGGGGATCACTGGGTGGGGCCGGGATTCGAACGGATCCGCGAAGAACCGCCTCATCCGCTCGTGCGACCGGCTTCCTGCAGCGCCATGAACCAGGGAACGCGAGGTCGCGGAGAAAGTAAGGCGAACGGCCACAAGCGGCCATTCTCGGGTTTCGGAATGGCGCATTACGGTCATTCCCCATTACGTGAGTGAAACTTGCGCGGCAAGTCTTGATGCCACGATCGATGATTATTAACCGGCCGCGAGGATCGGCCTCTCGGTGGAGCGAATGCGCGGCGAATGGCGCGTCGCGTATTGAGTCTTGGTCCGTGCGGCTTCGCGTGCTTGCGTTCGCGGAGGTCTTCCTGGTAGGGGAGAACCGCGAAAGGCGAATGATCCCCACATGCGAAACCGGTGCGAACTCAGAGCCGAGTGATTGAACGATGTCATTGGGGTCGTTCTGATGCGGCGATCCGCGGAGGTGGAGGGCGATTCACCGGGTAAGAGCCATGATGACTGCTGGTCAAGCCCTTCTGAGAGGAGAGATGCGGCGGCCGCTTTCGCCGGCCGGGGGCCGCGGCCGCCCCGCGTCCGCCCGTCCGTGCCCCAACGGGCGGGCGGAGGAGGCGCGTTGCATGTTCATGCAGGAGCGTGCATACTTGTGCTCATGTCCAAAGTGCTGACCTCCCTGCCCGTCGGTGAGCGCGTCGGGATCGCCTTCTCCGGTGGCCTCGACACTTCGGTGGCGGTCGCGTGGATGCGCGACAAGGGCGCGGTGCCCTGCGCCTACACCGCCGACATCGGGCAGTACGACGAGCCCGACATCGCCTCCGTGCCCGGCCGCGCGGCCAAGTACGGGGCGGAGGTCGCGCGCCTGGTCGACTGCCGGGCCGCCCTCGTGGAGGAGGGGCTCGCCGCCCTGGCGTGTGGCGCGTTCCACATCCGGTCCGGCGGCCGCAGCTACTTCAACACCACGCCGCTCGGACGAGCCGTGACGGGGACGCTCCTCGTCCGCGCCATGCTGGAGGACGACGTCCAGATCTGGGGCGACGGCTCGACGTTCAAGGGCAACGACATCGAGCGGTTCTACCGCTACGGGCTGCTGGCCAACCCGTCCCTGCTGGTCTACAAGCCCTGGCTCGACGCCGACTTCGTCGCCGAGCTCGGCGGCCGCACGGAGATGTCGCAGTGGCTGCTGTCCCGCGGCCTTCCCTACCGGGACAGCACGGAGAAGGCCTACTCCACCGACGCCAACATCTGGGGCGCGACCCACGAGGCCAAGGCGCTGGAGCACCTCGACGCCGGCATCGAGACCGTCGAGCCGATCATGGGCGTGCGGTTCTGGGACCCCGCCGTGGAGATCGCCGCCGAGGACGTCACGATCGGGTTCGAGCAGGGCCGCCCGGTGACGATCAACGGCAAGGAGTTCGGGTCCGCCGTCGACCTGGTGCTGGAGGCCAACGCCATCGGCGGGCGGCACGGTCTCGGGATGTCCGACCAGATCGAGAACCGCGTCATCGAGGCCAAGAGCCGCGGCATCTACGAGGCGCCCGGCATGGCGCTGCTGCACGCGGCCTACGAGCGGCTCGTCAACGCGATCCACAACGAGGACACCCTCGCCACCTACCACAGCGAGGGCCGGCGGCTCGGCCGGCTCATGTACGAGGGACGCTGGCTGGACCCGCAGGCGCTCATGCTGCGCGAGTCGCTGCAGCGCTGGGTCGGGACGGCCGTCACCGGCGAGGTGACCCTGCGGCTGCGGCGCGGCGAGGACTACTCCGTCCTCGACACCTCCGGCCCCGCGTTCAGCTACCACCCCGACAAGCTGTCCATGGAGCGCACCGAGGACTCCGCCTTCGGCCCCGTGGACCGGATCGGCCAGCTGACCATGCGCAACCTCGACATCGCCGACTCGCGCGCCAAGCTGGAGCAGTACGCCGGGCTCGGCATGGTCGGCAGCTCGCACCCGGCCCTGATCGGTGCCGCGCAGGCGGCCTCGACCGGGCTGATCGGCGCGATGCCGGCGGGCGGCGCCGAGGCGATCGCCTCCCGCGGCAAGGACTCCCGGGACGCCGAGGTCCTCGACCGCGCCGCCATGGAGTTCGGCACCGACTGACCAGAGGTCCGGTCCGGGCCGCCGCAGAGGAGCTAGGGGGCCTCCTCCTCCACGGGAGGAAGCGGGGTCTCCTTCTCCGGCGGTCCGACGAAGCCGTGCAGTGCCGCCGCCACCACGGCCCCCACCAGGGGCGCGACGATGAACAGCCACACCTGCGAGAGGGCGGTCCCGCCGAGGACGACGGCCGGGCCGAGGCTGCGGGCCGGGTTGACCGAGGTCCCCGTGATGGGGATGCCGATGAGGTGCACGGTCGTGAGGGCGAAGCCGATGCCCACCCCGGCGACCGACGGGATGGCCGCCGTGCTCGTCATGGACAGCACGATGAACACGAACAGGGCGGTCAGGACGACCTCGGTGAGGAACGCGCCGCCCATGTCGATGCGGATGAGGCTGGCGTCGCCCCACCCGTCCGCGCCGAGACCGGTCACGGAGCGGGCGTAGAGCGGCGAGCCGGAGAAGGTCGCCCACAGCAGGAGCGCGCCCAGGATGCCGCCGGCGAACTGGGCGGCCCAGTAGCCGACGGCGTCGAGCGGCGGGATCCGGCGGGCGAGCAGCACGCCCAGCGTGACGGCCGGGTTGACGTGGCAGCCCGAGATCGGGCCGATCGCGTAGACCAGGGCGAGGAGCACCAGGCCGAAGGCCAGCGCCGTCGCGACGACGCCCGCCGAGAGGCTGCGCCCGGCGACGCCGAAGCCGAACGACAGGGTCGCCACGCCCACCGCGAAGTAGACCAACAGCAGCGTGCCCACGAGCTCCGCAGCCATCCTCCTGAACACGCGCTCCCCTTCCCCCGGGACTCCGATGGCCTCGGCCTACCCCGGGAGGCCGGGAAGATCGTCTCCGTGTGAGCGCCGTGACCCGGAAATGGGGGCGGCTTGGGGGAGCCGGTCAGGCGTGCTGGGCCAGGCTGGTCCAGCTCTCGTCCCAGAGGGCGCCGCGACGGCGGTCGCAGCGGCGGCGGACGAGGAGGTAGCCGGCCAGCAGGGGGACGCCCACGGCGACGGCGGCCGTGGCCGCGGCCACGGCGGTGGTGGCCAGGGTGGCGGCGCGGGTCTGGGGGTGCTGGATCGGGTTGCCCGCCGTGTCCACCCAGATGCGCTGCTCCATGCCCGGCCTGACGGACTTGTCGGCCGGGACGACGGTGGTCCGCGTCCGGCCGTCGCGGGACGTCCAGGCCAGCTCGGCGTAGGTGTGCCGTATGCCGGCGCCGCCCTGCGAGTCGGTGTGGACGACCTGCGCCGTGACGCGGTGGACGTTGCGGTGCTCGGCCCGCACGCCGCTGCGGTAGGCGTCGGCGGCCAGGAGCGCGGACGCGGGCGGGGCGAGCACCGTGAACAGCACCGCGGCGACGACGCCGACCGCCCACTGGCGGCGGTCGACGGCGCGTCGCAGTTCGTTGCGGTCGAAGCCGAAACGGCGGCGGACCCGTCCTAGCCTTCTCATTGCCTCCTCCTTCGTCCGTGACAGTAATCGCTCCGGGAAGCGGTCGGGCACGCGCCTCTTCTGGTGCGCTCGCATAGCGCGCAAACTGGCAGGAGGAGGGCATGCACATGACGGGCGTGGAGAGCGGCGAGCAGGCGCACGTCCTGTTCGGCTACGACGGGACGGCGGAGAACGACACGGCGCTGAGCTGGGCGATCGAGGAGGCCCGGCTGCGCGACCTCGATCTGGTGATGTGCCACTGCTGGCACTGGCCCTACCCGGAGGGGCACGAGGACCCGCACGGCGAGGCGGTCATGAGGCGGGCTGGATGGAACCTGCTGGAGCGCGGCAGGCGCCGCGCCCGCGAACTGGGGGCGCCCGGCACGGTGCGCGGTCGCCTGGTCCGCGGCCCCGCCCGGGGCGCGCTGCTGAGCGAGTCCCGCGACGCGGAGCTGGTGGTGGTCGCGGCCCCCGAGCGGCTGGACGAGGGCGCGGGGGTGCTGGAACTCGCGGCCGGCGCCACCCGCCCGGTGGTCGTCGTGAAGGACGGGGTGGGCCCCCGCCGGGTCGTGGCGGGGGCCGACGGGACGACGTGGTGCGACCCGGCGCTGGGCTTCGCCGCCGCCGAGGCGGCGCTGCGCCGGTGGGAGCTGCGCGTGGTGTACGCCTGCTGGGAGCCCGCCGCGGTCGACGCGGACGAGCTGGCGCTGTTCCACGACAGGGAGCTGCTGGAGAAGACGCGCGCCGCCGAGCTGGAGGCGGCCGTGGCCCCGTGGCGCGAGCGGTATCCGCGGCTCGACATCCGGGTCTCGCTGCTGCTGGAGCGCCCCATGGAGGCGCTGTTCGACGCCGCGGACGACGCCGGGCTGCTGGTGCTGGGCGACCGGGGCGCCGGGATCGCCCCGCTGGGCTCGACCAGCACGGCGGTGCTCCGGCATGCCCGCCGCGCCGTCGCGATCGTCCCCGCGCGCCCGGACTGAGCGCCGGTCAGGAGTCCCCGGCCCAGGCCTCGGTCGCGTGCAGGGCGGGGTCGGCCGGCAGGTCGGGCTCGAGGATCAGCTGGAGTATCAGGCCGTCCAGCACCGCGGTGAAGAGCATGGCGGTCCCCTCGCGGCGCTCGGCGGGCCACCCGGGGCGCAGGTGCTCCAGCCGTGCGGCGACGCGGGCCCGCGCGTCCCTCGACCAGTCCCGCCGCTCGGCGCCCATCCGCGGGTCGCGCAGCGCCCGGACCAGCAGTTCGGCGGCGAGCCTGAGGTTGCGCTCCCCGGCGAGCACGTCCAGGACGCGCTCGCGCAGCGCCCGCAGCGCGGCCGCGGTGTCCGGCGCGGCGACCAGCGCGTCCACCACCGGGTCGACGATCGTCTCGCTGGCCCGCTGCGCGACGGCCACGTGCAGCCCCGGCAGCCCGTTGAAGTAGTGGTGGAGCAGCCCCGGCCGGATCCGGGCCCGGTCGGCGACGGCCCGGGCCGTGAGCGCGGCCCAGCCGCCCTCGGCGAGCAGGTCGAGACCGATCCCCACGAGCTGCTCCCGGCGTGCCCGTCCGCGGGGTGTGGACGCGCGAGGCTCCTCGTGGGTCATCACGCCACGCTATCCCAACGCTTGCACCGTGCAACCGACCAAGATCGTCGCGGATGCCCGATTCCCGGGGCGCGGACGGGGTAGGGCCGCCGCATGATCGATGCGGTGCTCTTCGACGTCGACGGCACGCTGGTCGACACCAACTACCTGCACGCGGCCACCTGGTGGCAGGCGTTCCTCCAGCACGGGCACACCGTCCCCATGGCGGACGTGCACAGGGCGGTCGGCATGGGCTCGGACAAGCTGCTCGACCACCTGCTCCCGGACGACCGGGACCGGGACGCCGACGACGGGATCCGCACCGCGCACACGGCCCTGTACGCCCAGTACTGGTCGCGGCTCCAGGCCTTCGACGGCGCCGCAGACCTGCTGCGGGCGTGCGCCGGGCGCGGGAGCCGCGTCGTGCTCGCCAGCTCGGCCGCCGCGCCCGAGCTGAAGGCGCTGCGCGCGGCGCTGGACGCCGACGACGCCATCGACGACGCCACCTCCGGCTCGGAGGTGGAGGCGACCAAACCGGCGCCGGACCTCGTCCAGCTCGCCCTGGAGCGCGCGGCGGCGCCCGCCGCCCGGGCCGTGTTCGTCGGCGACACCCGCTGGGACGTCGAGGCCGCCCGGCGCGCGGGAATGCCGTGCGTGTGCGTGCTCACCGGCGGCTGGAGCCGCGCCGAGCTGGAGGAGGCGGGCGCGGCGGCCGTCTACGACGACCCCCGCGCCCTGCTGGACGACCTGGACCGGAGCCCGCTCGCGCTATGAGGCGCGGTCGCGCTCGGCGGCGAGTTGGAGCGCCACGTCGATGATCATGTCCTCCTGGCCGCCCACGTAGCCGGCCTCGCCGACCTTCTGCAGGATCTCGTGCGCCGGGACGCCGTAGCGCTCGGCCGCCCGCTCGGCGTGCAGCAGGAAGCTGGAGTACACGCCCGCGTACCCCTGCGTGATCGCGCCCCGGTCGGCGAACGGCAGCCGGTGCAGGAACGGCTTCACCACGTCGTCGGCGGCCGCCAGCGCGCCCTGCACGTCGACGCCCGTCGGGACGCCGAGCCGCTCGAACGTCGCGACCAGCACCTCGGTGGGGGAGTTGCCCGCCCCCGCGCCGAGCGCGCACAGCGCGCCGTCGATCTGCCGGGCGCCGTTCTGCTGCGCCAGGACGGAGTTGGCGACGCCGAGGGACAGGTTCTGGTGGCCGTGGAAGCCGACCTGCGCCTCGTGCCCGATCTCCTTGACCAGCGCGCTGATCCGCTCCTGCGCCTCGCCGAGGACCAGGGCGCCGGCGGAGTCGACGACGTAGACGCACTGCGCGCCGCCGTCCACCATGATCCGGGCCTGCCGCGCCAGCTCGTCCGGGCCGACCCGGTGCGAGAGCATGAGGAACCCGACGGTCTCCATGCCGAGCTCGCGGGCGGCGGCGAAGTGCTGCAGCGACACGTCCGCCTCGGTGCAGTGCGTGGCGACCCGGGCGACGGACGCGCCCGCGTCGTGCGCCATCTTCAGGTCGTGGACCGTGCCGAGGCCCGGCAGCAGCAGGACGGCGATCTTGGCCCGGGTCGCCTCGTCCACGGCGGCGGCGACGAGCTTGACGTCGTCCTCCAGCGAGAAGCCGTAGTTGAAGGACGACCCGCCGAGGCCGTCGCCGTGGGTGACCTCGATGACCTCGACCCCGGCGGCGTCGAGGGCGTGCACGACGCCGCGGACCTGCTCCTCGGTGAAGCGGTGCGCCATCGCGTGGCTGCCGTCCCGCAGCGTGGAGTCGGTGATCCGGATCTTCTCGCTGACGTCGCTCATACCTGTTCCCTGCGAGGGGGCGACCCCCCGCACCCCCCGGTTCGCTTCGCTCATTCTGAGGCCTTCCTGCGCGCGAGCTGCTCGCCGACCCGGGCGGCGGCCGCGGTCATGATGTCGAGGTTGCCGGCCCACGGCGGCAGGTGGTCGCCGTTCCCGCGGACCTCCAGGAACACCGCGACGCGGGCCATCCCGTTCCAGATGTCGCGGGGCTCGTCGAACTGCGGCTCGACCCGCAGCGTGTAGCCGGGGACGTAGGCGGCGACCTGCGCGACCATCTTCTCGATCGACTCCGCGATCGCCCCGGTGTCGGCGTCGGACGGGATCGCGCAGAACACCGTGTCCCGCATGATCATCGGCGGGTCCACCGGGTTGAGGATGATGATCGCCTTGCCCCGCCCGGCGCCGCCGACCTGCTCGATCGCGCGGGCCGTGGTCTCGGTGAACTCGTCGATGTTCGCGCGGGTGCCGGGACCGGCCGAGCGGGACGCGATCGACGCGACGATCTCGGCGTACGGCACCGGCACCACCGAGGACACCGCGTGCACGATCGGGATCGTCGCCTGCCCGCCGCAGGTGATCATGTTGAGGTTGGGGGCGTCCGACAGCGAGTCCAGGTTCACCGGCGGGCACACCAGGGGGCCCGTCGCGGCCGGCGTCAGGTCGATCGCCGTGATCCCCGCCTCCTCGTAGCGGGGCGCGTTGGCCAGGTGCGCCTTCGCCGAGGTCGCCTCGAACACCAGGTCGGGCAGAGTGGGCTGCTTCAGCAGCCAGTCCACGCCCTCCGCCGACGCCTCGACGCCCATCCTGCGGGCGCGCTCCAGGCCGTCGGACTCCGGCACCACCCCGACCATCGAGTGGACGTCGATCAGCTCGCTGCGCTGGAGCTTGACCAGCAGGTCGGTGCCGATGTTGCCCGGCCCGACGATCGCCGCCGTCAACGTGCTCATGCCTGCTCCCTCCTTCCGAACCGAGCGGTGACGGAACCGATCCCGGCGAACGTCGCCGTGAGCGTCTCCCCGGGCGCGACCGGCACGGCCGCGGTGATCGAGCCGGGCAGCACCACGTGCCCGGCCTCCAGGCTCACGCCGCGCTCGCCGAGGACGTTGGCCAGCCAGACCAGCGCGTTGATCGGCGATCCGAGGACCGCGCCGCCCGCGCCGGTGTCGATCAGGTCGCCGTCGCGGCGCAGCAGGCAGCCCATCAGCGACAGGTCCTGGTCGTCCAGCCGGACCGGGCGGGTGCCGAGCACGACGCCGCCGCTGGAGGCGTTGTCCGCGATCGTGTCCGGAAGGGTGATCCTCCAGTCCGCGATGCGGGAGTCGATCACCTCCAGGGCGGGCAGCACGTACTCGACGGCCGCGACGGCGTCCGCCGCCGTGGCGCCGGGACCGGCCAGGGGACGGCCCAGCACGAACGCGATCTCCGGCTCGATCCGGGGCTGCAGGAACCGGCCGGTGTCGATCGGCGCGCTCTCCGGCAGGAACATCGTGTCCAGCAGCACGCCGAAGTCCGGCTGGTCCACGCCCATCTGGCGCTGCATCGCGGCCGAGGTCAGGCCGACCTTGTGGCCCTTGATCCGCGCGCCGGCGGACGTCCACGCCTTGACCTGGGCGAGCTGGACCGCGTAGGCGTCGGCCACCGACATGGTCGGATGGTCCTTCGTCAGCGGCGAGATGGGAGTGCCGGTGGCGTACGCGTCAAGGAGCGCGGCCGCGGCCTTCTCCACGGAACCCGGGTCCATGGGGCCGTCCTTTCGTTCGTGGGCAGGCCGAGCCTCTCCCGCCGCGACCCCCGCGGGCAACGCGGCCGTCCCGCGTGGTGGGACACTTCTTCCATGACGTCCGTCCCGTCCGAGGAGAGCTTCCTGCGCCGCGTCGTCGCGGTGCTGTCGGCGTTCCGCCCGGAGGACGACGGCCTGGGCCCGGCCGAGCTGGCCCGCCGCAGCGGCCTGCCGAAGTCGACCGCGCACCGCATCGCCCTCGACCTGGTGGACGCCGGGCTGCTGGAACGCCGGGGCCCGCGGGTGCGGCTCGGGCTGCGGCTGTTCGAGATCGGGCAGCGGGTGCCGCGCCAGCGGGTGCTGCGGGACGCCGCCGTCCCGTACATGTCGGACCTGCGGGAGGCGACCCGGCAGACCGTCCACCTCGCGGTGCTGGAGGGCGGCGAGGTCGTCTACGTGGAGATCCTCGGGTCCTCCGGCGGGCCGCGGCTGCCGTCCCAGGTGGGCGGGCGGCTGCCCGCGCACGTGACCGGGGTGGGCAAGGCGATCCTCGCGTTCTCCCCGCCGGAGGTGGTCAAGGGCGTGCTGGAGTCGGAGCTGGTCAGGGTCGGCGAGCGCAGCGTGACCGCGCCCGGGCTGCTCGCCCGCGAGCTGGAGACGATCAGGCGCGAGGGCGTCGCCTACGACCGGGAGGAGTCCGGGAGCGGGATCGTCTGCGCCGCCAGCCCCGTCCTCGGCCCGGACGGGCTGGTCCTCGGTGCGCTGTCGGTGTCGGGCTGGGCGACCCGGATGCGGCTCGCCGCGGTCGCCCCGGCCGTCCACACCGCCGCGCTCACCCTCTCGCGCACCCTGGGCGGTTAGCCGCTCCGGGCGGTCATCGCCCCGGCAGGCGGCGGGCCAGGAGCTGGGCGAGGTGCTCGCCGTCGCGGTGCGCGAGCTCGCGCAGCTGCGTGCGGCAGCTGAACCCGTCGGCCAGGACCACGGCGTCCTCCCCGGCCGCGCGGACCGCCGGGAGCAGCCGGTGCTCGGCGACGGCGACCGACACCTCGTGGTGGCCCTTCTCGACGCCGAAGTTGCCGGCCAGGCCGCAGCAGTCGCCCAGCCGCTCGACGCCCGCGCCCGCCTTCCGCAGGAGCTCGGCGTCCTTCGCCCAGCCCATGACGGCGTGGTGGTGGCAGTGCGGCTGCGCGACCCCGGTCACGCCGGACAGGTCGGGCGGCGTCCAGTCCGGTGTCTCGGCGAGCAGTTCGGCCAGGGTGCGGGTCGCGGCGGCGACCTCGCGGGCGGCGGCGGCGTCCACGCCCCTCAGCAGCTCCTCGGCGTCGGACCGCAGCACGCCGGTGCAGGACGGCTCCATCCCGACGACCTTGGCGCCGCGCCGGACATGGGGGAGCAGCGCGCGGACAGCGCGGCGCGCCTGCGCCCGCGCCCCGTCCAGCTGCCCGGTGGAGATCCACGTGATTCCGCAGCACACGGGGCGCTCGGTCACCGTGACGCGGTAGCCGGCGTGCTCCAGCACCCGCACGGTCGCCCGGCCCACATCGGGGGAGAACGCGTCGGTGAAGCTGTCCACGAACAGCACGACGTCGCCGTTGCGGCCCTCCGGGCTGTGGTGGGAGGCGAACCAGCGCCGGAACGTCTCGGGCGCCAGCGCGGGGAGCGTGCGCCGCCGGTCGATGCCCGCGCCCCAGGCCAGCAGCGGCTTCAGCGCGCGCGACCGCATCGCCGCGTTGACCACCCTGATCGCCGCGGGGGCCCTGGCGGCGAGCCGGGTCCAGCGCGGGAGCCGGCCGAGCGCGTAGTGGGAGCGCGGCCGGATCCGTCCCCGGTACCGCTGGTGCAGCGCCTCCGCCTTGTAGGAGGCCATGTCGACGCCGGTCGGGCAGTCGGACGCGCAGCCCTTGCAGGCCAGGCAGAGGTCGAGGACGTCGTGCAGGGCCTCGGACTTCCAGCCGTCCGGGCCGAGCCTGCCGCTGACGACCTCCTGGAGGACCCGGGCCCGCCCGCGCGTGGAGTCCTTCTCCTCCCGGGTCGCCAGGTAGGACGGGCACATCACGCCGCCCGCCCCGGTGTTGTCGGCGCGGCACTTGCCCACGCCGGTGCAGCGGTGCACGGCCCGGGACAGGTCGCCGCGGTCGTCCCGGTAGGCGAGACCGAGCCCCCGGTTCAGCGGGACCGTCTGCACGGCGCGCAGGTCGGCGTCCACGGCCGCCGGGCGGACGACGATGCCGGGGTTGAGCAGGTCGTCCGGATCGAAGACGTCCTTGACGGCCGAGCACAGCGCCAGCGCCTCGGCCGAGTACATGTGCGGCAGCAGCTCGCTGCGGGCCCGGCCGTCGCCGTGCTCGCCGGACATGGTGCCGCCGTGCCGGGCCGCCAGCGCGGCCGCGTCGTTGAGGAAGTCGCGGAAGACGCGCGTCCCGCCGGTCCGCCCGAACGGGAAGTCGATCCGGACGTGGATGCACCCGTCGCCGAAATGCCCGTACGGCACGCCGAACAGGTCGTAACCGGCCAGCAGCGCCTCGAACTCCCGCAGGTACGCGCCGAGCCGCTCGGGCGGGACGGCCGCGTCCTCCCACCCGGCGTGGGCCTGCTCGCCGGCGGGCGTGCGGGCGACGAGCCCGGAGCCGTCCTCGCGGATCCGCCACAGCGCGTCGGCCAGCGCCATGTCCTCCACGAGCGCCGAGTCGGCGCAGCCGGACGCGGCGACGACCCCGCGCGCCGCGGAGCGCAGCGCCCCGGGCTCGGATCCGGCCAGCTCCACCAGCAGCCATCCCGACCCGGACGGCAGCGGCGGCACCGCGCCGGCGCCCCGCCGCTCCCGCACGACGTTCACGATCCGCGAGTCCAGGCCCTCGCACGCGACCGGGCCGTGCGGGAGGATCGCCGGGACGGCGTCGGCGGCCTCGGCCATCGACCCGTACCCGAGCACCACGAGCGCCCGGTGCGCGGGTTCGCGGACCATCCGCACCCGTGCCGCGAGCGTCAGCGCGAGCGTCCCCTCGCTTCCCACCAGCGCGCGGGCGACGTCGAAGCCCTTCTCCGGCAGGAGGTGCTCCAGCGAGTAGCCGGAGACCTGCCGGCCGAACCTCCCGAACTCCGTCCGCACCAGGGCCAGGTTCTCGCCGACCAGCCCGCGCAGCCGCTCCATCAGGACGCCGCCGGTCCGCGCCCCCGGCACGTCGCCGATCCGCAGCCGCTCCCCGGACCCGGTGACGACGTCGAGGCCGAGCACGTTGTCGCTCGTGCGCCCGTAGCCGAGCGCCCGCGACCCGCAGGCGTTGTTGCCGATCATCCCGCCGAGCGTGGCCCGCGTCCGGGTGGACGGATCGGGCCCGAACCGCAGCCCGTGCGCGGCCGCCCTCCGGTGCAGGCGCTCCTGCACGATGCCGGGCTCCACCAGCGCCGTCCCCGCCTCCGGGTCGATCTCCAGCACCCGGTTCAGGTGCCGGCTCACGTCCGCGACGACCCCGGGCCCGACCGCGTTGCCCGCGATGGACGTCCCGGCGCCGCGCATCGTGAGCGGCACCCCGGCGTCCCGGCACACGGCGAGGACGGCGGGCAGCTCGTCCGCCTCACGGGGCGTCACCACGACCCGCGGCGGCACCCGGTACAGGGAGGCGTCCGAGGAGTACAGGGACCGCGCGAGCGCAGAGTCGTCCACCCCGCTGACCCCGGCCGCCCGCAGCGCCTCCACCAGCTCGCCGTGCTCACGATGGTCGGTCACGGTGACCACGGTAGGTCATGGTGCGGGCGCCGGACGCCGGGCGCCCCGCTTCCCTGCGGGGGCCTCTGTCGGTCCCCTTCGGCAGCCTCGTCGTGGCGCTCGGCCACGTCGGCGGGCTGTCGATCCCCGACACCTGGACGCGGGCCCCCGGCGTGACCGGGGAATGTCGGCTGCCTGACCGCCCCTCCATCGTCTACCGCAGCCGCGACGAGCAGCTCGGCATGCACCGTCCCCGCCGGGGATGGAAGCGGGCCGCCTGAGAACCCCGGGGTGCCGCCGGGCCCCGCCGGGGCAGGCGGTAGCGTCCGGGAGCGACCCGTCACACCCCCGCCCGGTACGCCCTCGGAGGCCTCCTCGTGCTCGCCGTCACCACCGCCGACGTGCGGATCTTCCTGCATGTGCTCGCCGCGACGATCTGGGTCGGCGGGCAGATCACCCTCGGCGCGCTCGTGCCCGCCCTGCGCGGCTACGAGGGCGTCACCAAGGCCGCGGCCCGCCGGTTCAACGCGATCGCCTGGCCCGCGTTCGCCGTCCTCGTGCTCACCGGAGGCTGGAACATCGCCGCGGGCGACCTCGCAGGCCCCGCCCAGCGCACCCTGGAGGTGAAGCTGGTGTTCGTCCTGCTGTCCGGCGTGGCCGCGTTCCTGCACGCCCGCGCCAAGTCCAAGGCCGGGCTCGCCGTGTGGGGCGCGCTCGGAGCCCTGGGCGCGCTCCTCGCGCTGTTCTTCGGCGTCCAGCTCGGCTGACGCCCGCCGCCGCTCGCCCGCCGCCGCCGCGCGTTGCGCCGGGAAGCAGGTAGATCGTCTAGGTTTGTCCCATGAGCGATGCGGTGGCGGTGGGGCTGGTCGGGGCGGGACCCTGGGCGGGGATGGTGCACGCGCCCGCGCTGGCGGCGGGCCCGGCCACGCGGCTCGCGGGGGTGTGGGCGCGGCGGCCCGAGGCGTCCGCCGCGCTGGCCGGCGAGCACGGCGCGCCCTCGTTCGAGCGGATCGAGGAGCTGTTCGACGCCTGCGAGGCCGTGGCGTTCTCCGTCCCGCCGGACGTCCAGGCCGACCTCGCCGCCCGGGCCGCCCGGGCGGGCAAGGCCGTCCTGCTGGAGAAGCCCCTCGGCATGGACCTGGACGGCGCCCGCCGGCTCGCGGGCGCGATCGCCGAGGCCGGCGTCGTCTCGCAGATGGTCCTCACGCTGCGCTACTCGCGCGCCGCCCGCGACTTCCTCGACCGGACGCGGGAGCTGGAGCCGTTCGGCGGCTACGGCTCGTTCGTCTCCTCCGTGCTGAGCGGGGGCCCCTTCGCCACCCCGTGGCGGCTGGAGAAGGGGGCGCTGCTCGACCTCGGCCCCCACATCGTCGACATGCTGGACGCCGCGCTCGGCCGGGTCGCCGGCGTCCGCGCGCACGGCGACCCGCTCGGCTGGCTGGGGCTGACGCTGGAGCACGAGAACGGCGCGATCAGCCAGGCGTCGGTGTCGATGGCGGGCACGGGGGAGCTCCCGCCCGCCCACGTCGAGGTCTACGGGCGGGGCGGCCACGCGCGGCTCGACTGGTCGCAGCTCGGCGACGACGCGTTCGCCACGATGGTGGCCGAGTTCGCCGCCGCCGTCAGGAGCGGGGCGAGCCCCGCGCTGGACGCCGCCCACGGCCTGCGGATCCAGGAGGTGCTCGCCTCGGCCGAGGCGCAGCTGGTCTGACCTGCCTGCCATGCTTGGTCCATGGCACGCACCATCGATGACATCCTCGCCGCGGCGCGCGACCGGCTCGCGCGCGTCCACCCCGACCAGGCCCACGCCGAGAGGAGTGACGGGGCGGTGCTGGTGGACATCCGCCCGGCCGCCCAGCGCGCGGAGGAGGGCGAGATCCCGGACGCGCTGATCGTGGAGCGCAACGTCCTGGAGTGGCGCTTCGACCCGGCCTCGGGCGCCCGGCTGCCCCAGGCCACCGGCCACGACCTGCGCGTGATCGTGTTCTGCTCGGAGGGCTACACCTCCAGCCTCGCCGCCGCCTCCCTGCACGACCTCGGGCTGACCAACGCGACCGACATCGTGGGCGGGTTCAAGGCGTGGCGCGCGGCGGGCCTGCCGACGACCGGGGGCGCCGACCGGTGACCAGGTGAGTTGAGCTCTTAACATTCCTGGTGTTGACTTCTGGCCTGGCGTCCGGACGGAGGAGCGGGGCATGAGCGACCGGCAGCGGCGGGGGCCCGCGCAGCGGCAGGACGCGATCGCCGAGGCGGTGCTCGCCGCGGGGTCGGGGACGGCCGCCGAGCTCGCCGAGCGGTTCGGGGTCAGCCTCATGACGATCCACCGCGACCTGGACGAACTGGAACGCCAGGGCATCGTCCGCAAGTACCGCGGCGGGGTCACCGCGCAGCGGTCCGGGGTCTTCGAGAGCAGCGTCGCCTACCGGGCCAAGACGATGCGCGAGGAGAAGGAAGCCGTCGCCGCGAGGGCGGTCGAGCTGGTCGAGCCCGGCATGGCGATCATGCTCGACGACTCGACGACGGCCCTCGCCCTCGCCCGGCGGCTCCCCGACGTCGGCCCGCTGACCATCGTCACCAACTTCCTCGACGGCCTGAACCTGCTGGCCCCGGTGCAGGGCATCCGGCTGATCGCGCTCGGCGGCGACTACGACCCGCTGCACAACTCGTTCATGGGCGTCTCGTGCGTCGAGATGATCGAGTCGTTGCAGGTCGACCTGTGCTTCGTGTCGACCTCGGCGGTGTCGGCGGGCAACGCCGGCCACCAGGAGCAGCGGGTCGTGGTCGTCAAGCGGGCCATGCTGCGCAGCGCCGTCCGCAACGTCCTGCTGGTGGACCACACGAAGCTGGGCCGCACCGCGCTGCACCGGGTCGCGCCGCTGAGCGACTTCGAGCGGGTCGTCGTGGACGACGGGGCGGCGCCGGAGGCGCTGGCCGAGCTGGCGAAGCACAAGGTCGACTACGACGTCGCCCCGCGCCGCTGACCTCCGTGTGAGCACGGACGTTATAACTAACATCGCCTGACCCGCACGTGCCTAGATCCCTCATGGGATCGATGCCGAGCTGTGACCAGGCTTTTCCGGCTTCCGGCGCGATCTTCTTCACGATCATCCGTGTTAGTTAACGTGCATGTATTGACACTTCTAACGTTCGTGATGTTACGTTCTCCCCGCGGTGGCCGCCGACCCCGGTCGCGCGGACGCCGCATCGGCTCCAACGCCCCCTTCACGGGCGCACCCCCGAGGAGATCTCAGTGAAGAAGCCCTCCCTCAGGACGGTCGCCGCGGCCGCCGCGGCGCTCGCCGCGCTCGCTCCCGCCGCGGCGTGCTCCTCCAAGAGCGCGGGGTCCGGCGGCGGCGACGCGAAGAACGCCAAGATCGCGTTCCTGATGCCCGACATCGCCTCGACCCGCTACGAGCTCTACGACGCCCCGCTCTTCAAGGCCAGGATGAAGCAGCTGTGCGGCGGCTGCACGGTGCTCTACCAGAACGCCGGCGCCGACGCCTCCAAGCAGCAGCAGCAGGCCAGCTCGGTGCTCGCCCAGGGCGTCAAGGCCATCGTGATCGACCCGGTCGACTCGGCCGCGGCGGCGTCGATCGTCCGGATGGCGCAGTCCCGGGACGTGAAGGTGATCGCCTACGACCGCCCCATCCCGGCGGCCAAGGCCGACTACTACGTCTCCTTCGACAACGAGAAGATCGGCGCGATGATCGGCCAGTCGCTGGTCGACCACCTCAAGCAGGAGAAGGCCGAGGGCGGCATCCTGGAGGTCAACGGCTCGCCCACGGACGCCGCCGCGAACCTGATCAAGAAGGGCATCCACAGCTCCGTCGACCCGAGCGGCTTCAAGCTGCTGGCCGAGTACGACACGCCCGGCTGGGAGCCCGCGAAGGCCCAGCAGTGGGTCAGCGGCCAGATCAGCAAGTTCCGCGGCCAGATCGCGGGCGTCGTCGCCGCGAACGACGGCACCGGCGGCGCCGCCGTCGCCGCGTTCAAGGCCGCCGGCACCGACGTCCCGCCGGTGACCGGCAACGACGCCGAGCTCGCCGCCGCGCAGCGGATCATCGCCGGCGACCAGTACAACACGATCTCCAAGCCGATCAAGATCGTGGCGGAGGCCGCCGCCAACGCGGCCCACACGTTCGTCCAGGGCGAGACCCCCAAGGGCAACACGACGCTGTTCGGCACGCCGTCGGAGCTCTTCACGCCGACCGTCGTCACCCAGGACAACATCGGCAAGGTCCTGCTCGGCCCGGACGGTGCCCTCAAGGCCGACAAGGTCTGCACCGCCGAGTACGCGGCCGCCTGCGCCAAGCTCGGCCTCAAGTAGCGATCTCCCGAGGTTCGTCATGTCACCAACGCCCACCCCGGCCGCCGGCGCGGCGCGCCCGCTGCTGTCGCTGCGCGGCGTCAGCAAGTCGTTCGGCGCGGTCGCCGCGCTCACCGGCGTCGACCTGGACGTCGCCGCCGGCGAGGTCGTCGCCCTCGTCGGCGACAACGGCGCCGGCAAGTCCACCCTCGTGAAGGTCCTGTCGGGCGTGCACGCCCCGGACGCGGGGACCATCACCTTCGAGTCGCGGGAGGTGAGCATCCCCACCCCGGCCGCGGCGCAGCAGCTCGGCATCGCGACCGTCTTCCAGGACCTCGCCCTCTGCGAGAACCTCAACGTGATCGAGAACCTGTTCCTCGGCCGCGAGATGCGGGCGCTGCGCCTGGACGACGTCGCGATGGAGGTCCGCTCGCGCGAGCTGCTCACCCAGCTCTCGGCGAAGATCCCCTCGGTGGGGGTCCCGGTCGCGGCGCTGTCGGGCGGCCAGCGGCAGACGGTGGCGATCGCCCGGTCGCTGCTCGGCGACCCGAAGGTCATCATCCTGGACGAGCCGACCGCCGCGCTCGGCGTCGCGCAGACCGCCGAGGTGCTCAACCTGATCGAGCGGCTCAGGGAGCGCGGCCACGGCGTCCTCATGATCAGCCACAACATGGCCGACGTGCAGGCCGTCGCCGACACCGTCGCCGTGCTGCGCCTCGGCCGCAACAACGGCGTGTTCGACGCGCGGACGACCTCCGCCGAGGAACTGGTCGCCGCCATCACCGGCGCGACCGACAACGTGGTGAGCCGCCGCGCCGGCAAGCTCCGCCCCGAGGCGCGGGACACCCCCGCAGAGGACGGCGGCGACACCGGGACGGCGCAGGAGAAGGACGCCGCCGCCGGCGGCGCGGACGGGCCGGACGGCGACCGGCCCGAGCGGGTCGCACCGGGCGGCCCGAGGAAGGGAGCGGGCGATGAGTGACCTCATGGCGCCCCCGCAGACCGGGACCGGCCTGCCGGGCGAGCAGGGGGAGCGGGGCGTGCGCGCCGCGCTGGCGGCCGCGGCCGACCGGGTCCGCGGCGGCGACCTCGGCGTCGCGCCGGTGGTCGGCGGGCTGATCGTGATCTGGACCGTGATGCAGATCCTCAACCCGGTCTTCCTGTCCAGCGCGAACCTGGTGAACCTGGCGCTGGAGTGCGTGCCGGTCGGCGTGATCGCGCTCGGCGTGATGTTCATGCTGCTGGTCGGGCAGATCGACCTGTCGGTGGGCTCGGTCAGCGGGCTCAGCGCCGCCGTCGTCGCGGTGCTGTTCGTCGACCACGGCTGGCCGTCCTGGCTCGCGATCGTCGCCGCCGTGGCGCTGGCCGTCGCGCTCGGCTGGTTCTACGCCCAGGTGTTCAACCGGCTCGGCGTGCCCAGCTTCGTGATCACCCTGGCGGGGCTGCTCGGCTGGCTCGGCCTGCAGCTGTGGATCCTCGGGCCCAAGGGCTCGATCAACCTGCCGTTCGACTCGCGGCTGGTGACCTTCGCCCAGCTGGACTTCCTCCCGCCGTGGTTCGCCTACGCGCTGGTCGCCGTCGGCGCGGCCGGGCTGTACCTGACGGGCCACAACCGGGCCGCGCAGCGCCGCAGGGCGGGCCTGCCCGCGACGACGGAGCGCACGCTCATCCTGCGCAGCGCCGCCCTGCTCGCCGGCCTCGGCGTGGCGGTCTGGTACCTGAACCGGGACCGCGGCGTCGGCTGGATGTTCGTCCTGTTCCTGGTGCTCGTGCTGGCGACGCACTACGTCCTGTCCCGGACGAAGTACGGCAAGTCCGTGTACGCGGTCGGCGGCAACGTCGAGGCGGCTCGGCGCGCCGGCATCAACGTCAGGACGGTCTACGCCTCGGCGTTCGTCCTGTGCACCACGCTCGCCGCGATCGGCGGCGTCCTCGCCGCGGCGCGCCTCGCGGCGGCCAACCAGAGCAGCGGCGGCGGCGACGTCAACCTGAACGCGATCGCGGCGGCCGTCATCGGCGGGACGAGCCTGTTCGGCGGGCGCGGCAACGCCTTCGCGGCACTGCTCGGCATCCTGGTCATCCAGTCGATCTCCAGCGGGCTGACGCTGCTGAACCTCGACTCGTCCTACCGTTTCATGGTCACCGGCGCCGTGCTGCTGCTCGCCGTGGCGCTGGACTCGGTCGCCCGCCGCTCCCGCGCCTCGCACGGCCGCGCCTGACCGGCACGGGTTGGATGGGACCACTACGCAACGGACGGGGGAGCCGATGACGGTCGTCTGCGTCGACGCGGGCACCACGATGATCAAAGCGGTGGGGTACGCCGGGGACGGCGCCGAACTGGCCGTCGCCCGGCGGCCCACCGAGGTCGCCCGGCCCGCGCCGGGACACGCCGAGCAGGACATGGCCGCGGTGTGGCGGGCCGTCGCCGACGCCGTCCGGGAGGTGCTCGGGAAGGTCGGCGGCGACGTCGACTTCCTCGCGCTCACCGCGCAGGGCGACGGCTGCTGGCTGGTGGACGGCGACGGCGCGCCCACCGGCCCGGCGATCCTGTGGAACGACGGCCGCGCCGCCCCCGCCGTCGAGCGCTGGGCGGCCTCCGGCGTGCTGGAGCGGGCGTTCCGCGTCAACGGGTCGCTGCACTTCGCGGGCCTGCCGAACGCGATCCTCACCTGGCTGCGCGAGCACGACCCTGACCGGCTCGCCCGGTCGGCGGCGTCCCTCACCTGCGGCGGCTGGATCTTCTCCCGCCTCACCGGGCGGATCGCGGTGGACGGCTCGGACGCGTCCGCGCCGTTCCTGGACATCGCCGAGCTCCGCTACTCGGACGAACTGGTCCGCGCCTACGACATGGAGTGGGCGCGGCGGCTCCTGCCCGACGTGCTCGGCGACGACCGGCGCGCCGCTCCCCTGACCCGGGGCGCGGCGGACGAGCTGGGGCTGCCGGAGGGCCTGCCCGTCGTCCTCGCCCCCTACGACATCGCGTCCACCGCGATCGGCGTCGGCGCGGTCGACCCCGGCCAGGCCTGCACGATCCTCGGCACGACGCTGTGCACCGAGACGGTCGTGGACGGCCCGCGGCTGGGCGGCGACCCGTCCGGCCTCACGGTCGCGATGGGCCTGCCGGGCCGCTACCTGCGGGCCTTCCCGACGCTCGCGGGCGGCCAGGTCGTCGACTGGGCGTGCCGCGTGCTCGGCCTCGCCGCGCCCGCGGCGCTCGCCGAGCTGGCCGCGTCGGCGGCGCCGGGCGCCGACGGGCTGGTCTTCCTGCCGTACCTGTCGCCCGCCGGCGAACGCGCGCCGTTCCTGGACCCGCAGGCGCGCGGCGCGTTCCACGGCCTCACCGTCCACCACGAGCGCGAGCACGTCGCCCGCGCCGTCCTGGAGGGGCTCAGCCTGGTCGTCCGCGACTGCCTGACGGCGGCAGAGACCCGTCCCACCGAGCTGCGGGTCAGCGGCGGCGGCTCGGCCAGCCCCGTCTGGCTGGGCATGCTGGCCGACGTCACGGGCGTCCCGGTCGTCCGGTCCGCCGACAGCGAGGCCGGGGCGCGCGGCGCGTTCATCACCGGCCTCCTGGCCACCGGGCGGGCCGCCGACGCCCGCGCCGCCGCCGGAGACCACGTCCGTCCCGGCGACACCCACGCGCCCGACCCGGACCGGGCGGCTCACTACTCCCAGACCTACGAGGACTTCTTGACGATCCGCTCCACCACGGCGCCCGCCTGGCCGACCCTCGCGGCGGCCCGCGCCCGCACCGGCCTGGACGGCGGCGCCCGGTGACCGACCAGAACGAGGCGGTGTGGGTCGGGGTCGACCTGGGGACGCAGAGCGTGCGCGCGCTCGCCGTCACCGCGTCGGGCGACGTGGCGGGCGCCGGCAGCCGGGCGCTGACCGGGCGGCGGGACGGCCCCCGGCACGAGCAGGACCCCGAGGACTGGTGGACGGCGGTCGGCGCCGCCTGCCGGGAGGCGCTGCGCGACGTCCCGGCGCCGGCGGTGCAGGCCGTCGCCGTCGACGCCACGTCCGGGACGATCCTGCTCACCGACGACGGCGGGCGGCCGCTGACCCCGGCGCTCATGTACGACGACACCCGCGCCGCCGGCCACGTCCAGCGGGTCAACGAGGCCGGCGGCGAGGTATGGCGCGCCCTCGGCTACCAGCGCATGCAGCCCGCCTGGGCGCTGCCGAAGCTGCTGTGGCTCCTGGAGCACCACCCGCGCGAGGGCGCCCGCCTCGCCCACCAGGCCGACTTCGTCAACCGGCGGCTGACCGGGCACCCGGTGGCCGCCGACCTCAGCAACGCGCTCAAGACCGGGGCGGACCTCGTCGCCGAGGACTGGCCCGCGGACGTCCTCGACGCGCTGGGCGTCCCCGCCGGCCTGCTCCCGCCCCTGGAACGGTCCGGCACCCCGCTCGGGACGGTCTGCGCCGCGGCCGCCGAGGCGACCGGCCTCCCCGAAGGGACCCCGGTCGTCGCGGGCGCCACCGACGGCTGCGCCGCGCAGCTCGGCACCGGGTGCCTCACCGTCGGATCCTGGAACTCCGTCCTCGGCACGACCCTCGTCCTCAAAGGCGTCAGCGACGACCTCGTCCAGGACCCGTTCGGAGTCGTCTACTCCCACAAGGCCCCGGACGGGCGGTGGCTGCCCGGCGGCGCGTCCAGCACCGGCGCCGGCGCGCTCTCCCGCGACTTCCCGGGCCGCGACCTGGCCGACCTGGACCGGCGCGCCGCCCGGCACGAACCCGCGGCGGCGCTCGCCTACCCGCTCGTCCCGGCGGGGGAGCGGTTCCCGTTCCTCGCGCCGGACGCCCGCGGCTTCCGGCTGGGCGGCACGGGCGACGAGGCCGACGACTTCGCCGCCCTCCTGCAGGGCGTCGGCTACCTGGAGCGGCTCTGCTTCGACCACCTCGACCTGCTCGGCGCGCCCACCGGCGGCGACCTGACGCTGACGGGCGGGGCCGCGCGCAGCCGGTACTGGTGCCAGCTGCGCGCCGACATCCTCGGCCGCCCCGTCGTGCTGCCCCGGCAGGCCGAGCCCGCGCTCGGCGCCGCCGTCCTCGCCGCCGCGCCGGGCCGCGACATCGCCGAGACCGCCGGGCGGATGGTCGCCGTCAGGGCGGTGATCGACCCGCGTCCGGACAGGACCGGCGTGTTCGACGCGCCCTACCTGCGCCTGGTCGGTGAGCTGGAACGGCGCGGATGGCTGCCCGCCGAGACCGCCGCGCACGCACGCGAGAGGACATCACGATGACGCGCCTCATCCTCGTCCGGCACGGGGAGACCGAATGGCACGCCGACAACCGCTACGCGGGGACCAGCGACGTCGCGCTGACGCCGCGCGGCCTGGAGCAGGCCCGCGCCCTGGCCGCGTGGGCGGGCACGGCCCGGCCCGACGCGGTGTGGTGCTCGGACCTGTCGCGGTCCCGGCTGACCGCGGCGCCGTCCGCCGCGGCGATCGGCGCGCGGCTGCACGTCGACGAGCGGCTCCGGGAACTGGACTTCGGGCAGGGCGAGGGGCTCACCCGCGCGGAGATGGAACGCAAGTTCCCCGAGGATCTGCGCGCCTTCCTTGCCGACCCCGTCGCCGCGCACCTTCCCGGCGGCGAGGATCCGTCCGCCGCCGCCCGCCGCTTCACCGCGTGCCTGGACGACATCTCCCGCCTGCACCAGGGCGGCCGCGTCCTGGTCGTCGCGCACTCCACGGCGATCCGGCTCGCGCTGTGCCGGCTGCTGGGGGTGCCGCTCAAGGACTACCGGCGGCGGTTCCCGTCGCTGGGCAACTGCGCACTGACCGAGATCCGGCTCCGGGACGGCGAGGCCGCCCTCCTGGAGTTCAACACCCCACTGGAGCGATGAATGACTACCCGCGTGCTCGCGGCCGGTGACCTTTTCGTCCGCAACGAGCTGCTCATCGACGCCCTGCGCGCCGAGGCGCCCGCCGACCTGGCGTTCTCGGAGGTCACCCTGCCGTGGCCGGTGGAGCCGTTCGGGCGCGTCGCGGAGGTGGACGAGGCGTCGGGGACCGAGGAGCAGCTCATCGAGGCGCTGCGCGGCGCCGAGGTCTGCGTCACCCAGATGGCCCCGCTGACCCGGCGGATCCTGGAGGCCTCGCCGGACCTGCGGCTGTTCGGGATCAGCCGCGGCGGGCCCGTCAACGCCAACCTGGAGGCGGCGACCGAGCACGGCGTGGCCGTCTGCTTCGCGCCCGGCCGCAACGCCGGCGCCACCGCCGAGCACACCCTCGGGCTGATCCTCGCGGCGGTCCGGCGCATCCCGCAGACGCACGTCGACCTGATGGCGGGGCAGTGGCGCGGCGACTACTACCGCTACGACGACGTCGGCATCGAGATCCAGGGCAGCACCGCCGGTCTCGTCGGCTGCGGCGCCGTCGGCCGCCGCGTCGCCCGGGCCCTCGCCGCGCTCGGCGCCCGCGTGCTCGTCCACGACCCGTACCTGGACGACCTCGGCGACCTGTCCGGCATCGCCGAACTCGTCCCGCTCGACGAGCTGCTGGCGCGCGCGCAGATCGTCTCCCTGCACGCCCGCGCGACGCCGCAGACCACGGGGATGATCGGCGCCGCGCAGATCGCCGCGATGCCGCCCGGCTCCATCATCGTCAACTGCGCGCGCGGGTCGCTGCTGGACTACGAGGCCGTCTGCGACGCCGCCGAGTCCGGCCACCTGTTCGCCGCCGCGTTCGACGTCTTCCCCGAGGAGCCGATCCCCGCCGGGTCGCGGCTGCTGACCACCCCGAACATCATCGTCACACCGCACCTGGCCGGGGCCAGCAAGCAGACCGCCGCCAACGCGGCCCGCATCCTCGCCGCCGACGTCGGCCGCCACCTGCGCGGCGAGGCCCTCCTGCACTGCGCGAACCCCGAGGTGCTGGCCCCCCGGCCCACCGGCCCCTGACCTCCCCACCCCCCACCCAAGGAGGCACGATGCACGGACCCGGACTCGGCGAGGCAGCTCTCACTCGCCGCAGAGTCCTCGGCTTCGCGGGCGCCGCCACGCTCGCCGGAGCCGCAGCCCTGGCCGGCGCCCGCCCCGCCGCGGCCGCCGGACGCTCCTTCACCTTCGACCTGTTGTTCAACGTCCCCCACACCGACAACATGCAGGGCCTGGCCTACCGCCGCGGCCGCTTCTACGTCGGCTTCGACGTGGGCGGCGGACACGGCGTCATCCGCGAGTACGACCGCGACGGCACCACCCTCAAGGAGAGCGCGCCGCTCGCCGTCGGGCACGCCGCCGAGATCAGCGCCGACCGCGACGGGCTCCTCTACGTCGCCACCGGCGGCGGCACGAACCCGACCAAGGTCAACGTCGTGGACTGGAGCGGCGAACCCGAGGTCGTGCGCACCATCGACTTCGGCGCGCTCGGCAACTCCGGCCTGGTCGCGGTCGACGACCGGCGCGACGGCCTGCTCGTGCACGCCGGACCGGGCGACCAGGGCCCCTTCGTGTTCGCGTTCACCGACCTCGACGGCACCGTCCGCTCGACCTTCGACCTCGGCTACCAGGGCGTCCCGCAGGGCCTGGAGATGGCCGGTGACAAGGTCCTCTACTACACCAACAACGCCATCACCGTGCTGGACCGGGCGGGGAACATCCTCGAAGCGATCCCCATCCCGCTGACCGGGGAGAGCGAGGGGCTGGCGGTCGCGCCCGCGGGCCGCGGCACCCGCGTCTTCTTCGGCTACAACAAGCCGAACCGCGTCTACGCGATGACGCCCGTGTTCCACTGACAGGCCAGGCGCGCGGCCGGGTTCCGTCCATACCTCCCGTCCCGGCCGCGCGCCCTCCCATTTCTGCGCACAAAGTGCTTGACTCCGCGGTCGATATCACGGTCGACTTAGCATCCGGCGGCCCTCGTTTATCGGAATCTTCTAGAGTGCGGATATCCGGCGGGAAGGGTCTTGCATTTCACGGCCACTCGGGTAGAAAAAATCAAATCCCTCTCCCCGAGGAGGAAACCCCGTGAAGGCTCCCATCAGGCTGGCCGCCCCCCTCGCGGCCGCCTCCGCCGCGCTGGCCCTGACGGCGCCCGCCGCGTCCGCCGCCACCACCACGATCCGCCAGGAGACCGCCACCGGAGCCCCCTACTCCGGCAACTGGCAGGTCGCCACCGTCGGGGGTCTGGCGTTCTCCGTCGACTACCTGGGCGCGAAGGTGACCGGCTCCTGCGACGGCGCCGAACTGCAGGGCACCGTCCAGTCCACCGGCGCGGGCGAGCTGACCGCCGCGTCGATCGGCGCGTGCCGGACCTCCAACGGCCTGAGCTCCCCGCCCACCGACCTCGACCTCAGCCAGATGCCCGACAAGAGCGGGAGCGTCGCCTACGACCCGGTCTCCGGCGGCCGGGACGGCGTCCTGTCCATCAACGGCGGTCTTCGCTTCAAGATGGAAGGAAAGATCCTCGGCATCACCGTCACCTGCTACTACGGATTCCGGACGGGCGGCACCGACGGTCTGCGCTTCGACGTCTACAACCGCGACAACCCGAACCGCCCCCTGCCGGGCCAGGACGACGCGCAGGGCAGGGCCGACGGCATCACGCTCGTGCGGCAGACGGGAAGCAGCGGCCTCTGCCCGTCCAACGGCACCGGCAGCGGCTCCGCCATCGCCCGCGGTGAGAGCACGCCGGGCTCCGGCGTCTTCGACCGCAAGCTCTACCTGACCCCCTAGCCCAGGGCGAGCGTGCGGAGAGGCGGCCGGGCCCGGGGCCGGTGCAAGGGAGTGATCATCCTCCTCGGGCCCGGCCGCCCTCACTGTGCCCTCGCGGTGCTGGGTCGCCGTGTCGGGAAGAACGACCGGGGGCGTACGGCCGAATCCTTCTGGACGATCGCGAGGAATTCGAGCGTAACTCCGCAGTTCAGCCCTGAGTAATGACTGCGTGTTTACAGTTGTTTCCCACGCGTGTCCGAGACCTGCCGTGGCAAAATCACTCACTTTTCAGCTCGAACGCGCCGACGGGCGGCGCCCCGGCGAGGTCGGCATCCGGCCCATGGTGACCCCTGAGGGAGAATGGGGCGCATGAGAGCGGTGGCCATCTCCGACACCCACGCGCCCCGGCGCTGGAAGTCGTGCCCGCCGCGGGTGGCCGAGCACCTGCGGGACGCCGACGTGATCCTGCACGCCGGCGACGTGTGCGTCGCGTCCGTCCTGGACGAGCTGGCCGAGTACGCGCCCGTCCACGCCGTCCTCGGCAACAACGACGGGCCCGACGTGGCCGGGTGGGGCGCGCCCGAACGCCTCGAACTCGACCTGGACGGCCTCGCCGTCGCGATGGTCCACGACAGCGGCCAGGCCAAGGGCCGCACCGCCCGGATGCGGCGCTGGTTCCCCGGCGCCGACCTCGTCGTGTTCGGGCACTCCCACATCCCCCTGGACGAGACCGGCGACGGCATCCGCATCTTCAACCCCGGGTCGCCGACCGACCGGCGCCGCCAGCCGCACGGCACCCTCGGGCTCCTGGACATCGACGGCGGCCGGCTCACCGAAGCGCGGATCGTCCCCGTGACCTGAGCCTCGCCCTCGACCGGCCGGACGCCGCATGGAATCGTCCCTTGGAGACGACCCGCGAGGATGAGAGGGCCCCCGGCATGACCGACCGCGTCACCGTGCACGTCCACGAGGGGGTCGCCGACGTGCGGCTCAACCGTCCCGACAAGCTGAACGCCCTCGACCTGGCCACGTTCGAGGCGCTCGCCCGCACCGGGGACGCCCTCGCCGCCGACGGCTCCGTCCGGGCCGTGGTCCTGTCGGGGGAGGGCCGCGCCTTCTGCGCGGGCCTGGACTTCGCCGACTTCGCCGCCATGGCCGGCGACGGCGCCGGGCGGCGCGCCGGCGACATCACCGCGCGCGAGCCGGGACGCATCACCAACCTCGGGCAGCAGGCCGTGCACGTATGGCGGGAGCTGCCGCAGCCCGTCATCGCCGCCGTCCACGGCCACGCCCTCGGCGGCGGCCTGCAGATCGCGCTCGGCGCCGACATCCGGATCGTCGCCCCGGACGCGCGCCTGTCGGTCCTGGAGATCCGCTGGGGCCTGGTGCCCGACATGACCGGCACGGCCGCGCTGATCCGCCTGGTCGGAGAGGACGTCGCGAAGGAGCTCACCTTCACCGGCCGCATGATCTCCGGCGCGGAAGCCGTCCGCATCGGCCTGGCGACCCGCACCGCCGACGACCCGCGCGCCGCCGCCACCGAACTCACCCGCGAGATCGCCGGCAACAGCCCCGACGCCGTCCGCGGAGCCAAGCGCCTGCTCAACCGCGCCGCCGACACCGACCTGGCCGGCCAGTTCCTGGAGGAGTCCCGGACCCTCGGCGCCCTGCGCGGAAGCCCCAACCAGGTCGAGGCCGTCCGCGCCTACTTCGACAAGCGCCCGCCCGCCTTCACCGACCCGGCCTGACGCCCCGCCGACGCCTTCACCGGACGACACCGGGCGGGTGGCCTCGCATGGCGATTGCCCCCCGCTTGCTGCGGTGAACCTCCCGTGTGTCCGTCACGTTCGTGTGCCAGCCCAGACAGGACATCGTGCAGCAGCGGACACCGCCGCTAGGGGGACGCGTACAACCGGTGGCCGTCGCCGTGCCGCCGGTCCGAACGCGCGCGACCAACGTCTCGCGTCCAAGGCGGGACGGCCTCGACCGCCGAGGGAGCGGAGCGGTCGGGGGCTCGCGTCGCCTCGAAATGACTGGACCGTTCGGGATCGCGCTCGCCGCGGGACGCGTGAGGGGAGCGCGGAGAACAGATACTTCAGGCCGTGGGCGACTCCTTTGTCCAGCCGCGTTCCGCCTTCCGCCCGTTCGCCGCGAGCGCGGCGAACGGGCAGGTACGCGCCGGATGGCGATCGCGGCGGTGCGGTCCCGTCTCTAGCGGAGAGGTTCTTGATGCCTCTTCACGGTCGAGCGTGGACGCATGCGCGGGGCCAGGCGCGAGACGGACTTCAGTCGAGCGGAAGCTCGGCGGTCACCTCGTCCCCTTCAACGGTGAGCACGGCGCCTGCGGTCGCCAGCAACGAGCGGGCACCGCGGTTGCCGGTGGTCGTCGAAGCGAGGAACCTTGCCGCTCCGGTCGACCGGGCCTCAGCCAGCAGCAACGCCGTCACCCGCGTGCCGATCCCGCGACCCCGGGAAGCGCGGCTCAACCAGATGCCCGCCTCCACCGCGTCACCTCGGGGCTCCAGGCGCGCCGCCCCGACCGCCTCCCCGTCGACATCGATCACCCACGTGCGCTCCACCGCCGTCGCCGGGTTCAGGCATCTCGCCCGGTGGAACTCCAGGAACGCCGTCCGGCGCTCAGGTGTCCAGCCGGGCGCGCCGGCGACCGGAGGCATGACCTCCAGAGGATCGGCGCCCGCCACGGCCGCGTCCAGCAGCCGCGCCAATGCGGGCTCATCCAGGGAACATAGGGCTACTTCCATCACGCACAGAGTGTGATTGCTGGCCGGGGGCCTGCGCGAGCGAATTTCGGCCCAGCACGCTCCACTGGGGGTGCTACTCCACTGGGAAAGCACAGCGGAGCTGCCGCGAACACCGGGGAGCCGAGGGCCATGGAGTGCCTGGCGTGCCGCGCCGGGCATGGCGAAAGGAGCGCCCGGACCATGGCCGTTGGTGGTCAGGCGGCGAGGGCCGATCCGACCGGGAGGTTCCGGATCAGCCAGAAGAGAAGGATGGCGCCGAACAGGGCCCAGATCAGCGCGGGGTGCGCCACCTTTGTCCTCACCGGACGATCCAGGGCGCGGGCTCTCGCCCACCGGAGCCAGAAGAACGCCAGAACCGGGAGCATCGCGACGGTCAGCACGTTCAGGCCGAAGGCCTCCTGGAGATGGCCGTGGGCGAGCGCGTGGACGGTGCGCATCGAACCGCAGCCCGGGCACTGGAACCCGGTGAGAGCGAGGAAGGGGCATGTCGGATAGTGCCCCGCCTCGTTGGGGTCGACCGCGGCGACGTACAAGACGGCGGCGACGCTGAGGACCAGCACCCCGCCGGGCCGCAGGAGCCGGACGGCGAGGGGCTGTCGAGAACCGTCCGGTGCTCCGGGAACCGGCCCGCCCCGCGGGAGCGGGACGGGCCGGGACTCATCCGTCATCGGTCAGCTGCCGCTGTTCCCCGCCATGGCGATGAAGAAGTAGATGGCGCCGACGACCACGCCGAGGACCGCGGACACGATCGCCCAGGTCTTCGCGTTGTTGGAGGACTTGATCGCACCGGCCTGGTCGCCCGCCGACCACTTGGAGTTGACCTGGGCGGCGTAGACGATGGACACGACGCCTGCGGGCAGGCAGCACAGGATGGTGGTCGCGATCGCCCACGGGAGGTGGTTCGGGGGCGGAGAGCCGGCGCCGGAGCTCGGGGGCGGCGGCGGGGCGGGCGGGTAGGCCATGGTGGTACCTCTCCTGCTTGGGCTGGGTGATCTACTTAGATAGATGGTGACAGGCCCCACCGGGTTCCCCCAATACGCTGCAACCTGCGGAGGAGCATCGGACCGGGGTGCCGATTTGACGCGGGCGCTCCGACCGCGTAAGTTAACCCCTCGTCCCCTCACGGATGCAGGACGCTCGCATGGCGGCCGGCCGAACCATGGGGAAACCACCTACGAACCAGCCGACACGGCTTCGTCGTGTCGGCCGTGCCGTGCCGTGGTGGGTCGGAAAAGCTCGATTTTGACAATCGGGCCGGATCTGATGAAATAGCGACACCGCCGGGAAGGAACCGCGCAAGCGGATTCGGAATGGCGTATCGGAAAAGCCCGGAATTGACAGTCCGAGCGGATCTGATAAAGTAAGAATAAGTCGCCCCGGGGCGGGAAACGCGAAAGCGGATCCGGTACGGTGGGTGTCCGTTTCTTGAGAACTCAACAGCGTGTTAAAAGCCAGTGCCTTTATCGGCCCGGTCTTTATTCGACCGGGTCGCCCCGTGCCATC